>JAWWBZ010000009.1:0-24640 GCA_033720715.1 Nitrosopumilaceae archaeon | reverse complement strand
CTCAAAATCTGCTTGAAATGATGGAAAATTATTGACATGAAGATTGCTTCTAGTCTTATTGGCCTACACGACATCATGCATGCAGAAATGTACAGCCTTGCAGTAGCAAACATGTCATCAAATATTGCTTTGTCTTTTTTGTCAAGAGTTGCACGAAACTTTCTCCATTTTTTTTCTTCTTGATACAATGCAATGCGAAATGAAGGAACTGTTCTTCCCATAAGATCACCTAGTGTTGCGGTACAATCTCCAAAGATTCAGTATTAATTAACACTGAATGTTTTTTTCCAAGATCATCAACATGGACAGAGACAGCATGGTAGTTTTGCCGTATTTTGATTGTTTTTGAAAACAATTGCAATAACATTCCATCAAACTTTGTAGGAGACCCAAGAGAGACTACAACAAGACAGTTTTGTATTTTTTTCAAAGACCATATAACTGACTTTAGCACTTGTTGCATTTCATTATGATTCAAGAAGGGGTCATTTGTAAAAAAATGAAGCAAATTTGTAATTATAACAATCTTGACATCATACTGTTTGATTGCATTAGATAGTTCATTGATAATTAGATTTGCAAGTTGGTAAACAGTAAATGTTCGGCAAGAGATTATTCCAGACAGAATTTTTTTGACATCCAACCCATATTGTTGTGCAAAATCAATGCATTGATACAAATCAGAACTGTTTGCACCATCAATTAACAGCACTTTAGAATCTAGCCCACCATACCTACATGGAAGTTGTGCTCTAACACACAGTCTTTCTACTAGTTTTTGTACATGAGCTCCTGCAATGCAGACTTTATGATTTGGGGTAAGAAAGTGTAAAATAGAATCAAGCTTTTCAATATCAAATGTGAGCTTTGGTAATTGTGATGCTCTTTGAAATACAATTAAAGGTAAACGAGGTTTGAAATTGATCTTTCGTTTTTGAAGTGAATCGCTCAAAAGTGTGTCACAAAATGGGCACGACTCAATGCTGCAAGTCAGCCTGATTTCATTGTCAATTTCCTTGAGAATGTTGTCGCAGTTCCCACAATAGTACTGAAGTAGTGTCTTATTCACTTGGTTTTGTGCGTAAATTTGGCTTAATAGATTGGGTAATGTTGCTATACCCAGATCAGTGTGTTATTTTTAGAAGATTTATGTCCATTTTGAACAAAACTGTTCTATTATCTTAAAAATCCATCCAGAAATTATGGCAATAACCATACACATAATGAATAAAATTAGAGAAGAGTCTGACGAAATAGAATTTTTAGACGAAGATTAATTTTTTCATAAATCAAAAGCACTGAAAATACTAGACTATTGTAACATTTTAAAAAAACTGTGTTATTTTGTTTTCATAAGTTTTTTGATCTTTTTGAGATTAGACACATTTGATTCATGAAACATTGTAAGAGTTTCTGCTAATGATTCAGGTAGAGATTTTTTTAGGTGGGCAACAAAATCATCACCACCCGAAATCATGTTATCAATTAACTCTTCAATTTCATTCTTCTTTTGTTCCACAATAATAGGAAGTATGTCTAGTATTCAACTGATTCTATTGATAATTTTTATGGTAGTCCACGCAAGGCCTAGAGGGGGCATGAAATAAGACTCTTGTCGTGAACTTCCTATAATTACAATGACCAAAAATTACTTAACAAAATGCATGTTCAAAAGTTACAACAAAAATTTTGGTAATATGCTAGTCTAAAAAACAGATTTTTTAAAATCGCTAATAGAGGAAAGAGTGTTTTTAGTTTCATGACCAATATCATGAATTGTAGACCCATTGTATTTTTTGTCAAGGTATCTTCCTGCTAGAATCATCGGTCCTCCTATTGCACAAGTAACTCCTGTTGGTTCAGGTACCCATAACATCAAAAATCCAACCTTTTGGAGCTTCTTTCCAGGGGCTGGTGCTTTTTGAAGCGCTCCTAGATGTCTTTTGTGGTGATCCGGGTCAATCTTTGCAATATCAGAATAATAACTAGCTCGTCGGGATGTAGTTTCATGAATCTTTCTGAGTTTATCTAATCTAGCCTTTAGGTGGTCTACCATGCCTAGGATGTATTTTGAAAAAATTAGTTAAGATTCAAAGATCAAAACCAGATACCTGCTAGTCAACTTCCTATAACCATGGTTTAGGTATGACATCCAGTTATTATAGGCATGATTGGAATCAAAAAATGTTGAAAAAAAGTGCAAAACGATTAGAATCCATAAAGGCAGCTCACAAATCCGAACGGGACAATTTTAGCGCAAGAATGGAAGATTATTTGGAAATTATTGCAGAGTTGGTGGAATTAAAAGGATATGCAACGACCCTTGATATTTCCAGATACATGCATGTAAGTGCTCCCAGTGTTACAAAGATGCTGCAAAGATTAGACGAAAGTGGATTTTTAGAATATGAAAAATATCATGGAATTAATCTAACCAATAAAGGAAACCAAATAGCTGAGACAATTCGACAAAAACATGGAATCTTGTTAGAGTTTTTTGAAATCCTCGGGGTAGGATATGAAACAGCCAATCAAGATGCAGAAGGAATTGAACATCATTTAAATCCAAAAACCATTAAACAACTACGAAAATTCATAACTTTTTTAAAATCAAATCCAAAGATTTTAGAAAATTTTAAAAATCTTTAAGATAAATATGAATATCATTTTGTGAGGATGCAAGCTGCATTAGATTTTTGGCAGCATCTGAACGTCTTGGAATTTTTATGTGACCTTTTTTTCCGATTCTTTGTGTTGTCACATACTTGTCATTTACAAAAATATCTGCATGCATTGTATTGTATTCTCTACTTACAGTAAGCACTACTGCAGTCTTTGATTCCGAAAACGAGAATGGTAATTCTCCTGACAGGGAATGCCCAGAGGCACCTCTCTCAACTACATCAATGTGAATGTTCAGTTGTTTTTCAATATCGCTAATGTTAGAGCCGCCACGTCCAATAATTGAGGGTATAGTGCTTTGGTCAACTAGAACCTTCACGCGATTATCTGACAATATTTCAACTTGCGCTTCAGGATCATATCGTTTAAAGGTGTCACGGATTTTGTCTTCTGCAAGTTTTTCGATTCCTACCTTTTTGACCTTTTGACCAATTGGCACAATTACGTTTTCTTCTCCAAACGTGTAAATTTCATGTTCAAGGGCATTGTTTTCAAAATTTCTAATTTCAATTACTGGCCTAGCCAAATCGGATTCAGTCATACCTGTTGGAACTTTGACTTTAAGTTCCAAATCATAGACTCTGTCAATTTTTCCATTTTTAACAAATACGACGGTATCAAGAACATTTGGGATTATTCCTAGCTCAATTTTTCCGATAAATCTTTGAATAGCATCAATTGGTGAATTTGCATGAACCACCCCAACCATTCCAACTCCTGTTAATCTCAAATCTGCAAAGGTGTGAAAATCTTCTCTTCTCCTTACCTCATCAAATACAGTATAATCTGGTCGGACAAGCAACAAAATGTCTGCGGAATTATCAAAACTTCCATCTAGTTTACTATACTGAGTAATTCCAGGATCTACTTGTAAATCTCTAGGTGACTCAAATGTTTTTACAACCTTACCTTTACTATGATAAAAATTTGCAAGACCTGATGCCAGAGTACTTTTTCCTGAACCCGGCGGGCCTGAAATAACAATACCTTCTGCTCTATCGGCAAATCTTGCCATTAATTCAGGAGAAATTGAATAGTCATCAAGAGATAATTTTACAATAGGATGTACAATTGTAATTTCAAAAGACTCTGAAAAGGGAGGCTTTGTAATAGCTATTCTGTAATCTTTGAGTTGGATTACCTCTGCACCATTTTTTGAAATTTCTAAGGTACTTGAATCAGATGTTTTAGGAGTGTTAAGAATTTGTTTAGCAATGAATTCTAACTTATCTCTGGTAAGAATTTCATCAGAAACCTTTGTTAGTTCAAAATGTCCTGGAAGACCTCTTTTAGCAAGAGGGTAGAGGTTTTCCTTTAAATGAACACTCATTGTTTCCGAATCAAAATATTTTAGAAATTCAAGTTCTTCTTCTTTAATTTCAGGATGCAAGTATACCGAGGTTATTCCTCCTGTTTGTGCTACAAGATTCTGAACATGGTCAGATGTGTATAATGTTGCATTCTCTTTTCGAGCAATATCCATTATTAAGGAATCAATTTTTCCTTTACCTGCAAGTCGTATGTCCTCAATTGATGGATGACTCCCTTCAATTGAAATTTCTAGCCCAAAACCTTTCGAGATAGATTTGAGGTGTTGTATTTCTTTTAATCCAACAAATCCTTGGTCTCTTCGTTGAGTGGCTTGGGATTGCAGTTCATCAACAACTGCTTGAGGAATAATCACCTGGCAATTTCGTAAATTACCAGTGCCTATAAATTTAGAAATCTCACCATTTATTATCACACTAGTATCTAGAACAACTTTTGACAAAATTTTCCCAAAATTAGTGAATCGGATGGCCTTAAATTAGTTCTCTTAATTCTCCAAGCAATCATTAATTTGTTTGATTACAATATTAAAATCAAAGGGTTTGGAGATTGCAGATTTAGCACCAATTTCTAAACACTTGTTAATTATTTTTTGATCATCACTTGCTGTGATTAATACAACTTTAGCTTGAGGGTCCTTTTCCATTATTTCTGTTAAGACCGTGAGACCATCTTTTTTTGGCATTGCCAAATCGAGTAAAAGTAAGTCAGGGCCTGTTTTAAAAAACAAATCAACTGCTTCATCTCCGTTGACGGCCTCGGCAACAACTGAATGTTTGCCGATTCCCAAAAGATCTTTTAAGACAAGACGAATTGCATCTGAATCATCTGCTATCATAATATTAGCCATATGCAAAAAAAGTGATACTCCTATGATAAAAATAATTCAGAGTTCAAAATTTTGAACATTAATACTATTGAGAAATCTTTGAGTAAATATCCGAAATAGTTTTTTGAGCCTGACTTAGATCATGTAGTTTTTCCATTGCAATTTTCATCTCAGATACCGAAGTTAAAAGAGGTTCAAAAAACCCCTCAATTTTTTGACCGTTTACAAGTTTTTTTAAAATTTCATCCAAAGTTTTTGCTAAGGCTCCGATGCTATCTTTTCCCATCATTGGAGCCAACCCCTTGATTTTATGCATGTGTCGTTCAATTTGTTCTGAATTTTTAAGAACGTCTTCATCGTTTGTGCATGAGTCTAGGATCTTCAATATTGCAGAAAGATCCTCGTTCAATTCCTTTGTCGCAGCCTGTAAAAACTCGTCTGACATGACTGTTCAAGAAATAACATCCCTTCTTTTTATACCTCATGCCTAGATTTTCTAATTGTGAAGATTGTTACTAGATTGTATATGCTAATTGGAATTTTAATTGTAGCGGCAGCTTTTAACTTGTTTTTGCTTTACCAAGATGAAAATTTTGGAATTTTTGGGAAGGGGTCTAACCAAGAAATGCTAATTCAAATTTTATTAGCAGTAGATATGGCAACCTTCTTTTTGGTTCCTGTTGTGATTAGACAATCACTTGCCCCATTAGAATCAATTAGCAAGGCATTAGCTCGTGTGAAGGAAGGAATGTATGGAGAGAAGGTAAAATACAAAGGGAAAGACGAGATTGGAGATTTGGTATCTTCCTTCAATGTAATGTCAGATACCATAAAAGAAAAAGAAGAAATTGCAAAAAATACTGAACTTGCAAAAGACGAATTTTTAGCAATGATAACTCATGAGTTAAAAACTCCTTTAGTCCCAATTCAAGGATATGCTGATATTTTACTTGCAGAACATTTAGGAAAATTAAATCCTGAACAAAAAAACAGATTAGAGATAATTAAATCAAGTTCAACTACCCTTTTAGGAATAATATCTGACTTACTTGATGTGCAGAAATTAGAGATTGGAAAACTTAGAATGAAAAAGGAAGATGGGGACATCCAAGAATCAATTGAAGAATCTGTAAATGCTTTATTGCCACAAGCAGAGTCCAAAGAAGTTCAACTAACATTTACCGCAAAAAGCTGTCTTGTCGTCCACGACCCAGAAAGAATCAAACAGGTAATTACAAATCTCATCAAAAATGCTTTGATTGCAGTAGAACCAAAAAACGGGAAAATCCATGTATCTATGGAGGAAACACCCTCTGACATACAAATTTCTGTAAAAGACAACGGAATGGGCATACCAAAAGACAAACAACAGGATCTTTTTAAGAAATTTTACCAGGTTGATACTACTTTAACTCGAGAAAGGGGCGGAAGCGGGCTTGGACTAGCAATATGTAAAGGAATTATTGAGAACCACGGAGGGCAAATCACAGTAGAATCTGAGGAAGGAAAAGGCGCTGCGTTCACATGTTCAATCCCAAAACATGCAATAGCCATTGCTTAAACAATTCAAACACCAAGGGTTAAAATCTCTCACTTAGGCAAAAAAATGGAATTTTCAAGAGAAGAGTTATGGATGAAAGACAAATAGCCCAAAAAAATGAGGAATTTTATTCCAATTGCACAAAATACTTTGAATTTTTAAGAGAAAACGGGTCAACTGACTTTGAATTTGAGGATGAGTACTATTTTACAATGCCTGCTATATCCCACCACTAGAAATCCAGAAGATTTACGAAGCCCGTCTTTTTTCTAATTTTTGTGGATTCAGATTTTTTAGAATTGGCTAATAAAGCCATTAAGCATGGACAATCATCAGGGGCGGATTATTGTGATGTTCGCGCAGAAATACAATCACAAAAATCTGTTTTAATTGAAAATGGGGACATTGAATATTCTTTAGAAAAAAAGGATTTAGGAATGGGAATTAGAATTTTAAAAAATGGGGTTTGGGGATTTTTTTCCGTTACAAATCCCAAAAATTTTGATGGAATCAAATATGCTATAGAACAAGCAACTAAAAATGCTGATCACAATTCCCAAAGACGAGGTGTTAAAACAAAATTAATTCCGATTAAAAATTATAAAATTAAAAAAGAACTTTCTGTAATCAAAAGACCACACATAGATGACTTAATTGAGGTTGGGTTAGAGTGTGACAAGATAATTTCTGCCAATCAAAAAATTAAAAAGTCAATCATAAATCCATGGTATACTGAAAATTCAAAATACTTTACATCCAGTGAAGGTTCAGAGATTCTACAAAATTTTACCGACGTTGTTATTGACATGACGGCAATTGCACATGATTCTGGACTTACTCAATCCGTAAACATTACTGAGGGAGGAAGAGGTGGAATGGAACAAATTATTGGAAAAAATCAAGCTCAAACTAGTGCACATGAAATTGCTCAAAGAGCAATTAAACTGTTGAATGCTAAAACCATAAGGGAAGAGAAAGGGACTGTTGTAATGAATCCTGATTTTGTATCTCTTCTCACCCATGAAATATTGGGGCATCCTTCAGAAGCTGACCGAGTATTAGGAAAGGAAATGGCATGGGCAGGAGGTGCTTGGTGGAAAACAAAACTTGGACATGAGATTGGTTCAGAACATCTTACCGTTTTCGATGATCCAACAATTGAAGGAAGCTTGGGATGGTATTACTTTGATGATGAAGGGGTTGCCACAAAAAAGACCACCCTAATTGAGAATGGAGTTTTAAAAAACCACATGCAAAACAGAGAAACGGCAATCGAATTTGACTCTCAACCGACAGGTAACATGAGAGCAACAAGCTATAGATTCATGCCTCTGATTAGGATGGCCTGCACTTGTATTTCTGGAGGCGATTGGAAACCTGACGAGATGATAAAGGAGGTCAAGGAAGGATTTCTAGTTTCAAACATGAAGATTCCCTCGATTGATATGAAAAGATATAACTGGAGTATTTCGTGCCAGTATGCTCAAAAAATTGAAAATGGTGAAATTACAGATTTGCTAAGAGATGTAATTGTTATGGGAACTGCACCAGATTTTTTTAACTCTATTGATGCATGTGGAAATGACTTTACGGTAAGACCAATAACAAATTGTGGAAAAGGTGACCCTATGCAATCAATGATAATGGGTAATGGAGGACCATCAATTAGAGGCCAAGCCACATTAAAGAGTGTAAACTAATGAACCTAAAAAAAATTAGACAAAATGTAATTGATTGTACCAAATGTAGATTATCAAAGACTAGAACTTTTTCCGTTCCAGGGAAAGGGAATTTTCACTCAGATGTAATTTTCATTGGAGAAGCTCCAGGAAGAAATGAAGATCTCAAGGGAGAACCATTCGTGGGTGCGGCCGGAAAAAAATTATCCCTAGCACTTTCTGAAGTAGGAGTAACTCGTGATGAGATTTACATTACAAATATTGTAAAGTGTAGACCACCAAATAACAGAGTTCCAAACAAAGATGAAAAACAATTGTGCAATGAATACATTCAACAGGAAATTGAAATCATACACCCAAAAATTATTTGTATTTTGGGGAACACTGCATTTGGTTCACTTTTAGGAGGATCTGAAATTACAAAATTTCGGGGAAAAGTAGCCAAAAAGAATAACCAATTGTATTTTATTACAATTCATCCTGCAGCCACAATTTACAATCAAGAATTAATTGAAACACTAAAGCAAGATATAAAAAAATTATTTGCAGTAATAAAAGAACTAAAAAATGGAAGGCAGGTTATACCCGACATTGAGTTTGCTTCCTAGGTCATTTTATGCCAGAGATACTGTAATTGTTGCAAAAGACCTTCTAGGCAAAAAACTAGTCCGGAAAATTGGAAAAAATACCATTTCAGGCATAATTATTGAAACGGAAGCATACAAACACAAAGAAGATCCTGCTAGTCATGCGTTTCGGAGAAAAACGGACAGAAATAAAGCAATGTTTGAAGAAGTAGGAAGATCCTATGTTTATTTCACCTATGGAATGTACTTTTGTTTCAATGTAGTTGCTAGAAATCCCAATGTTGAGGCTGGAGCAGTATTAATTCGTGGAATTCATCCCGATACTGGCATCAAATTAATGAAAAAGAATAGAGGAAAAGATGATGAGAAAATTCTTGCAAATGGTCCTGCAAAGCTAACTCAAGCGATGAACATAACACAAAAGCAATACGGAGTAGATTTAACTAAAAATTCAGAATTGTTCATTACAAAGGGAATTGAAAGACGAAAAAAAGTTTTTGCTAGTCCACGAATTGGAATAAAGCAGGCTACTGACAATCTTTGGAACTTTAAAATTAACCTTGAAAATTAATTTATGGTTTTTAATTACTGATTATTGGGAATAATTTTAGATCCATCTTAAAGTTATTTTTCAATATTACTTTTTCAAAATTAATATTACACAGTTATTGAAAGTTATTACACATTATACTTTGTGAGCCTAAAATTTTTTTGTGTAAAAATGTTTTTTATCAAAATTCATATCCCATTTCTAAAACCCTAATCGTGTTTTTATAAAATTTTAAATTGATTTTGAAATTAAAATTAGCTGATTTGAAAATACCTTAGCTTATTTTTGAAGCCACAGTTAACTAATATTTTTACTAAAATAATTTATGGTTCTTATCTATCAAGAAAAAATACCAACGGAAACAGTGAGTGAAGTTTTTTGCAAAAAAATACCAACAAAAATTTTTTCTAGGGAAATATCAGATGATATTTTTTACGAAGAAACAACCTCACAATGTGTTTATTGTAAAGCCTTGTTTCCCTCCGAGTACAAGAATTGCCCAAGCTGTAATATGTTACATTAACTAATTACATGTTGTATTACGGTTGGATTGCAATTAGTAAAATATGATTTCGTCAATTGTAAAACTAATGGAAAAATTAAAAATGAATCAATCTTCTTATGCTCCAATAAGCCAAAACAAAACCAAACCAGCACGAGATTCATTTGTTAAAACCTACAGGGAATTTCCTCAGTGCGATAAAAATTAAAATTTTCTGCTTAATTTTTTAATAGGATATCCTGGATAAATGTAGTTAGGAGTACCTTTTGACAATTCAAAATATAAAATTAAGAGAGTTTATGCACGAACTGGTTAACGACCTAGTACAAAAATACCCCACCGAGATTATTTCATTTATCTTGTTTGGATCAGCCACCACGGGGGAATGGATACAAGGAAAATCTGATATTGATTGCATTGTCGTAATTAAAACTAAAAAGAAATGTC
The DNA here is from genome assembly GCA_033720715.1 of Nitrosopumilaceae archaeon. Lineage (GTDB taxonomy): Archaea > Thermoproteota > Nitrososphaeria > Nitrososphaerales > Nitrosopumilaceae > Nitrosomaritimum. Next base: position 14,495 of record JAWWBZ010000009.1, on the reverse strand, counting down.
AAGAAGTTGAAAATTATCTTAATTCTAGATTAATTGCGCTAGATTCAAAGTATCAGCTTCAACTTGCAGAGACATGTACAACCCATAAAAAAACAAACAATTTAGCTTTGGATTTGATATTCAAAACGGAGAGTAAGATGATGTTTGGAAAACCATTCTATGTGGTAGCAGAAGAGCAACTTGATTTTAAAGAATTTTTAATTAGAAAAGACATCAAAATTGAAATTGGTACTAGAACAATTGCGTCATTTGGATTATTTTTGAAGAGAATAAAAAACACTGGAGTTATTTTGTATGGAAAGGACTATAGAAGTCAAATACCAAAAAAAATGCCTTCAATTGAAAAAGTAAAAGCTTCCTTTAATGCAATGCTACTTTTGATGATGAGCTATGTTATTTTTCCATTTAGCTGTAAATCTGCTTTTTCTCATGCAGTAAAAGCAAATTTTTGGGCATGTGATGATATACTTTTTGCCTTTGACAAACCTCTATCTACAACCAAAGAGGAGATTAAAGAATTGTTTTCAATTTTTGATGAAAAAGAGATTGATGCCAATCACCTACAACGGTCTTTACGATATAAAAATGAAAAAGAGAGTATGCAATTAAAAAACAGATTTGTCTTCAAATACATGCTTAAAAGCACTGGTTTTGTATATGGTCTTTATTTTCGTGCCATGAAAAAATTACTTTCAAGCAAGGTACAGTAGAAAAGAGCTAATTTTTCTTTTCTTCATCTTCGTTGTTTTCATCTAATGTCCAAGGAGCAAATCTCCCCATAATTTTATTCCAATCTAACCTCAAAAGCAAGATTACAACAGAAGTCATCATTGCAGCAAATATTACGATTCCCACATAGACAGTAGTAACATCTTCTACATCTTCTAAAATGGGTTCCACCAATGACAACCCCATATAATGTGAAACAAAGACAATCACATAACTTAGAACTAACTTTCCAGTCAAGGTCGCAATAAAGAATCTTTTTGGACTGTATTTTGCAAGCCCTAATGGAACATAGACTAAATCATCTGGAATTGGGGTAGCCGCCGCAAAAAAGGCGGCACCTGCACCGTATCTTTTAACTAGTCTTTCAAAAGGTCGCATTCTTTTCCTAGATTTCTCACTCATTATTCTCCTTCCCTCATAGCTTACAGAAAACACGATCACCTTAGCTGCAGTTGCAGTAACTGCAGAAAGTATGGCTAAAAGATGAAGATCAAACTTGTCCCCTACAGACATTGTTGCAAGTAAGAGAAATGATGGCAAAGGAACAAAAGGAATTAACGAACCAAAAAAACTCACCAGACTAAGTCCAATATACCCTACTTCAGTAGCAAACGGAAAGATAGCTGCAAAGTCCACAAAGGAGACAACTTTTTGGATTATATAACAAAAACGACTATTTGGTTGATTTTTTTGATTTTTCAAAATAACAATCCTTAAAATATCATATTTTCAGAGCAAAGCTGATGGACAAAGCAGATTATAAAGTAATTTGTGATAACATTGCAGGAATTAGTCCCTACATTAGATTTGTAGGGGTAATTAGTGAGCAGGGTAAATTGATTGCCTATAAACGAAGGGAGGACATAGATCCATTACTTGATGCTAAAAGCACTAAATATCAGTTTTCTCACATAGCCATTAAAACTGATCTTGAGAGTTTTTTTGATGAAAATTTAGGCGAAGTTCAATTCGTATGGGAAGAACGAAAAAAAGTTCAAATTATTTCATTTGCCGTTGGAAAGCTTCGAATTTGGATTTCAATTGATAAAAAGGTAATTCGTTCTGAAATTCTTCGAATAATTGATTCTTGTTTGCCTCTTGTGAAAAAATATTCTACAGGGTAATAATTTGAAGTGTCCATATTGTGATATTAATTTGGATTCACTTTCAATGACTAAAGGTCTTAAACATGTGCTGGAACATAAAAAAAATCAAAATAAGGATTAAACTTTAGTAAGATGAAAATACAATCCCGTTGTGAAAGATGAAAAAATTCAGAAATTAATTGAAGAGATTAACCTGCGTGAATCCAAAAACTACCAAAACATGGAGATAGAGAAATTAAGTGGAGAATTACGAAAAACAATGTCATATGAGGCAGAAATCTTTCAAAAGATAGATAAACTTGAAAAAAGTGGAACACCGTCAGACTTGACAAATTATGCAAGAATGATTGCCAAAAATACAACTGGAAGACAAATTGCAGAGATTCAAGAAATTTATTTTAAAAAAATTGATAAAAAATATCTAAAATCTAAGTAGATGTTTCTTCTTCATATAACCAACACTGGACATACCCAGAATTTGTTTTAAATTTTGGTGGAATCTGTTTGCATTTCTCCATAGCTTCAGGACACCTATCAATGAACCTGCATTGAGTAGGAGGGTTTAACAAGCTAGGAGGATTACCTTTGATGTAAGTAGGTTTTTTACCTTTCAATGTCGGAATAGATTTCAATAAACCCTGAGTATACGGATGTCTTGGATTTTTGTAAATGTCAAATGCTGACCCATACTCTACCATTTGTCCTCCATACATTATTCCAATTTTATCAGCAATCTCAGAAAGAACAGCCAAATCATGGGTAATCAGCATAAAAGACATTCCTTCTTTTTTTAGTTTTTTTAATAAATTGATAATTTGTGCCTGAATAAGTACATCAAGAGCAGTGGTAGGTTCATCAGCTATCACAAAATCTGGTTTAAGGAGTAAAGCCATAGCAATAATCACTCGTTGTTTCATTCCTCCTGAAAGTTCATGGGGATATTTTTTTAATACAATCTCATCAAGACTTACTGATTTCATTGCTTCTTTGATAAGTTGTCGGGAATCTCCCTGGTAGTTATGTTGTTTTAAAACTTCAATAAATTGTTCTTTTATTGTAAAGACAGGGTCAAGAGAGTTCATTGCACCTTGAAATATCATGGAGATTTTTTTCCATCGATATTTTTGGTCAAATTCTGATTCAGAAATATCTAAAATTGAATTTTCATCGAACAAAATTGTACCTGTTATTTTTCCTCCCTGAAGCATTCGAATTATAGATAATCCCAAAGTACTTTTTCCACATGCACTTTCTCCAGCTATTCCAATTGACTGATTGTGTTCTAGATCAAAGTCTATATTCTCACATGCATATACAGGTCCTTTTTGTGAGGAATATCTAGAATTAAGATCCTTAATTGTTAATTTCATAACTTTGATAGATCGGCACTATGATTTTACTTTTCGTTAAAGGATATAAACAACTTTTCTTAAATGAATAAAGTCGATCTCAATGAAATTACCTATTTGTGACTTTGATGCAAAAAATTCTTTGTTATGTATGCAATGTGAAAGCAAATTGCAAGAAGGAAAACTAGGTCAATCGGATGTCGACGCGTCTATCAAGCTAGCACGGTTGGCAAAGGAAAATTCTGAAATAGATAAATTCACTTTGCACTCCTGTAAAGAATTTGACGGTAATTATGTCCTATCTCTTTCCAAAGAAGATATTATGACCATCAGACAAAGTCGCACCCTTTATCGATTATTACAAGAACAATTTCCAGGAAAAATTTGGCTAGTAGAAGCAGATGAGAATGATAAACGGTTTATAGAAGACATGTTTTTCCCAACAAAAATTTTATCTATTAATTCTGTTTGGGCACCAGGAGGAATTCAAAAAACAAAAGCAATTGTTTCAGGAAAATGGACACCTAGATTTCCCATCAACACTGAAACTGTAATTCAGATTGTAAAGAATGCTCGAAACCTTGACATTGAGATAGAGTTTGAGCATAAAAAAAGGTGAAAAAAATTGGGGTTTGTAAAGACGCATGATATTTCAGAGTTAACTGTTGATTTAATTGGAAAACAAGTGACATTAGGAGGTTGGATTGAAGACCTCAGAAAACTTGGAAAAATGACCTTTATTACATTACGGGATGTGTCGGGTATTTCTCAAATTATTGTAAAGGGAGAGCTTAATGACAACTTAGGAGAAATAAATAGACAAAGTGTTGTAGCCGTTAAAGGCACAGTCCAAGAAACAAAAGCGCGTGATTTTGAATTTGAAGTTAAAGCTGATGAAATTGATGTTTTAGGAAAAGCCATTCATCCCTTGCCTGTAGACCCTATTGGAAGATTAGAATCAAACATTGACACCAGATTGAATCACAGGGCATTAGATATGAGAAATCAAAAAACTGCATCTATTTTCAAGCTACGCCATCAGGTGTTACAAATTTTAAGAAAAACTTTCGTTGAAAAAAAATTTATCGAGATCACTACACCCAAAATTATTGGTAGCGCCTCAGAAGGAGGTGCTGATTTGTTTTCTTTAGATTATTTTGGCCGTAGAGCATATCTTGCACAATCACCTCAACTGTATAAAGAACAAATGACTATTGGATTGGAGCGAGTATTTGAAATTTCAAACTTTTATCGAGCAGAAAAATCTCACACCGGCCGCCATTTAAGTGAATTTACTTCTGTAGACATTGAGGCAGCATTTATGGATTATAATGATGTCATGGATGTTCTTGAGGATTTGATGATGAATGTTTACAAGTTTACTTCAGAAAATTGTAAAAAAGAACAAGAAATTATTGGACACCCCATTAAAGTTCCCAAATCCCCTTTTGAGAGAATTACTTACTCCAAGGCAATTGAAGAGGTAAGGGGTGCTGATGAAAAAGTTGAATTTGGTGACGACTTACTTGACTCTCACTTGAGAATTATTGGAGAAAACCACCCAGGGTTTTTCTTCCTAACGGATTGGCCGATGAAATTAAAACCGTTTTACATCCGTGAAAAAGATGAAGACCCAGATTTGTCTCGTTCTTTTGATTTGCAATATGGATACTTGGAATTATCCTCAGGAGGGACACGTCTTCATAATCCTGAGATGCTAAAGGCAAGACTACGCGAACAAGGTTTGGATCCAGCTGATTTTGTAGATCATCTGCAAGCTTTTGATTGGGGCATGCCCCCACACTCAGGATGGGGAATGGGACTCGATAGACTAATGACTACACTTATCGGAATCGACAACGTTAGAGAAGTTGTACTTTACCCAAGAGATCCTGATAGATTAAAACCATAGGAATTAAAGGTAAATCTAAAAAGGATTCCAGGAGAATGCTCATTTTTTATGGATAAATTAATTGAGAATACGAGATTAGTTTAAAGAAATAAAAAGAAAAGTTATTGAATGAAATTTCCTTGTCTGTGAGGAAGACATTCTTGATCAATTTCTCCAGATTCATCATTGATTTTACAACCGCATTCTAATACGGCTGAAAAATGATGTTCGCTCAAATCAACCATAAATTTTGTCTACAAAATTTGTTTAAAACCTATATGAATGATTTATCAGTAAAGAATTGTTTCATATGAGACTCTGCTCCATTCGAAGTACATAATTTAGTAGAGATGTTTATAGAAGATTGTTGTTAATTGAGTCGTATGTCTGAGTACGTTCAAACGTGGAGAAAAAAAATTAGAATAAAAATTCTAGTGGATATTGCAAGAAGAGAATTAAAATCAGGCAAAGAGATTTTTCAGGTATATGAATCTCTAGACAAAGAGATGAAAAACAGATGGAGTATTGTCTTATGCACCAGAAAACAATATCTTCAGGAAATCAACCAAATTCTTAATCAACCTATTATTAGTGCATATTGAGTCATCCGATACTAAATGGAATGCTAACAAAAGAAGTGATTATTCCTACCAAAAGTATTAACCCAAAGGCCTTCCCAGTTCCAAATCCATGAACCACCTTAATGGCTTTGATGATTACAATTAAAATCCAAATTGCAAAACCAACTCCAAAAACTGCGAGCAAAATCACATACCCAATAAATGAAGACAAAAGAGGGGGAAAATTTTCATCTTCTAAATTAGGATCTAGAATAAGTGACGGGTCTATAGAGGTAAAAGAATTCCACATAAAAAATAGCAAAATTGCTATTACTACTGTTACGGGAATAACTATCGCATTTGTGTGAAATACTACAGCAAATACTTTCTTCCAGTTTGTGTTTCCATCTAGTTTTTTTCCAATAAAATAATACAATACCGCAGAAAGTACCCCAGTAAGAAGAGAAGAACCTATAGACAATCCTATGGCATTTCCTTCCAAAGGAAATGAATCATCAAATTCTTGAGCCTCTTCAAATTCAAAATATGCCTCATCTAGGGGCATCATCACAAAGGGTAAAACCACAAATCCTCCAAGAATTGATGCGATGATAAGTAAACCAACTGATTGACCAAAGTATTTCTCTTCATTGTCTCTTATCTGAGAAAATGCAGAATTAGGCGCTGTAATCACTCGAAATATTAAATCAAAATCCAAGGAAGCCAAGTGAATGATTTATTTTTATTTGAAAAGGAATAAGTATATCGAGTAAATTTTTCTTTGAACGATGGTTGAAAATATTGTTTAAATTCTTTTGAGTTGAGGTACTACATGGAAAATTCCTCATTTTTTAAAGGAAAAATTATTGATTTGACTCACGAGTATTCGGAAGAAACAATCTATTGGCCAACGGAACAAGGATTTGAATTAGAAGAAGAGTTTGGTGGGATGAATGAAAAAGGATATTACTATTCTGCAAAAAAATTCACAGCACCTGAGCATGGCGGAACTCATATGGATGCACCAATTCACTTTTCAAAAGGAGGTAAAACTGTTGAGCAAATTTCAGTTGATAAATTAATTGGACCTTGCGTGGTTGTAGATGTGACAAAAAAAGTACAAGTAGATTCGGATTACCAAATTACACAAAATGATTTTGGGGATTGGGAAAAAGATAATGGAAGAATACCTGAAAACTGTATAATTTTACTTCAAACAGGATATTTCAAATATTGGCCTGACCGTGAAAAATATTTAGGAACTTCAAAGATGGGGCCTGAAGCTTTGCCTGACCTTCGGTTTCCAGGATTACATCCAGAAGCAGCCAAATGGATTACAAAGAATCGCAAAATCAATGCCATAGGAATTGATACTCAAAGCATTGATTATGGCAAGTCTACTCACTTTGAGACCCATAGAACCTTGGCAGCTGCAGAATTGCCATTTTTTGAAAACATCACTAATCTTGACCAACTACCAACAAAAGGTGGCTTTGCCATAGCTCTTCCGATGAAAATCAAGGAGGGTAGCGGAGCTCCATTACGACTAGTGGTTATTATTCCGTGGTAAAAATTCAGATGTTTCAATTTCAGAATTTTATGGTTTTGTAGGAATTATCTGGTTAACTTATCTGCATTTAGGATGGTTGGGTTTGGCATTACAATCTACTCCCCCGCCTCCTCCGCCATCATTTCCTCCACCTTTGGAGGGAATGGTTACATCAACACTTGCCAATTCATTGCCGTTTGAATCATTGGCAGTTATCTGGTAATCCCCCGGAGAAAAATTCTTTGTGTGGAAACTAACCTGATATGGAGAGTCTGTTGTACCTAATGTAACAGAGTTACTTCCAACAAGCCAAAATGTTAACAACCCCGAAAAGTTTTCAGCAGCTGCAGAAACGGTAACTTTTCCCTCAATCGTTCCACTCTGAGGTGAAGTAATTGTTACGGATGGGTCAGATTCCAGTACTGTAATGACTACTATATCGGAATCTGAATCACCTCTAGAATCTGTGACCTCTAAAGTTACAGTGTGTATTCCTGGCATGAATAAATGATCAAGTGTCATCCCTGTTCCAATTGCAATATTGTTCTCAAGCCATTTAAAATTAAGAACCTCGTTGTTGGGATCACTTGAGGCGGAACCATCCAATTGGATCATCTCGCCATCCCCTTCAGAATCATTTACTGATTGATTCGGTCCGGCATCAGCTGTTGGTGGTTCATTGATATTATCGGTTACCCATACTGTGATATAATCAGCAGCTGAATTTGCAAGACCATCATTAACAACAAGGGAGAATATCAACACATCATTTTGAAATATTGTAGGTGTTGTAAAGCTTGGAAATGCGGTATCGGAATTACTTAATGTAATCACAGGGCCAGAGGTTTGTGTCCATGTAAAGGATAATTCATCCCCATCCGGATCATAAGAAGCTGTTCCATTGAAATTCACTATCGTGTTTTCTTGAGCGTTTTTGTCACCTCCTGCTTCTGCAATAGGAATTTGATTAGGGGAGGGAGTTTGTCCTAAATTGAGCAATGGTTCAGGATAGCCATCTGGGTCTCCGCTAAAACCACCTTGTGAGTTTTGTGGAATTGCCATATCTATCAATACAGTTTTCACTTGAGCAGGAGTCATTCCATAATCTTGAGACCGAATTAATGCTGCAGCCCCTGCAACGTGAGGAGACGCCATACTGGTTCCACTATATGCTTGATATCCGCCTATTACGGTTGATAGAATCCATACTCCAGGTGCTGCAATGTCTACTGGATACCCATAATTACTAAAGCAAGCAAAACTATCATCATCACTTTCAGTACAACTTGAAAAAGATGCGGTTTGATCATTTAATCCTCCCCCAACTCCATCAAAATCTGCAATTGCCGAGACAGTAATTGCAGAAGGTTCACTAGCTGGACTAAAATTCGAAGAATCAGAAGAATCATTTCCTGCAGCTACAACATAAACAACTCCTGCAGCAACTGATTGTGCTACTGCGTTATTAAAGGCAGAACTAAATCCTCCTGTAAGACTCATGTTTGCAACATCAATGTAATAGGCCTTTAGAGTTACATAATCAATCCCTGCAAGAACACCAGAAAGAGAACCAGAACCATCTGACTTTAGAACCTTTATTGGAACAATAGTTGCACCGGGAGCTACACCAACAACTCCGATTCCATTATCCAAAGCAGCTGCAATTCCAGCTACATGAGTACCATGATCATGATCATCATTTGCATAACTTGGACCTTCCCAACAAATAAATCCGTTTGAACAATCAATACCATAACTTGGACTCACGTTAAGGTCAGGATGATCAATATCAACCCCGGTATCAAGTACTGCAATTACAGCGGGGACTCTATCGTCAACTCCATCAATGTTTGCAATAGCATTAGTGTCTGCATTAATTCTATCTACACCAGTAGGTAATTCCTGAGTAGCAATTGTGTAAATTTGATCCTGCTCCACATATTTTACTCTAGAATCCTCTTTTAATTTGTCAAGAGCTATAGGAGAGATAGGTGCAGAAAATCCATTTAATGCTTTTTTGTAAACAAACTTTGGCGAGACTCCATGACCTTTTGCAACATCCTGAGGAGAAAACCCATCTTCAAGTACAACGATATAGTTTCCAGGAATAAAAATTGGGGCCCTGTTAGAGTTTTCATTGGCATGTGAGTTAACTGCGGCCGTAGCCGATGAAAATGTTCCAAATAACAAAATTACAGATAATGTAAAAACAATTGCTAGTTTTTTCAAAATTTCCCCCTCTCTTCGTGTGGTGTATAATCAAGTGTTATTGAGAATGTCCCCTCTAACATTTTGTATATTGTTATAGATTTGGATTTATTTTAAAGTGGCGTATATGACAAAAGTTACAGGTTTTGATTTTAAAAAGTAACAAAATTTTATGACAATTTTTGTAAATCATATTATTGGATGATGGTTAGGACGAGTTATGATTGAAAAGCAAGATGCCAAAAAAGTAGCAGAGAGTTTAGGAAACAATCTCATAGGCGTTTCACATGATGAGAAGAACTTTGTAAAACTACCAGATTCCTACTGGGGATATTTTGCCAGGGGACATCACAAGGACGGTGCCTTTGGAGTAATCATTACATATTCTGAAACAGAATCAGACATTGATGACCTAATCAAAATGTATGAGGATTGGGTAACAAAAAACAAATCAAAATCTGAATAATCTATTTTGTTTCTTGGAGGAGTTTTCTGTAACCAGAGCACTCTTTGCATATTGGTTTTCCTTTGTACTTTGGGTTACCGTCTTTAATTTTTCCGTTTGCAGTGTTTATCTTGCAAATGCAACAAACCACCATACGGTTATGTCAAATTTGTAATTTATAAAATTTGACAAATTGCAACAAGGGATAAATTCAATTGGGTTGATCTTAATTTGTGTGGAAATGTGATTCATGTGGATCAGCTTTTGGAGATAGAATCTGTTATTTTTGTGATAAAACCGTTTGCACTAATTGTATGACAGACGATCGTACAAGGTGCAAAGAATGCTATATTAAAAAAAGAAGATTAGGATGGAAAAAATTAGTCAAAAGGAACAAAATTGTTCTTATTTTTATTGGGTTCTTGTGGCTTTATGCAGTTTTTCCAGGTCCATTCTTTCCAGGGCTTGATCCTGGATTTTACACGATATCAGTTGTAGCCCTTTTGTTGATAATGATTCCAATTTGTTTTGCTTTGTTTTTTTGGTCAATTAATCCACCAAAATCTGATGTTAGAAAAAGAAAAAAATAAAGAAACTATGCAAAACTAGGCAGTTTTTAAATTATTTTGTCATAGCCAAACCAATGATCAAAACAGGTAGGAAATGCTTTTGAAAAAAGAGTTAGGATGCCACTAAAAGCTAAGAATCATTAATACGATTAAAATTTGGATTGTCCCTATGAATCTTAAGATTATTCTATGCGTAGTAGCAATTTCAATAATCTGTTTTTCTTTATCTAACCACACTTTTGCGCAATTCATTAATTATAATGAACATGACCCTAGGTTAACTTCAATTCCATCTTGGATAAAAAATACAGCCTCGTGGTGGGCTTCAGATTTAATTTCAGAGTCAGAGTTTTTGCGTGCCATTGAATATCTAATTGATAACAAAATAATTACAATTGTAATTACACCTTCAAAAGACATCCCTAACATTACAGCAACTTACACATTACCCCAAAGTCGTCAAGCTGAGTTTATTCAAATCTCTGGAAGTTTTGATATAAAACACACAGGACCCTTGACATTAACAATATCTCATCCGGACAAATCCGAATCGGTTATTACAACAATATCACGAGATGGTACCTTTACTGCCACGATGGAACTAAACTCTGAATCCCAAATTGGCACCTACCTTGTATTTGCAGAAATTGGAGGAACTCAGCACCTAGTTCAAGCATTTGATGTTAAAGATGAAAAAGCAAACAGAGTTCCAATTTGGATTAAAAACAATGCAGCATGGTGGGGCCAAGACAAAATTACAGATTTAGATTTTCTAAAAGGAATAGAGTATTTAGTATCAAACAAAATAATCACCATTCAATCAACAGAAAAACCAATTCCAACCGGACCAGGTTTGACTCAAGACAAATGTCAAGGGAATGCACGGTGTTTTTCAGGACAAGTTACACAAGTTGTAGATGGAGACACAATACGAGTCAATGAATATTCAATACGATTTGCTTTAGCTTCTGCACCAGAACTAGGTGACACAGGAGGCTATGAGGCTCAAGACTTTATTGATGATATTTGTCCTGTAGGCTCAAATGCCTTGGTTGATGAAGATGATGAACAAACCGAAGGCAGTCATGGAAGAATACTAGCAGTTGTTTATTGTAATGGATTGAATCTAAACCAAGAACTACTTGATTCTAATCTCGGATATTTGGCAATAGAGTTTTGTAGGGATAGTGAATTTTCCGGAACTGACTGGGCAAAAAAACATGGTTGTCAAAAAGAGAAACCTCAAGTACCCGTCCAGGAAAATTTGAATTGTGACTTGTCTTATCCGGACTTTTGTATTCCTTCACCCCCACCTGATTTAGATTGTAAAGATATCTCACAAAAAAGATTCACAGTGCTACAACCTGATCCTCACAATTTTGATGGAGACAAAGATGGTATTGGATGTGAATCATAATTTTAAGATAAAAATAGATAGAAAACTAAATTAGAGAAAAAATGAAACCTCCTTAAAATCTAAGAGTTACTCCAAACGATAAAGTAACAGATTAGTCGGATTGAGTGATAAGATTCAATTATTGTAGTATTTTTGGTTGAAAAATAAACGAGGAAAATTGGGAAAATCATTGTCAAAACCTTGTCCAGACCATTGTCTTTACAGGTCCCGTGTTTTCCTTTCACTATCTACCTGCCTCTTCAAACCCTCTTGTTTAATTTGTCAGGCCTGATAGTTTCCTCGTCGTACAATTAATGTAAAGAAGGAATTTAAAGAATACTACTAAAATTCTTAAAATTTATTTAATTTTTTCATGGTATTTTAAATAATTTTAAATTAATTATTTTAAAATTATATTCTAAATTTATAAAAAATTTTTGAAATCTTCTAACCTTTTTTTGGTCTTATTGAAAAATGGATACTGGACAGACTAGAATATCCTGGGTTTGGCTAAGATTAGATTGTAACCCTTCAAACTAATAAAGCAAATTTCATTTCTCTGTAAATTATTTTTTCAGATATAAATTTGCATGAATTTTTTATGAAATCGTTAATTTTTTCCATTTTGTCAAAATGTAGTTTTGTAAAAATAGTCCCAACTATAGTATCAAAATAGAAATTAATTAAAATACACCTGCAATCGTGCATTCTTTGGAGCAAAAATCAGTTTCTTGATTCTCAAATTCCTTACCACAAATCTTGCATTTGGATTTCGCCATTAGCAGACGAAATTTCAACAATTTGAATAACAAATGTTTGATTCAATTGAACATACAAAAGATATTATATTTTAAGGCGATTTCCGCTTTTATCGTTGAGCTGCATAGAATTTCTCACCTGCTGAATCCCAGATCACTTTAATATCAGGATCATCCTTGAAACTAGAAGCCATTTCTTGCAAATATGTGTGCAAAGACTTTTGAAGTTGTTCAACGGATTCAAGTTTTTCGGAAAGAATCTTCTCTTTGTATTTTTCATTGTTTTCACGGAGTTCCAAAATTTTAAGGCTGAGCTCTTCTTTGCTCATATCAACCTCAGAATAAAATTTAGACAATAATTCTTTTTGTTGCTTCGAAGCTGCTTTGTCGGCATCTTGGTAAATCAAGTCATATTTTTTCTTCAATTCTGCAATCTCCTTTAGATTCGCTTCATAGTGTTGTTGAATTTCCTGATTTAGGATAAAAATTTTATTTGTAATGTCTTTTTGTTTGTCTTTCCCTTTGATAAATTTGGTCAAGTCATGAATTTCAGCTTTATCCCCGTCAATCCAGGTTTGAGCAACAGATTCTAATACACAGCCATATGCCTTTGCTTCAAAATGATATACCACCACGTGTTTTTCTTTACATTCAGTTGCAGGATTTGTTGGGACTGTAGGAGTAAGAGAATATTCATCGTAAATTACCGCATTAGTGTCAACCACTTTCCCAATTCCATGACGCTCCCATCTCTCGGCTGTTGATTCAGAAATACATGCATAATCATTGCTCGTTAATCGGTGGACCACCACATAACCATCTCTGCAAATTGTATTGGGACCAGTAGAAAGGGATTCATATGCGTATTTGTCATTAGGATTTGCATCAAGATATTCTGGACTGGTTCTGTAATCAGCATAAAAATCACCTAGGGTTGCTTTTGTATATTCATCCAAAGTAAGATGTCCAGTGGAGTTGAACAAAAGTTGTTCTTTGTAGTACGCTAAATTGTGTTTTACATTAAATTGTGCATTCATTTCAATTAATTCAATTCGTTTAGTCTCAGCGGCTTTGTGGTATGCTGCCCTAGCCTCACTTAACGAACCTCCGTTTGCAATAGTTTCTTTGAGAGCTTCTCGACCAGCTTCTACCTTCATTTCCTTAAACTCAAATTGATCCCAAAAGACTCCTTGAACTGGCGTTGGTTTGTCTTCAACGAATCTTTCAAATGCAGCTCGTGAAGTAAAATTTGCCCAGAGATTTTCCCATTCAATCAAATCTTGGTTTAACCTCTCAAGTGCAATTGATCTTTTTTCTTCAAGCTCCTTTTGAGCTTGAGTTTTTTCATATTCTCGTTTTTCCAAGTCTGCAATCCATTTTTTTGTTTGCTCTATTTTTTCTAAAATGTCCTGAGCTACAGGATTTTTTGCCAAATCGCCTGAAAGTGTAGTTTGGGGACTCGTATCAATAGAAGTTTGCGCAAAAACTGCAGATATTGGAAAAATTACTGTACCTAACAGTAGAATTAATCCAAACCCAATGTACCTCAATGATCCCCTCCCTTTTTTGATCGTATTTAAAAAATGCTCATAATTTCTTCCCAGACGCTTTTGAAATTGAATTTGTCATTCTACTGAAAATAACCCAATACCAATAGATAGTGAATCCTATTGATAAAATCTGTATCAGTAATTGTTCCATCTTTCTACAAAATTAGAACAAACTTCGATTGATTTTCAATCAATTGAAGATTGTTCTAATTATGTAGGAAGGTGGAACCATTATTGATACAGATTTTATCAATATGATTCAATATCTAATTGGTATTGGGTTAATTCCAGTAGAATGATAAGTTCAATTTCAAAAGCATCTGGGGAGAAATTATGAGCATTTTTTAAATACGATCAAAAAAGGGAGGGGATCATTGAGGTACAT
>JAWWBZ010000008.1:0-28318 GCA_033720715.1 Nitrosopumilaceae archaeon | reverse complement strand
TCCCCATCAAAAGCAATCCCAAGATCTGCCTTGTTCTCTCTGACAACCTTAGATAACTCTTTTAGATTTTGAGGTGTGGGTTCTGAACCTCGTCCAGGAAAATTTCCATCAATTTTTTCATTTACCAAAAATATTTCACATCCAAGTTTTTTGCAAAGCAGAGGAGCAGTTACTGCTTGTGCACCATTTCCTAAATCAAGGACTACCTTGAATTTTTTTGATTTTATTTTATCTAATTTAATTTGAGATATTATTCCTTCCAAGTAAACATCAATTGCTTTGTTCTCTTTTCCAGTAGTCCCCCACCTTGATGGGTTTTTAATCCAATTTTTCTGTAGATAAATTTCCTCAATAACTAGTTCGTCTTCTCGCGAAATTTCTACCCCATCTTTGGCAGTTGGTTTTATTCCATTATACTGAGGAGGGTTATGAGAAGCAGTTATCATTATTCCTCCTTTGTATCCTAATTTTTTTACGGCAAACTCTAGACAGGGTGTTGGGACAAGTCCAGCATCATTACAATCTAGTCCGCAGTAATTTAGTGCTGAACAAACAGTCTTTGCAATTATCGGACTGGACTCTCTTCCATCATAACCTACAAGGATAGGTCCTTCTTTGTAATATGTTGCAATTGCTAATGTCATGTCATGGATAAATTCTAAGGTAAAGTCATCTTGGAAGATTCCTCGAATTCCATTTGTTCCGAAAAATTTTGCCATAATTTAGGTCAATAATAGATAAATTTGTGTCTAGTGGCAAAACCGTTGCGGGAGTCGCCCAGCCTGGCCAAAGGCGTAGGGCTTAGGACCCTATCTCTTAGGAGTTCGTGGGTTCAAATCCCACCTCCCGCACCAAAATTTTTTCTGTTAATGATTAATAATGAGAAAATATTCAACAAGAAAGTCTTGAGAAAAACAGTAGTTGGAATAACTGTAGTTGGCGACGACAGAGAGGGAATTGTTGCAGCTTTTACAAATTTTGTATTCTCAAAGGGGGGAAATATTGAAAAGGTAAATCAAAACGTAATCAAAGGCCTTTTTGGTATGTATCTTGAAGCCTCCTTTACAAAAAAAATAGATGTCGATAAATTTGATTCAGAGATTCAGATTCTTGCAAAAAAAGAGAAGATGGGTGTCAATACCCATCATGAAACAAATTCGCAAAAAAATATTGCAATTTTTGTTACTAAAGAGCCATTATGCCTAGAAACAATACTGGATGCAGCAAAAAAAAAGTCATTGAAAGGAAAAATCTCAGTAATCATAGGAACTGAAAAAACCTTAGAACCACTGGCAAAAAAAGCAAAAATTCCTTTTGTGGCAGTAGAGGAGAAAAATCAGGAAAAGGCAGAGACAAAAATTTTGGAGATTTGTAAAAAACACAACATTGACCTTATTGTCCTTGCAAGGTACATGAGAATTTTAAGTCCCAATTTTGTTTGGAGATATCCAAACAGAATTATCAATATTCATCCTTCGCTACTTCCAGCGTTTCCTGGAGCACTTGCATATGCTCAAGCCTATGAGAGAGGAACCAAGATCATTGGTGTTACATCGCATTATGTTACAGAAAACCTTGATCAAGGACCCATTATTTTCCAAGATTCGTTTAAAGTTGATCCAAGCGATTCCCTAGAGCACATAAAGGAAAAAGGACAACAACTTGAGGCGTCCACTTTGCTCAAAGCAATAAAGATGCATTTGGAAAACAAACTTGACGTGCGATGGAGAAAGGTTCACATCAAGTCCAAGTGAATCAAATGGTCGAAATAAAATCTTGGTCAGATCCTTCCTTAAGGCAAGTAATTTCTAGTAAAAAACAAGCTGCAGTTATTCCCATAGGCTCAATAGAGCAACATGGGCCTCATCTTCCAATCTCTACAGATTCCGATATTGTAACTGAAGTTGCCAGAAAAATTTGTCTTAAAAACAAGTACCTTCTTTTACCCACAATAAATTATGGAGTGTCTTTTGAGCATGCACCATTTTTTCAACTAAGTGTGAAAAAAGAAACCCTTCAAAAAGTGCTTACAGATTTATGCTTGTCTTTGGGAGAAAATAAAGTTAAAACAATTTTCGTGATTAATGGTCACCATGGAAATCTCAATGCAATAAAGGGCATAGATAAAAAATTACAAAAGATTTCAAAAAACAGGCTTAAAATTTTTGTGTTTTCATATTGGCATTTTATGGAAAAAGAGTTTGATCACGCTGGGTTTGTAGAAACTTCTTTGATGTTGGCAATTTCCAAGGATGTTAAAATGAAACAAGCTCAAAAGGGGTTGATAACAGAAGGTCTACCGAAAAAAGAAATTACGAGGTTAGGAAAGATTGCATCAAAGTCATTTCCTAAAGTTACCAAAAATGGTGTTTGGGGAGACCCCACTAAATCAACAAAAAAAGAAGGAAAACAAATTTTTTCAGAAATTGTTGAGAACCTTGGGAAAAAGTGTCAAACTTGCCTTACTGGGCATAGTTGAAAGTTTCACCAATGAAATTTTAATATAATCCCCTAATACCAATGCCAATAAGTGAAATAGATGTCCGTTGATATGGCAGTAAAAGTATTGGACGAGAGTATCAATCAAGTAGTTTTGATTAAACTCAAAGGAGGTAAAACCCTTAGAGGAAACTTGCTTGGTTTTGACCAACACATGAACCTGCTACTCGATTCTTCAGAAGAAATCCCATCTGAAGGCGATTCTAAGAGTCTAGGAACCATAGTAGTGAGAGGAGACAATGTGGTTATGATATCTCCTCCACCAGCAAATTAGGTGATTTGATATGGTAAAGGGTACAACTTCTATGGGTGGATTTACTAAGAAAAAAGTCCACATTAGGTGTAGAAGATGTGGTAAAAATTCCCTTCACAAACGCCATCATCAATGTGCTAGTTGTGGTTTTCCAGATGCTAAACGAAGAAAGTATTCGTGGATTAAATGGTATACATAGATGCAAGAATTTGCTATTATTCTTAGTTCTTTAGCTGGTGTAGCAACAGCTGCTGCAATTAGAAAAGGACCTCGAAACAAAACTCAGTTGTTAAGTATTGGAGCAAGCTCACATATCAAAAGTCAAATCAGAACCCTAAAGATTGAGAAAGATATTTTGACCAAAACCATTACAAGACTATATCAGGCCGATTCAGAATATTCAAAAATTCAACGAGATAAATTATTGATAAAATATCAACATCAATTAGGCGTTATTCTTGCAAAATTAGAAAAACTTGAAGCTGCCAGCAAACATCCAGATTTAGGACCAGTAGGTGATGGGTTGATTACCTTGATGGACCAAAAATTATCCAAGCTGGATAATAGATTGTATGAATTATCATCAAAATTATCGTCCGCCAATGTATCTATTCCTGAAACCAAAAAAGAAGATGCATTAGAAATTCAGGTTACTAAAGAAAAGCAACCACAAAAAATTGAACAAAAAGCAGAAACTAAAACAAAGAATCCATTTATTTTTGAAAAACCCAAACCTGTTAAATCTGAACCTGTGGTAATACCACCAACAAAACCTAGACAAGCATTTGAATTAACCACCCTTACCAGTATTTCGAAAAAAGAGCATAAATTCCCACTCTTTGGAGATAAGAGTCCTAAAAAACAAGAGATTATTCAGGTAGCCGAACCTACAAATAAAGTTCAAGAAAAAATTAGTACTCAAACTGTTACAGTACAAAAACCAAAATCAAGTTTTGAGACCAAACCTGACATTGAAAAAGAAGTTGAAAAGATCACTCAGTTCAAAGCGTTGCCAGAGCCTCCAAAAGAAAAATCAAAACAAACCGCAATGTTTGAGGAGGATTTTGACGATGATTCAGACGACATTGATAAAATCAAGGGAGAGATAATGAGTGTGCTTTCAAAGCTTGACCAAGCTGAGGTAGAGTAATTGTCCTACGATAGTGCCATAGCGGCATTATCAACTGATGCGTTAAAATTTGTAAAGGATAATTCGATAATAGGTCTTGGAAGTGGGCGTGCAGCAACTGCTCTTGTAAATTCTCTGGCATCATTAATCAAATTTAAAAAATACAAAATTTTGGGAGTCCCTACTTCCCTTCAGATAAAATTGATTGCAGAAAAAGGTGGCATCACAATTGTAGAGGCGGATCAAGTAAATCATATTGATGTTGTATTTGATGGGGCTGACCAGATTGATGCTCAAAAGTTTGTAATTAAGGGTGGGGGAGGAGCCTTACTTCGAGAAAGTATTTTGTTTAGTTTGGCCAAAAAAATTATCGTAATGGCAGATAAAACAAAATTTGTAAAAAATTTTAATCGACGTGTTCCAGTAGAAGTACACCCATTGGCTCGAAATTCTGTTACAAAATCAATACAAAAGTTGGGTGGAAAACCCATTTTGCGCTCCTTGGATAGAGGATATCCCTTTTTCACAGAAAATGGAAACATTATTCTTGATTGTGATTTTGGCACAATAAAAAATCCAAAAACACTTTCTCAAAAAATTAAACAAATCTCTGGAGTGATGGAATCAGGTATATTTTTGAGAAAACCAGACATAATTTACAAGGCAAAGTCTGGTGGAAAGTATGAGATTCTTTAGTTTATAGGTTAATTTTCATGCCTAATAGAATTCATAAATTCTTGATGTTCAAGCATTAAATCTATCATTTGTTGTCTCAATTCCGGATCATCCATAATGGGCCCGAGCATTTGGCCCATCATCTGGTCAGACATTTGTGACATATGAGACGGATTTTTAATCATAAACTCATGCATGTCCGTTGTTATTTCTTCATTTATCCACATTTGATGCATCATATTCATCATTCTATCATTATGAGAAAATGAGCTAGAGTTTTGGTGCTTTTGATGCATGTCATATTCTGGACACCATGGGCAATTATCCATATGCATCGCTTTACCATGCGAGTCCATACCAATTCCTGAACCCATTTCACTTCCCATTCTTTCATGATGTACCGAATCCATCCATCTTGGATGTTCTTGCAAGGTATCCATCATACCTCTGTGTTTTTTCATCTCCTGTATCATCTGTTTTCGCAGTTCAGGATCACTCATCATTGGACCCATCATGTTAGCTAAAAACCCATGATTCTCTTTCATCTTAGTAATCCAATTATCCATGGTTTTTTGCATCATTGTTTTGTCATTTATCATCATTTCATGCCAATGACTCATGATGTTTTGGTTAGAAGACATCATCTCAATCAAATTATTCATCATCATTGGACGTTTCATCATGATGTCAGGGTCAAACATTCCATAATTTCTATCAACTAGTTTAAGGTATGATGATGGAGAGACACATGCTGGTGCTCCATTATTTTTTTGCATCAAAAGTAATCCCTCTTTGCAAGTAAGTTTTTCAATATCTGATGTTTCCTTCCATTGTTTTCTAGGAGGAATTAAAGCCTCTTGTTGAGCCGATAATTCGACAATAATAACAGGCGATATAGAAAGACTAAAAGTAATCAAAAGAATTAATGAAAAATTAAACTTTTTCAATGCATTTTAATTGTAATTTATTAATAAAAATTATTCGTAGAATTTCAAATTAGGATACGGGACGTTCTACCAATTTACCGTGACCGAGCTTTCCTACAATTTCGAAATCTTCGGCCACTAGCTCTCCTCTAACTATGGTTTTTACCGGCCAACCTTTCAGATTCATCCCTTCGTATACAATATAGTCTGAAAATCCTCCAAACAATTCATTTGAGACTTTCTTTTCTTTTTTTAGATCTATCATGGTAATGTCTGCATCCGATCCTTTCTCTAAAGTTCCTTTTTTTGGGTACATTCCAAAGATTTTTGCGGCATTTAGGCTTGAAAATCTTGTTAGCTGATTAAGAGAAATCCTACTTTTGTTTACACCTTCACTCAGTAAGATAGGAATTATCGTTCCTATTCCAGGAAATCCTGCCAAGGCATCCCAGACATTTTGTCCTCCTAACTTTAGTTTTAGTTGATTTGCAACGTGATCAGTTCCAACAGTGTCAATCTTGTTTTGCATTAACGCATTCCATACTGCTTCATTATCTTTTTTGGTTCTAATTGGAGGCATTACTTTGGCAAGATACCCATTTTGGTTTTCAAAAGAAAGTGTAAGATAGTGCGGGCATGTTTCTACAAAAATTTTTGTACCTAATTTTTTTTCTTTTTCAATTTGTTTCAAGGCAATTTCTGACCCTATATGAACAAAGTAGATTGTACAATTATAATCGCGTCCATACTTGCAAACAGTTTTGATTGCCTTGGCTTCAAATTCAGGAGATCTACTTTTAGACCAAGCAGAAAGTCCATCTTGTTTTTTTTCCTTGGCAGTTTTGATACCACAAGCACATGACTCGTAATCTTCTGCATGTACAAGGACTGGACATCCAAGAGAAGCTGCCTTTTTTACGGTTTGCTCTACCAATTCATTATTTACATCCACTGTTGCAGATTCGAGCTTGGATGAAAAAGGTGTCATATCCATATAGACATGGCCTACATCTCCTCCTAGATTCATGTAAATTTTAAATGATGTAATTCCTTTGTTAACACAAAATTTCATCTCATCAATTTGTTGTGAAGAAAATATTGATGCATGAATTGAATAATCAACATAATGATTCTTTGAGGAAGCATCGATTTGATCTTGTAAGGACTTTTTGAATGATTGTCCCAATCGAAGCATTCTCATCATCGTTGTAATTCCTCCTATGGCAGCAGCATGAGATTCTGTTTTAGCTGCTTTGTCGATTGGAGAATAAACTCCGTAGTGGACGTGCGTGTCAATAGGCCCAGGAATGGAGATTAAACCTGTTCCATTGATTTTGTGATCACATGGGGGTAAATCATGCGTAAAACCAACGATTTTTCCCTCATCAATTAAGATGTTTTTGTCAATTATTTGCTGAGGAAGAATAATGTGAGAATCAGTGATTATTGTATCATAAGTCATATATTTTTTTTAATTCCCAGTCTATTATTCGTTGAGATAAACCAAAATTTTAAAAAAAGAAAAAGCAAAATTTTATTTTATGCAGCTTCGGGAACTACTATTTTTTCCTCTTGGATTGGAAGACAAATAAAGAATGAAGTTCCTTTACCAAATTCACTTTCCAGCCAGATCTTTCCTCTTAGTCCTTCTGTAATTCCTTTACAAATTACAAGACCTAGACCAGTACCACCATGTTTTCTTGTATGAGATGTGTCAATTTGGTAGAATTTCTTGAAAATGTTGGATTGTTTTTCCTTTGGTATTCCTGGACCATTGTCACGAACTGAAAAAATAATATTTGATTCTTTGATTTTTGCCTCAACAGAGATTTTTCCGTCTCGGGATGGAACAAAATCTACTGAATTTCTAATTAGGTTGTCTAATACTTGTCTCAATCTTTGTTTATCGGTTTTGAGAATTAAGTTTTCAGGATATTTAACATTGAATTTTATGTTTTTATTTTTCATCAAGTGATTATTGTTTTCTTTAAGCTCGTCCATAAATTCACTTAAGCTAAATTCCGTAATTAGGAAGGACATTTTCTTCATGTCAAGTTTTTGAACATCTAACAGATCACTGATTAATCTTTCAAGCAAAGTAGCATTTGATTCGATCTTATTAATGAAATCAATTTGATCATTATTAAGATGGCCAAAGGTATCAATGTCTTTTAACATTTCACAATATCCCTTAATTGGAACAAGTGGAGTGTTCAATTCATGAGTCATCATTGATGAAAACTCTTCTTTTTTGAGCTCGGATTCCTTTACGTTCTTGAGGGCTTCTGAAAGTTTCTCTTCAAGGATCTTTTGGTTAGTAATATCAGTCAAAATGGCAATAAATTGTTCAGGCTTGTCGTCATCACCTAAGAGTGGAGAAATGGTTGCTTTTGACCAATAATATGACCCATCTTTTGCCCTGTTTTTTATATCTCCCTTCCAAGCTTTTCCTTGGGTTAAAGTATCCCACATATCCTTGAAAAATTCTTTATCATGATAATGTGAATTAACAATTCTAGGATTTTGTCCTAATAGTTCTTCTCGGGTAAACTTTGAAACTTTACAGAAGTCGTCGTTTACATAAATTATTGTGCCCTCAGTATCTGTAATTAAGACATTTGCAGATTTATCCAATGCTTCTTTGAAATTTGATAGATCTTCTTGTTGTTTTTTAATTAAATTCATGTTTTCAACAAGTGCTTTATTGGAATCTTCAAGCTTTTTTGTTTGAACTCTAACAAGTCCCTTCAAATTATCTTGTGTTGATTTTACATAAGTGAGCAGTTTTTCAAAACCATTTGTTAATTGATCTAGTTCATTATTAGATGATTCAGGTTTTTTTTCTAATTTGACACTGAAATTTCCCTTACGTATTTCATTCATAGTTGTACTTAATTTTTGTATTGGAGAAGAAATTGTTTTTGAGAAAAAGAAAGCTAATAAGACAATCCCAGCAATTAGGAACATAAAGACCATCAACAGCTTAAATTGCAAATCATAAATGGGAGAAAAGACTTGTTCTAGCTCAATTTCTCCAACAATACACAAATTTCCATCTTCAAGTAATTTCATTATTCCCAGAACCTCTTTACCATCTTTATTGAGATATTGCTCTGAAATTAATTGGCCAGCAAAACACCTATCAACTAATTTAGTTTGAGAATTCCAGTTTTGAGTTGAATATTTCAAATCTGGGTCGCTGGTTATTTGTCGTGAAACACTATCTACCAAAAATATCTCATTATTATTTTGCAACCCATTACTCAAATCAGATGGTTCGATTGCATTAAGAGATGTTTGCAGAGAAATCATTCCATATTTGTTACCACTAAAATCAGTTAGATAATCAGAAAATGTCACAAAATTATGGCTAAAAATACGATTTTTTTGTAACCCCCCAAAAAAGTAATTTCTTTCCAAAGTTTGGTCCATAAATTCTTGAGGAAGTTTATGTCCAATCAGTTCTCTTTGGGTGCTTGCAATGATCTCACCGTCCAAATTTGAAATGAATATTGATTCTATTGATGATTTTGAATCGATTTCACCAAAATTATTTAGAGAGTTTGATCGGGTCTCAACCAACATAGAATCAATCTGAATTTGAATTTTATCCAAAGTTCCAGGGTCTTTGATTTTTTCTGAATCTAGTTGTAAGGGCAAAAATGTAGAGGCAAATAATTTTGTTTGTGTTTGTCTGGTATCAAAATAATGTTCGATATCAGATATTTTTGAAATTAAAGAAGAGTCCAGTGCTATTTCTTTTTGATCAAGTAAATCATCGGATATTTCAGTGATACTTATTCCTTCCAGGATTATTATTGGTAGTAAAGCAATTACCAAGAACAAAATAATTAGTTTGGAATTTAAGTTCATTTTTTCATCCCCCAATAATTTACAAAAATTAAGTTTTGAGTTTCAGATCTTACAGATTTTTTGGTTTTAATTTGAAATTTCAATTACAATCAACGGAATTCAAAAACCTCAGCCTGTGATTGCCGTCAAAAGTTCATTGAGTTGAATGGGCTTTTTCAAGCAACCTTGAATTCCATCTTTCTTTAATAGATCATTTATTTGGCTGGTAGTAAAGGCAGTAGCAGAAAATATTACTATTTTTTGGTCTTTTAGGATTTTTTCACGTTCAAGGGTCTGGATAATATCAATTCCACTAAGCTCAGGCATGGAAATATCTAAAAGGACAACATCAAACTTTTCCTCTTTAATTCGCTCTAACCCATCCCTTGGATCATTGGTAACAACATTGTCGAACCCCTTTGCTTTGAGAAATTTGGACAACAAGCCTGTGATATCCTGATTATCATCAACTATGAGTATTTTCATGTTCTAAGTCATTGGTTTGTACTATATAGCAAAATGTTTGTTCACTTATTACAATAAATTTTAAATTAACAACGTGGAAAATTTTTGAAAAATCGGTTTTAAGAGAATTTTAAATTTTTTAGAAAATGAATAAAAATACAATAATTACACGGGAAGCAGGGCCGGTGGTTTAGGGGTATAATGTCGCGTTCGCAACGCGAATGTCGGGGGTTCGATTCCCCCCCGGTCCACTAAATCCAGAAACTATTATACATTGACAAAAAAAATGGAGTATATGGAAGTATTTGATGGAAAAAAGGCAGCTCAAGAATACATGTCAAAACATACTTTGGCTTTTTCCACCCCAGAGTTGACTTTAATGAGGTTTGCATTTTGGTTAGGTGATACAGTACCAGATCCCAAAAATGAAGGAAAAACAATTCCTAGAATGCTAACTTTTATGACTGAACAAGATTTTGCACCAGTATTAATCGATGATGAAAATTATGTTCCAACCGGAGCTGTGAAAAATTCTGGATTGTATGGAAATCCAAACAAAGAAAGGATTTCAGAAGGAAAGTTTTGTTCTGAATGTGGAACTAAACTTTCATCCACGGCAAAGTTTTGTCCTGAATGTGGTTCAACTCAAGAATAATTAAAATCAAATTTTATTTCCGCATTTTGTGCAGAATTTAGCATTAGATCTTAGAGGAGAACCACAAGAAGAACATGAATTAGAATTACTAGTTGTTTGTCTTGGCATTAGATTTGGATCTGGTGATGGTAATGTTCCTGGTTCGCCAAAACCATCCTGGGCAGAAACAATCCCTGGTGGTCCACCAACAGGATTTCCAGCAGTACCTGGCCTAGGTCCAGGTGGCATTCCCATTCCACCCATCATACCGGGAGATCCCATACCAGGCATTAATCCCGGTGATTGAGTATTTCCAGATCCTGTGTTAAGCGATTTCCTAATTTCAAATATTACTTTAATTGCTAAAAATTCTAATGCAGAATAAGCTACAACATAGTCTCCCAGTCTTTGGAAAAATTCTTTGTCGCCAATTTTTCCTTGTTTGTACATGTTATTTGTATCTAAAAATGATTCATAGTAGCCTTGAGACTCATCAAACAAGCTTTCGAGCTTGTCGAAAAGCATGTTAAGAGTATCGACTTGTCCAAATGACATACCAAATCTTTCTCCTTGGATTATTAATTACTTTAGGATAATAAAGGCAGTGTCTTTAAGAAATAATCATGGTTGTGGGCATTCTAAAAAACTTTTACAGATTTGAATATTTGAAGAATTTTCAAATGCCATTTAATTTTTGATAAAACCGCGCCAATCATTGCTATCTTACTGCTCAGAGCCCCAACCGAGTTTCGAGCCCGCATATTTTGATTGTTTAGATATTTCATCAAAGTTAGTGTAAGCTATGGATTTTTGGTTTTTTTAGATAGATAATTATTTCATGTATTAATTGAGTTGGCAAACCCTGATCAAATTTCTCGATTAAATTTTTACAATCTTCTTCATTTTTTATGGCTATGCTATACGAATTATTTATTATATTTAATTATTAAAAGGAGGAAATGTTAGATGTGAAAAGATTTTTGATTTTTATTTCTTCGAAAGTTAGGAAGTAGAAAATAAAGAAAAGTGTTATGTCTCAAAAACTCTTACCAGAAGTAAAGCCATTGAAATATTTGCCCAAATGGCTATACTGAAACCTATTAATTTGAGATTATGAAATACTGCTCTCCAATCGCCCAATGGGTGATTTGGAGCTGAATTACTATTAAGGATTAATTACAGTAAGATATTTTTGATACAATTTAACAAAAAAGAAAAACATGTGATTATGCCTGAAGGGCTCTATCAATCATATTCTTGTAAGATTCTTTAGACGCTGCACCAACTTGTTGGCTTACTATCTCGCCTTTGTTTAAAAGAATCAACGTAGGAATGCTAAAAACATTGTATTTTGAGGCCAAATCATTTGCTTCGTCTACATTTACCTTGACAAACTTTACTTTGCCTTCATAGTCATTTGCTAATTCTTCAACCACAGGGCCTACCATCCTACAAGGACCGCACCATTCAGCCCAAAAGTCTACAAAGACTGGAATGTCAGAATTTACTACGTCGATTTCCCATGATTTTGCATCAGAAACTTGTGTTACTCCCATTCTGATTTTTATGCATTGAAGACACCTAAAAACGTTAACCAAATTTGATGCCAAATCTTTCAAAAACTCTTCTTCAAAATTAGATTTTGATATATACTTAAATGACGTTTTAGAGAATCTCAAGCATGAGTTCTGAGCTTCGGGTAAAAAAATTGCGTGGGTCAGGAGGCTATGTTATGGCATCAATTAATGATGAGCAGCAGATGAAGGCAAATCTTGGTGGACCTGACTTGTTTTTAGCACCAATTGGTAGATTAAATTCTGAAATTATTTCTAAACATTTTTGCAATACCTGTGAGAAAGAATTTGAAGGTGCCCCAAAAATTGAATATGAAAATCCAAATGAAGAAGTAGCTGAAAATTTGATTCTAGCAGAAAAAGGACAATACATTTGTAGTTCCTGTAATTCAACTATTGCCGAATACCGAGAATTCAAAAAACAGGACGAGGTAAAAGAAATTGGTGAGGCAAAACCCTTAGAAACACAGCAATCACCCAAAGAACCTTCTAGCGAGCCACCTCAAGTTACTCCTGAACCTTCTCAGATACCAAATCAAGCCGTTACCCAAACTACCCCATCTGGAAATGTTAGTTCAATTGAAGGAATCTCAGTATATGATGAAAATGCCAAAAAAATTGGAACCGCAAAACAAGTAGGAATAGATTCGAATCAGACAGTAGTATTAACAATTACAAAAAATGATGGTACTGAAGGGAGTGTTCCTTGGAGTAGTGTAGGAAAAGTAGGGGATATTATTTTACTTGGAAGTGCTTCGAGTGCCCCTGCAATTCAGCCTGGAAAATGTACTAATTGTGGCTTTGTCAATAATGAAGGTTCCAAATTTTGTGAAGAGTGCGGAACCAAACTACAATAATTTTAAAATAAAAATAATCAATGGTAGGACACGCGTGAAAATAATTGAGTAAAAAAGGCTGGAAAAAAGGTATCATAAAAGATGTTGCCATTGTGGCACTAGGAGTAGTAATTATCTGGATTGGATTGCAATTGGCATTTGGAACCCAAAATCCATTTTATGTTGTTGCCAGTGGGAGTATGCTGCCCGAACTACAAGTATATGATGTTTTAGTTGTTCAAGGACATGTGAAATTTGAAGATATTCAGATAGGAGACATTATTGTTTTTGATAGACCGTCAGGCCATGATAGGGTAATAGTTCACAGAGTTGTTTCAATTACAGACGAGGATCCTAGAACTTTAAGGACAAAGGGAGACAATAACGTAGCATCAATTCCAGGAACTGATTTTCCTATTACTGAGAAGGAATACATTGGAAAGGTAGAGTATAAAATTCCCCAAATTGGGTATGTTACTCAAATTTTGAAACCTCCCATTAACTATATTCTAATTGTTATTGTAATTGGATTTATGATTGTCAAAGAGATGATAAAACGCAAAAACGTAAAGGAGCTTGCCTTAACAGATCCTCTAAAATCCAAAGATCCTGAATCATTGGAAGACCTTTCAGATCTTGAAACGTTAGAAAAAGATTCTGCCTATTCGGACCATTCTGAGTCAAGAAAAGAGAGTGATGATTCAAAATCTGCAGGTTCAAAAAACGATTCTAAAGGAAAATAAAATAAGTTAAAAAAAAGGCATGCTGCAAAACCTGTAATCATCCGATTACTTTGCAAAGAAATCGGATGTAAACGGTGTTTTAATTTGATAACTTTCCTTAAAAATTTCATAATAAAAAACAGAATATGGAATAAACAAATGTTTGAAATTTTATTGAAAATAAAATTAATTTAAAGTAAAATTTTCAAATTACTTATCAATTTTGTTTTCAATAAATTATCATGAGAGGTATAATGCAATGAATGAAGATTTTGCAGAATATACAAAATGCCTTTCCTGCAACCAGGCACTACTATACTGTCATTGTAATTGTCCTTATTGTGGGAAAAGAAAAGAATGCGTTTGTGAACTAAGTTCAATAAAGACAGTGTCTTAAATTTTCAAAAGTCATTGTCTATAGAAAATAAAGCTGGTTTTTAGTTGATAGAATCTTTAGTTTTGAAAACTCGTTTAAAGTAATCGGATTGCTCTCTTGGTTCTTCTAAATCATTTTCAATTCCTGCTAATTTCTTGGCAAGGTTCTTTTTGTATCCTAATTGCATTTGTCTTTGGATTTGAATTCTTTGCGCTTGAGGGGACCCAGCTCCATGCATAGATTCAGTTAGATACCCAACAGCGTTTCTTCCAAGGGTCATGTTTTCAATTAATCTAAGAATCCTCATTCGATTTTCAACATCTACACCTTTTCTTCCAGCAAGATATTTTTTCAACAAAGGTCCTGCCTCAGGATGGCGAAAATCTTTCTCTGATGGCAGGGTAACTACTAAACCACCTGCAATATCTTGAGCTAATCTACTAATTTCATAGGGAAATCTTGTTACATTATGTTTGCAAACTTGAGCAAGCATGTCGTCATTAAGATAAACTCCTGATTTCATTTTGTGACCTTGATACGATGATGCAATACCAGCTGCAAAAATTGTCTCGTTTAGATGAGTCATTTCTATTATTTTGTCTTTAATGTGAGAAACCTTTGGAACTCCATTATAATCTGCGATTGCAGCAGCCGCTCCTATGAGAACATCACCAAGTCCTGTTTTGCAAACATAACTACGTCTGTGATAACAAGTAAAACGTTCAACAAGCATAGAAGCAAATTCATATTCTCCATTCATGAATACTTTATCCCATGGAATAAACACTCTATCTAAAATGATTAATGCTTCTTGTCCACCAAATTTTGCATTTCCATCATCAATATCTCCTTCTTCCATACTCCTTGTGTCGCATGATTGTCTTCCATAGATGTATGTCACTCCTTTAGCATCAGCTGGAATTGCACCAACTACTGCCCAATCTTTATCATTTTCAGTTAGTCTAATGGTTGGCATCAAAATAATCCAATGAGAATTTATGCATCCTGTTTGGTGAGCCTTTGCTCCAGAAACATAGATTCCCTTCTCATCTTTATCAACAATTCTTGTAAACAAATCCGGATCATCTTGTTCTGAAGGTCCTTTA
This sequence comes from Nitrosopumilaceae archaeon, assembly GCA_033720715.1. Taxonomy (GTDB): domain Archaea; phylum Thermoproteota; class Nitrososphaeria; order Nitrososphaerales; family Nitrosopumilaceae; genus Nitrosomaritimum. The sequence continues at coordinate 13,271 of JAWWBZ010000008.1, read as the reverse complement.
CTTCTATCACCTTTTGGATCTGTCATTGCACCTCCAATTACAAGATTTTCTCTTTGTACCATTTTTACAAATTCTAAGAATCTTTTATGATATTCAGTTCCATGTTTTTCATCAATTTCAAATGTGGTAGAGTGTAATGAATTCAATGCATCCATGCCGACACATCGTTGAAAACAAGTACCTGTATTTTGTCCAAGTTTTCTTTGCATTTTATTTTGTTTTACCAAATCCTGAGCACTTTCTGCGATATGCAAAAATCGATTTACTTGTAGGCCAGTAATTGAAGACTGGGCAGAAGCAAGTTCTTCTTCTCTAACCGCTAGATCATAAGTTTCTGCGACCGCATTAATTGATGGTCTTATCATAGGATGATCTACTGGTTCTTTAACTAATTCTCCAAAGAGGTAAATTTTGAGATCTCGTCCTCTGAGACTTTCAATATATTCTTCACCTGTACGAATAGTCTTGAAACTCTCTACGTTTGCCATACTCACCATCCCTCTAACTTGTATAAAAATTCTAGATCAGTATTTAAAAAATCTTGGGAATAGACTAGATCAAAGACCAATACGTACATCAAGAATTCTGCAACCTTTTCCCTTTTCCATTACTAGTACGGGATTCATATCCAATTCTTTGATTTCTTTAAAGTCAGTAACAAGTTGTGAGAGTCGTTGAATACATTCTGATAACTTTACAATATCTGATGGCTTTTCTCCTCGTACTCCTTGCAAAAGTTTCTGAGTTTTAATTTCCTTAATCATATCATCAGCCTCTTTGTCTGTAACTGGAGCAAGCTTGAATGTAACATCCTTTAGAACTTCAACATAAATTCCACCCATTCCAAGCATTATCACGGGTCCAAACCCTGGTTCGAGCTTTGAACCAATAATCATTTCTTTTCCTCCCTTTACCATTTCTACAACTAAAACACCTTTGATCTCTGCATCTTTGTTGTATTTTTTGGCGTTTTTTACAATTGTTTTAAATGCATCTTTTACTTCTTTGTCATTTGTTAAATTTACTTTAACACCTCCTGCATCTGATTTGTGAATTATTTGAGGTGATGCAATTTTCATTACAACTGGATAGCCAATCTTTTTTGCAATTTTTACTGCTTCATTTTCGTCCTTTGCTAATGCACTTTTTGGTAAGGGTAAACCATAGGCTTTGAGTACCTCTTGACCTTCCTCTTCAAGAAGATTTGGTCGCTTTTGCTTTTTTACTTTATCAAAAATTTTCTTTGCTTTTGCTTTGTTTACTTTGAATTTTGTAATTTTTCCTTCTTTTCCATTTACCCAGATAGCAAACTTTATCATAGCTGAAAGAGCTCTGATTGCCCCTTCTGCATATGTATAGTAAGGAACATTACCCTTTGCTAAAATTTCTCTATTGGTAATTCCTTCATCTAGTCCCATCAAGCTTGCCAACATAGTTTTTTTGTATTTCTTTGACATTGAGACTATAACTTCAGCAAGTTTGTCATAATTTAGTGTCCCAGAAGGAGTACACATTGAAATGACTGAACCAACTTTTGGGTGCTTTAAAACTCGTTCCAAAACATTATGAAATCGGTTAAAATCAGCGTCTCCCACAATGTCAACTGGATTACGTGAGCTTCCCCAAGGAGGAATAACCTCATCAATCTTTGGACGGATACTTTCAATATTGGCCATCCTTATTCCTAATTTGGAGCAAGCATCAGTTGAAATAATTGCAGGTCCACCTGCGTTTGACACAATTACTAAACCTCCAGCTGTTGGAAGGGGTTGTTTAGAAAATGCAGTTGCGTAATCGAAGAGCTCCTCCATAGTATCTACTCTTATCGCACCAGATTGTTTTAACAAAGCATCGTAGATTTCATCAGAGCCCATTAATGCACCAGTATGGGACATTGCAGCTTTTGCTCCTTCGGGACTTCTTCCAGACTTTAGAACCAAAACTGGTTTTTTGAGTTTTCGTGTAATGTTTTTACAAACTTTGAGAAATTCCTGGCCGTTTCCCATGTCTTCAAGATACATAACAATAACTTTGGTTTGTTTATGGGTTGCTAACATCTTTAGTACGTCAACCTCACTCATTGCAGCCTTGTTTCCCATACTAATTACAGCAGAAAACCCAATTCCTTGGGCACTTGCATCTTCAACTAATGCTGCACAAATAGCTCCACTCTGAGATACAAGTGCAATTTTTCCAGTTTTTGGTGTTACTTTTAAAAATGTTGAATTCATCATTGTCTTTGGATCCAGATTCATGACTCCAAGACAATTAGGACCAATGATTTGAATTTTGTATTTTTTGGCAATTTCTTTTAGTTGTTGTTCTCTTTTTGCACCTTCCTCATCAACCTCCTTGAATCCGGCCGTAATGATTATTACTCCTTTAACTTTTTTCTTTCCACATTCTTCTAACACATCTGCTACCAAGGTGTTTTTGATTACGATAACTGCAAGGTCAATAGATTTTGGAACATCTAAAACTGATTTGTATGCTTTTTTGTAAAACACTGTTTCTCTGGTTGGACTAATCGGGTATACTGTGCCTGTAAATCCATTCATAATATTTGAAGTAATAGTGCTGCCAACACTGCCTCTTTTGTCAGAAGCACCAATAATTGCTATAGATTTTGGAGAAAGAAAAACTGATTCAGCCACTTTCTTTGGGTTGAAGATTTTGTATAATAAAGTTATTCTTGGAAATTTCTGATCTCTGGTTTTAGCTACCTAGCATCTTGCCAGCAAGATTTTCTTTTCGTGGAACCCATGTAAGAGTTAATTTAGAAAATCGTCCTATTAGAGCCCAAGCTTCTTGGGCAAGTGTTCTTAGTTGTTCATTGTTAATAGCAAAATCATGGTTTAATTGGGAAATGGTATTTTTGGAATCGCTAAAAATTGTTATTTCTTCTTTCGAACCGACAAAATTCTTTAGAGCTGCAATTATCGCCAAATATTCTGCTTGATTATTGGTAATGTTAGGTTTTTTTTCGTAAAACGACTCACCAGTCTCTTTAACAAAATAACCGAAACCTCCTTTTTCTCCTCCCGAACCATCAACATAAACACTAATTGCCATCTTTGAATAACCTCGTCATTTTTACACTCAGATTTACTACTATCATATAGATACATGTGGATATAACCTGTGATATAATTGAAGCAAGATAGGGATCATAATCAATTGATAAGAAATAAAATTGTAAAACCCATCTAGCAATTGTATAAACAACTTCAGCAATTCCTAAAGATGTAATAATTTTGATTAAATCATGTCTTAGTTTTTCCTTGTCAGTTTCTCCAGATGCTAAAAGATATTTTTTCCTATTATCTAAATAATATAATCCTCCAAATGTAGAAAAATAAAAAACATAATCAACAATTAAGGTATAAGTTGTGTTGAGGTAATCTTCTTGGTCTGCTAAAATTTGTGCAATAATTGCAGAGAAAGTAATGGATACAGCGAAAGCAATTAAAATATTTTTGTTTAGTCTAAAGTATTCTTGTAACATAAAATTTCAAACAGTTTGTTACAATTAAACTAAGATTAATCTAAGGTAATTTTTAAGAATATTAACAAACCAATCAGCTCTGCTATTCCTACTCCTAACATGTATGGAAATATCTCATGAGAAAATAATTGATCCATTGAAAAGTATGCCAATCCCCCAATAATGTTATGTAGGAATAACATGCTTGTTACTACAATCATTCCAAGTGGAAGTTGAGCCTTTGTTTTTCCGTACATTTTTCCAAATATACAGATTAAAACACCTAGTACGGCCATGTTTGCGATTGAAACAATAGATAACACTAAGGAGGTAGTTTCCATTTAGAGATGAAAACCTCCTGAGCGTTTATTTACTTTTATCCAATTTTCCCGCAATCTCATCAAATGTCTCCATGTTTACTTCTAAAAAAGTAGAGATGAAATATGTAATTCCATATTTTTCTCCGACCTTTGTAACTAGATTATTTTTTTCTAAAATTCTAATGTGATGTTGAATAGCTTTATAGTCTAACCCTAATTCTTTTGCAAGTTGATTAATGTTCAAAGGTTTTTCTTTTAGGGAAGTTATTATTTTTAGTCGGTTCATTCCTCCCCTTGAGCCTGCAAAAATAAACCAAAGAAGTCTCTTTACCGTAGGGTCATTAGACATAAGTTATTCCTTCCTAGTTTTTTTCACTAAAAGGTATTTTGTGAATTTCAAAAGGGACTAGAAAGTATAAAATAGATTAAAGGGTTAATTTGTGTGATTTAAAGAAATGATGCTAAACTATGATGCTCCCTTGTATAGACCACCTTCTGAAGCAAGATCATTAATATTCCAAGTCACACTTGGTTGTTCGTTTAACCAATGTTCTTTTTGTGATATGTACAGGTCAAAGGAATACTCTGAAAGGCCTTGGGAAGAAATAAAATTAGAAATTGATATGATGGCAAAACAACTTCCTGGTACTAGAAGAATATTTTTGGCAGATGGTGATGCTTTTAATCTTGATGCAGACTATATGGTAAAAATTTTAAAATATATTTATGAAAAATTTACAAATCTTGAACGAGTTTCTTGCTATGCAATGCCTATGAATGTTCTACAGAAATCCCCTGAGGATCTTAAAAAAATGCACGATGCTGGTTTAACCATGTTATATCTAGGAATAGAAAGCGGGTCTGACATTGTACTAAAAAAAGTAACAAAGGGTGCAACTTCTAAGACAATAATAAAATCAGTTAACAAAGCTAAAGATGCGGGATACCTAATGTCATGTATGGTAATTTTGGGCCTTGGAGGCAAAAAATACTCTGAAGACCATGTCCAAGGAACCGCGGATGTTCTAAATGCTTGCTCACCACATTATGTAGGGGCCCTCACGCTTTACTTGGAAAATGGAATCAAAGAAGAGTTTTTACAAAAATACAATGGAGAATTTGTTCGCCTAAATGACGATGAAGCATTAAATGAGTTAGAAGGATTGCTTGAAAAAATTGATACAAAAGATGAGATTGTGTTTAGAGCAAATCATGGATCAAATGCATATACAATCAAAGGTACATTTCCTCAAGACAAAAGGCAAATGCTTGAACAGATTAAATGGTTGAAGGAACACCCTGAAGTAGTTAGACCTCAGGGATTGCGAGGATTTTAAACTGAATCTTCTAAACTAGCATAAACTACTTTAAAGATAGTAACATGGTAATCGCCTTCAAATAATTTTGTTATTTTATCACCATCTATACTTAAAACTCTGAATTTGTATTCATAATTGCCATTTTCATTAACATTGGTCTGAGCAAAATGAACTGCATCGCCATCTTTATGAATTTGAATAATTACTGGGTATCCTGCTACAGGGTTTGCAATCTTTCCTTCAACAAAAGCCCAAGGTAAGGAATTGTTTTCAGGTGCATGGAATGTTAGTTGTGTTTTTTCCAAACCAATAACTCCATTAATTGGAATGTATTCTGTTTGTGGTTCATGAGTATGATTATCAACATGAATTTGTCCTCCATGAGGGTGAGCAAGGGCTAATGAGGAGGTTGAAAAGATGACGATGAAGGCAAAGAGGGAAATTACAAATATTTTATTCATGAATCCAAGAAAACCGTATCTAGATTTAACAATTTCTGCTAAATGGTATCAATAATAGGCTTCAAGTTTTCTGGTATCTCTGGGAGCTCAGTGTGGCTTTCATTGTTTTGGATAATTTCAGGACCTATTCGTCTTACCCTTTGGGTTCCAATGAGGGTATCTATTGTTCTTTGGATCTCTTTTTCTGACAAGATTGTCTCTAGCTTTTCAATTAAGGTAGCCTCGTTTTCATACTTTTTAATGGCATACTGAACCAGAATCATTTTGTCATTCATTGAAAATTCCGTCAATAGTATTTTGCACTGTTTTCAATTTAAAAAACATTATCAAGCTGAAAAATTTCTTTTAGTTTTTCTTTGTTAGGAACACCAGTAAATACCAGCTTTCCATCAACAACCAAACCAGGGGCTGTAAAAATGGGGTATTTTTGTAAATATTCAGGTTTTTCTGTCACATCAACTAATGCGTATTTTATTTCAAAAGTATCTAACAATCTCTCAAGATTTTTACAATTTATACAATCTGGGGTTGTTAAAACTTCCACTTTCATGATTCAGTAAATTGGTCGGGGTTATTTTCAAATGCCCATCTACAGGTTGCACAGCAAAATCTATACTCTTTTCCTTTATGAACAAAAATTTCACCGTTTTCTACCTCCATTCCACAAACAGGATCTTTCATACAGTCATCTTACCTTTGTGGCTAAAATACCATATGATTGGGAATACAATCAATCCTGCAAATAGTAAGGGAGCAATTTCCCCAGGGATTTTAACATCATAATTATGAATATGTTGACCCACATGAAACTCTGGTGGAATAGGAGTAATTGAGACCAGATTATTCCAAACAATATGTACCATTGTTGATTCATACCATTCATGTCCTCCTGGAAGACCTTGAACAATTAGAAATGAGGCAATTACAATTAACATCCATCCGGTAATTTTTTCAATATTTTCACGACTTGATGTGATTCCTTTAGTTGCGTTAATTCCAATTATTGCAAAACAAGAAAATAAAATCAGAGGAATTGCTCTACCCACACCATGAACTAATCCGAGACTTGCTCCAATTTCTGCACTTCCTGTGCTTGCAACATAAATAAGCAACCAATAAAACATTGGATTGGGACACCCAACTCCAGCATTTCCCAACAATAAACCCATGAAAAATGATTTTGAATAATCCCCTCTATTTTGGATAAATTTGGGAGTTCCAGAATATGTCGGTAATTTTAATTCCAAAAGTTTTAGTTGAGATAATCCAAAAATAAATGCCGCAATTCCAGCAATTAGAAACATGTAGATTGAAATTTGGTCCAAATCAGCTGTTTGACCCAAAATTCCAATTCCTAATCCATAAAACATTATTGTGAGGGTTAATCCCAACCCGAACAAACCTGCCATAAAAAGGCCTTTCTTGCCACCTTTTCCCATACTTAATGGAATTATAATGAAAACAAGTGGTAGTGTACAAGGTAAAATAATCATTGAAAGACCTGACAGATATGAAATTACCATCCATGATGGAAAGGACAACTCTTGTCCAGCGCCTATCGCAATATCATAGGTTGCCCCAAAAACTCCTCCAACAAAAATTAATGAAAAAAGGACAAAAAGAGCAACAATTATTGATTTTTTTGCTGTTACTATAGTTGTCACATCTTGATTGGTTTTTTCAAATATTTAATTTGACCATTATCATACCTAATATTCAAAAATTAATTTGAATTTTTATAAACTAGGAGATTTTTAGGCTCAATTCCTCACCATTATCAATTGGTATTGTAACAGTTCTAACGTTTGGATTTTTTTTAACATGTTCTACATAAGGGCCTGTGAATTTTTGAAATCTTTCAGGAAATAATATATTATCAGCTGCAATAAGACCACCTTTTTTTACAAGTGGTAACACTTCATCAAAATAGTGAATGTATCGTTCTTTATCCGCGTCAATAAATACAAAATCAAAAGATTCAAAAGATTTGTGATCTTTTTTTATTTTAGAAATTATTTCAAGTGCATTTCCATGTATTATCTCTACAAAATTTGTTAATTCCGCCTTTGCAAAATTGGTTTTTGCTCGATTGATTTTTTTTTCATCTTGGTCAATTGAAATAATTTTTCCATCATTTTTAGATACAGCTTCGGCAAACCACATTGTGGAGTACCCAGTGGACATTCCAATTTCAAGGACTTTTTTTGCTTTGATTGTTTGTAAAAGAATATTGTAAAACATGCCAGTGTCTCGGCCTATTGCTAAAACTTTTTCGGAAGGGGGGATTAGATGTGGATTTTTTTGCTCAAATTCTTCTTGTTTTTCAATTTCCCTTAGAATTAGATCAATTTTTGGATTAATCATAAAAATAGAAAGATCGACTTTACTAAAATTATTTTTCTAACCTCAGGAATAGTGGGTAAACTAACCTAGAAGTTTTTGGCATTCAATTAGAGAATCCCTGAGTTTGCCATTGTTGTGATATCTATCCAATGGGTTAAGGTCTAGGGCTTGATCATAACTTTTAATGGCATTTTGAAATTGTTTTAGACTTTTGAAAGTATGACCTAAATTTTGCCAAGTTAGTACATCTTTGTTATTGATGTGAAGGGTTTTTTTGTAAAATTCCAAAGCCTTTTCATAATTTCCAAGGTTAAAGTGAGCGTCACCTAAGGTTGCCCAACCATCAAAATCATTAGAATTAATTTCAATCATTTTTTGTCCTGAAACTAAAAGTCCTTCCCAATCTTCAAGTTTAGTAGCTTCTAAGGCTTTTTTTCTCCAGTATTTTCGATTTTTCTTGGTTAACACGGGGAAAATTTCTAATTGTAATTTATCAATTTTTTTGTACGAGGTAGTTAAGTGTGTCTGATATGAAAATGACACAAAAGAATTCTTAAATAAACTACCTCGACTATATTGTGATGAGTTTCACAGATTGCCCTAAATGCGCTAATCAGGGATTAGTTATGCCTTTGGTAAAAGAAGATGAAAAATACTATTGTGAAATGTGCAAGTCTGTTTATGAGGAAGTAAAATAAAAAAATTTACTTTAATTGAAATTTCAATGCTGAATTTAGGCTTTAAATTTTAAATTTTAGGAATTTAATCAAATTTTATGTCAACAGTAGAAGGAGAATGGGTAAATCTTTTAGCAGAAGTTTTTGAGCGGTTAACTGCAAAACACACCTCAATTTCCTATGATTTTAACGGAGTAACATTTGAGGCAGATAGGGCTGATGCAAAAGGAAAATTTCTTCCCGCCGGAAAGATCAAGATTACTGGAAAAATTACCATTACTGTAGGATAAAATCGAATTTCAATGGGAATAGACCTTCCAGCAGATCTGCTAAAACTGGTTAAAGAAGGAAGTATTATGGTTAGTGAAAACTCTAGAAAGTCGGTAAAATTTTCATTTGAAAAAAACACCGTAATCGTAGACCTTTTAGAAATTGATTTTAATATTCCTACTACCAAAGGGATTTTTACCCGTCTTAGTAAGGCTAGAGAATTTGCTAAAAAACTAAAAGGAAAAAATTTGACTTTATGTATTTCGCACAAAGGAAAAATTGTAATGAAACTTGGAAAAAACGCTAAACCGAAGCTATCTAGATTAATTACACAAAGTGAGGCAGTAGAGATTTCTGACCTGAGGGAGTTAAGAAGACTTGATAAGAGATTGAGACTAAAATGAAATTTTTCTGTTATTTTTACAATAATTTATTCATAAAATCAAACACAACCCCAACCTCATTGATAATTTACAAGTTTTTTATTCACCGGTTAAATTTTGATTTTAGATATAAAATTTAAAATTTAGAGAAAAGTTTTTGTGTAATAATCAAACAAGTAAATTCGATTCAATTTTGAATCTCGATCACGTCCGTTCTATAGGTTTTGCAATCCAGCGTGATCGAACATTAACAAATTTTTAAAAATTAACCAAGGTATTTCGTAAGATTTGTTCAAATAAAAATACGATTTTAAATTTAACTAGCAACAGCAGTTAGAAGTTCATTGAGACGAATGGGTTTTTTCAAACAACTGTGAATCCCATCTTTTTGCATTAAACCATTGATTTGCCTTGAGCTTAATCCTACTGCCGTTAATATGATAATTTTCTTTTCTTTTAGAATATTTTTTCTTTCTAGTTTTCTTATAATATCGATTCCACTTAATTGTGGCATTGAAATATCTAAAATTGTAACATCGTAGTTTTCCTCTTTTAGGTGTTCTAAGGCTAACTTTGACTCATTAATTACGACCGTATCAAATCCTTTAGATTTAAGAAATATAGAAAGTAATTCGGAAATGTCGTGATTGTCATCAACAATTAATGCTTTCATCATCTAAACATTTGAAAAATAGTTTATAGTGTTATGTCAGTTCAACAAATTATTTACATGGTAATTATGATGGAAAATTTAGATTTCTTGTGATATTATTTCTCTATATCGTTGAATCTTTTTCTTTCTGCTTGATTTGTGAATCAAAATAGGAATTCCAATTACCATAATAGTACTAAACCAAAAAATATCTGCCCAATAACCATTCATAAGAATCATCACATGTGCAATTGAACCCAACAAAACAATGGCTACCAAGACATTTGATTTGGTTATTTCCAACTTGTTTTTTATATAATTTTGAAATTAATAATCAAATGTGTGTAACACGAGTTAATAACAAAAGTTACACCAGTTTCAAAAATTATCAAAAAATTTTATTTTTGGTAAAATTTTTGACAAAAAATAAAATTAAAAGGAAATTTACATTTTTATCCGAAAACTATTTTATTTAAAAAATGATCGAGTATGTTTTCTATGGTACATAATATTTCTTTACATATAATGTATTATCAATTGATAATCAATCAAAAAGTTTGGAAGTGATATAGCAATCACCTTTTGTAATAGTTGTTGCTAACAATTGTGACACACATGTATTAAAATTAAAATTTTCAATTAATTTTCTAATGAATTTTTCAAAAATTTTAATTTTTGGAATTTTATTTTTGATTTTATCTTTTATTCCACCGTCCTTTGCGTTGAATACTCTTCCAGAGGAGACAAATTCAAAAATATCAGATTCAGCTGATTTAGATAGTTTAGATTTTCTTGAGAAAAATGCATATCTTTCACGACCAACCTTTGGTTTAGACCATTACAAAAACCAAAAGTTAGTAGATTATGGATTCAAATTAAATGAGAAAAATTTTACAATTAGCGATAATTTTCACACACCATTTGTTGAGCAGATAATTAACATTGGAGAAACAAATACCTTTGAAACAAAAGTTTTCTCTGAAAAAGGATTGCGTGTTCAAGAGTTTCTTTTTGGAATACCTGAGGTAGGTGAAGCTCAAAATGCAGAATTGGGAATTGAAGTATGGTTAAATCACTTAGGAATAATTGAGAAGGTGATAGCTGTTCAAAAGACAGAAATTGTTGATCCGAATAACATTCATGTTACTCATGAAAAAGCAAAATGCTTATCAAATAGCGTCGAGAAGAATTGTGATTCTGTACGAATTTCGCTTATTTTCATGGAACCGCTAAGAGACAAAGTTATGGCAATAAAGGCGATAGATCAGAAAAATCGTTATCAAATAACTTACCTTAATGATGGGATAAATCTTACCGGTCAGACACTTAACCCTATGAAGACAACCATTATTTCTTCTAATACAAAAAATGAGGGACCAATTGAAGTTACCCAGTTAGAAAAGTATAGTACTTTTTGGGAATCCACAGATGGACGAGTATTTGAAAGAAATTCATTTGGATCGTTTAAAGAAATAATAAATTCATTTGAAAGACATGCGGATTCTGGAGAACCCCGTACCAGAACTCATTCTGAATTTAGAAAATTAATAGAAAATGAAAAATATCGTGCTTATAATATTTTTAATTCAACAGTATATGAATCCCAACTTCCTAAACCTTTTTCCTACATCTATCCAGAGGAAAAAGAAAGAATAGATCCCTTAATGGAAGCCAAAATGAAAGCTCAAGAAGTAATTGCACAAAAATTGATTGAAAATTCTCAAGTTCAAGCTAGATTTTCGAATATTAATTCATAAATCCATGAATTTCTTTACTCCAGTCTTATTAAAATAATAGTAAAACAAAAATTTTGGTTTTGTTACTATAATGTCATAGTTGTTAGAAACAGTTGTGACACACATGTTTTTAACTATTAATTATTTTGTAGGTTTTTCATGAACAAAAAAATTGCAATTCCTGCAATAGCAGTATTTGCAGTAACACTTGGGATTGGTTTGATGGCTCCTGCCCTAGCAGATAATCCACATACCAAAGTTCTATTGTGTCATGCTGCAGCTGAAGAAAACATCAACAATGGTACTCACTGGTTGAATTCTACATCTGGTGCTGTGGTAATAGAGGTCGATAACAAAGGGAAGATGAATGGTCACTTTGATAAAAACGATGTTTCTAGACATCACAATGGTACTGATGGTGATTGGGTTATAGAAGACCTAGCAGACATTGAATTGTGTGGTCCAGAGCCCATTCTAACAATTACTCCTATTGTTTAGACGTTGGTATCTAACCAATTCTTTTTTTATTTTAATTTTAAAACATAATTGAAACCAACACTAATCCACTTAGTAAGTGAATTTGTATTTTTATACCCCTTTGGGCTCACATACACGAATCCTCTCATAGGTTTTCCAGTGAAATCCATTGGCCTTGAGTGCGGTTTACTCAATGCTTTTTCATAATTCTCAGGACCTACTCTGACCATCAAATCATCTTTTACAATACCACAAAAAATCTTGCCTTTTCTCAAAAAAGCAAGTCCCCCAAACATCTTTTTTTCATTAATGTTCCTTTTTCCTTTGATTGATTCTCTGATTTTCTTAGCGAGATCTTCGTTGTAGGTCATGAGTTTTTTTGAATATAGAACCTAATTACATTTTGGGGGCTCTATGCAGGAAATGATATTAGATTGGGAATCATGTAGAACCTACTAGATTTGGCGATGTGGTAAATGGTGGCTGATTAACAAAGGGTAGAGGACAACTCAAACTCCAATGAACCTATTTTACGAATCTAATCCTTGAAAAATATCAAAATAAGTTAAAAAAACGGAGAATTGTGATATTAGCAGTCTTTTATCGTTTGCCAAATACCAATAACATTTCCTTCGGTATCTTCAATTCTTGCATACAATCCAAAATCCCCAACTTTCATTTTCGGCATAACAGTTTTTCCCCCCGCCGATTCAATTTTTGCAAGGTGTTCATCAATTGATGGAACATCAATTACTAACACTGGATGTTTTCCTGAAGGATCTTTTTTCAATAAACCTCCGTTTATTGAACCTGGTTCTTTTGGTCGCATGTTTTCGTCACTAGGCGTAGTGGTGACAAGGTAATAATCCATTTCAGGATATTTTGTAATTTGCCATCCAAAAACCTCAGAATAAAACTTATGAGCTCTACTTTGATCATCAAAGGGTATCTCAAAGTGTACTACTTTGTTCATAATCTTCTGATAATACAATAGTTGATAACCTTTTTTCCAAGAAAATTTTTGATCCTTAGTTTCAAAAAAATAATATTTCTTTTACCTGGTCACGGGATTTTAAACAGGTGTTGTTTTGAATTCCCAACCTAAAAATGGTTCAATTCCATTAGGATTTTAGTCAATTTGTATATTCG
>JAWWBZ010000007.1:0-30088 GCA_033720715.1 Nitrosopumilaceae archaeon | reverse complement strand
CGATAAGTCAGTTTTAGTAGTTTCATCTTGTGCATATTTGCAAACCTCTAGAATGCTACACAAGCTGGAAAACCTTGACAGGACATTAATTGCATGAAAATGCTCCGATGAGGAAATAGCAACAAATTTTTTTTCTTTTTTTCCAGTAGCAAGAAGTTCTGCAAGTTTTGGATCTTCTTTTGCATTAAAAGATCCAATTATTTTTGGTTGGTATTCAATATTTTCTAAAGGGTAGTAAAAGTAGGAAATTTGTTTTCCAATCTCTAAACCGGTTACATGTTCTAATAATGAAATATTTTCGTTATTACCACCAAAACCTGTAGGTAGTGTGTATATCACTCCACTGTTTTTCTTTACCGAACTAACTGCATCCTTGAATTTTGAATGGATTTCTGTTTTGATATCTTGACCAGTCTTTCTTACCCTTGGGGTAAAGAATAGATATTGAGCTTTTGATATTGCCACATCAATAGGTTCCATGGCTAATAAAGGCTCATCCTCCTTTAGTGACGAAACATTTGGATAAATCTTGGCAATTTCTGCCTTAAGAGAAATGGCTGATGGGTTTGATTCATCAATAATGTAAACATCTGCTCCTTTTATTGCCATTTGAGAGGCAATTGCATATCCTTCAGTACTAAGTCCATAAACAACAACTTTAGAATTTGCCATTCAATGGAGCTATGTAGAGCGCTAAGAAAAACTTATTGTATTTTGAAAAACCAAAACCTTGGAACAACATTTTAAAGTAAATTGAAATTCAGGTATTTTTATCAGAAGCCCGGTAGTGTAGCGGTCAAGCATAGGGGCCTTTGGAGCCCTTGACCCCAGTTCGAGTCTGGGCCGGGCTACTGGTTTTGAAATATTAAAAATCTAATTTAGTAAGTAGTTTCGTTGCAATGATAAAAAGAACTGTTGCAATAGTTGTTAAAATACCCATTTCGACAAAAACAAAAAGACCAAAATCTCCAAAAATTCCCGCTCTAATTACATCTACCAAATACGTCAAGGGATTTAGATAGAAGGCTGTTCTAAGAGGTTCGGGTGCTCCCTCTGCGGGATAAAAGGCAGTACTTACAAAAGCAAAAAAAAGAAATGCAGTGTTTAGGATTACGTTAAAACCCTCACTGGAACGTAATTTTGTTGCAATGATTGATGCAATAGATCCAAATAATACAGAGCCAGTAATTGCTGCGAATACTATCATAGGTATTGTTAGAAAGTTAAAATCAATCGATTCAAAAAATACAGGATACCCGATTACAGCGATTAATCCAGCACTGACTAAACCAATGATTCCAATGGTACAAATGTTGCTTAAAATATAGTTTGTTCTTGTAAATGGGCCAGACATTATCTGTTCGAACATTCCATACTTTCGGTCATTCCAAATTATTATTCCTGAAACTAGCGTGCTATTCATTATATTGAATCCAATCATTCCTGAGGCTAAAAATGCAGGATATGCTAATCCTTTAATTCCAAATGGCACCTCTTGAATTAGAGAACTATATGCAAATCCAGCAATGAAAATGTAAATCACTGGAAAAATTATTTGCCACAGTAAAAAAGCAGGATTAATAGAAATTGTCAAATTTCTATTTACTAGTCTAATTACTGGATACATTTTCCTCCACCATCTTTAAGAAGATCTCCTCAAGATTTGTTGGAACTGCTGAGAGATCATCAACATCTATACCATTTTCATTTAGAATTCTCAATATTCTCATTAAGACTAGTTCGGATTGTTGAGAGTGAATTGTGATATTTGTTCCAGTATTAAATTCAACTTTACAATCTTTAATTTCTGAAAGCAATGATTTTACTACTTGTTGCTTTTTTAATAAATGAATTTTAATAGTTTTTTCCTTTCCAAATCTATTTTTCAAAGCTTCAGGAGTATCAATTGCAATAATTTTTCCTTTATTGATTATAGCAATTTCATCACATAGATATTCTGCCTCTGTTAAAATGTGTGTCGTAAAAAAAATTGTTAACCCTGTTGATACCTTATTTTTTAAATAATCCAAAAGTTTTCGTCTAGCGCTTGGATCTAAACCAACAGTAGGTTCATCCAAAAATAAAAGATCCATATCGTGCATAAATTCTCGTGCTACTTGAACCCGCCTTCTTTGTCCGATGGATAAATCTTCATTTCGTTTTCTTCTAATTTCAACAAGATCAAAATCTTGGAGGAGTTTTTCCATTCTTTTTTTTCGTTCGGGTTTTGGAACATTCCACATCATTCCATACTTTTCAAGAGATTTTTCAACCGTCAGTGTGGGTTCATAACTGGGTTGTTGTAAGACTACCCCAATTTTGTGTCTGACTTTTAAAGGATCTTGAGTGGCATCTATTCCAAGAATCGATAAAGAGCCTTTAGAAGGTTGTATTAAAGTAGTTAGAAGTTTAATGGTAGTAGATTTTCCTGCACCATTTGGTCCTAAAAAACCAAAAACCAGACCGCTTTTTACCGTCAATGAAATATCATCTACTGCTGTTACAGATCCATAATTTTTCGTTAAATTTTCAACTTCAATACAAAACATGGTTCATGTCCACTCTTCCTACTAATTTAGATAATGAAATTCGAGCTAAATGACCTCGTTGATTTTATTTGAATGGTCTTTCAATCTTTACGCACGGATCTCAAGAAAAATCACGGTAAAATTAGTTTCCAAAATGGCCAAAGTTTTGTTTTCTAATAGAAATAATCTGGTTTTAGGGTAAAAAAATTACATTTTTTGAGGAATTTGGATGGTAGTAAGAACCCTCGATTAAATTGAATCTATTCTTAATGATTACGAATTAATCTTCTAATCGTTTGAAGTTCTGTTATATTTTCCATTCTCGTCAAATTGTTCTTGAACCGTTGCATTGGCAAATCCATGCTTGATGTTTATCTCAGAAAGATAATCTAACACCTCATGTTTGGAAACTGCAGCTTTTTCTTGGTACACCTTTGTGGCCTCAACAGAAGTTTTTCCTTCTTTTAACGCAGAAGTTTTTGCATTATATGCATCCTCGGATATTTTTTGGGTAAATTCAAACTGATCCCAAAAAATTGCTTGCATTAAAACATCAATTGTTTTTACAAAATCTGCAAAAGAATTTTTATTTTTTATCAAATCAGATTCGCGTCCATATTCTGTCAAAACAAGCTCGGTTGGTTCATGAATAGATTGGTTTCCCAGATTTGAAAATTGTGTATTGTTGTCTTGAGTTTGTATGAAAGATTGTTGTTCTTCTTGGGTATAGGATTTGACTTGTTTTATCATTTCAAATATTGACACATCATTTGTGGATTGGGATTGTTGAATGGTTACATTTGATCCACGCCGAATTGGCTCTTGGACATCAAAATCCACTACAACTCTGCTCAGATAATTCGCAGAATTTGCATAAACTTCAATGGTATGATTTCCTTGTGGGTATTTTTCATCAGAACGCAAGAAAAATTTTCCATTTTTGTCCGTCCAAGCTTCTTCCTTACCATAAGAAAAAAAGGAATAGACATGAATGTCCGAGACTGGAATGCCATTTTGGTCTGTAATGGTTCCAGTGATTGCGGGGTTTTGATATATTGAATAAGTTAGAGATGTTGGACGAGCGTCTATTAATTGCTCTGAGAATGAATTTGGAATCCCTAAACTGATTCCTAAAAGAAACCCTATGCCTAATATTGTAAGAAGAAATTTCACGCACTTCATTTAAGAATTTTGAGTTAAATCTAGGTGTCTAATTGATTGATCAAATCATCAAAGAAATGTTGATTTTTGTGTTCATATTAAAAATCACCGATTTAACTTAGCAAGATGGTTAGTTGAAAAAATAGTTTTTGAAAAAAGGATTTCTACTCCAAGTTAAAATACTCGAATTATTCTTGACAACTTACCAGCTGGGTTTCCTTGATAGATAAAAAAATTAAACTTTTAGGAATTTCTTTGATGGTGGTTTTGGGAATCGTCTTTTTTTCATGGTCTGAGATTGAGATTTTTGCCGATTCTGATAAAGATGGGATACCTGACTCTGGAGATAATTGTCCTTATGACGTAAATTCTGACCAGGCAGATTTTGATTTTGATTCTTTTGGTGACGTGTGTGATTCTGATGATGATAATGATGGATTTGAAGATATTCTTGATATTTTTGATACTGATCCCCTGGAATGGGCAGATTTTGATTTTGATGGTATTGGTTCATTCTTAGATACTGATGATGACAATGACGGGATTTTAGATACTGATGATGGTTCCCCTATCTTATCTTCTGAAAAAATGGCGACAAAATATCTCCAAGATATTCGTACATGTGCCAATATGGAGAATGGGACTCCTCGTCTTTTATGCTATTCACAATTTTTCGGAAGAGTTGTTGAAAATGAGGAGAATAATTCTGATGCAATAGAATTGTCAATAGCCTTATCTAAAATGGACACAATTGATGACTGCCACTTTGTATCACATGAGATTGGGCATATCTCGTTTGAAGAGACCAAAGATGTAACAAAGAGCCTGCACGATATGGATGGAACTCTTTGCAGAGGAGGATATTTTCATGGTGTTCTTGCATCCTACTTCCATGAAGTTAAAGAATCTGGAAAATCATTCCCCGATTCATATCAAACAGTATGCGATAATTTGATTGGTTCATCAAACTATCAGGATTGTGTTCATGGACTTGGTCATGGATTGGTTCACTATTTTGGGGATGATTTGAAATCAGCAGCCGATAAATGTAATGACCTTTCTTTCTACCAAGATATTTTATGTACAAAGGGAGTTATGATGCAATATACCGATGACATATTTACACGGCAGGGAATCTCAAAAGATTCTTTGTCCAATCTTTGCCTTGAGTCAAAACTAGACAGATTAGACTATCAAGAATGCAGTATGTCCTTAGGTACCACAATAGCATTTTTTGCGAATCACAATTTTGATGAGGGTAGAATTTCTTGCGAACTAATTGAGGCGAAACAAACCCAAAACTTATGTTTAGAAGGTTTACAATTGGAAATTGAGGACTCGGAAAAGTATGAAACCACACCTTTGACCCTTGAGAAGAGAGAAAAATATCAACCTCAATTTGTGGATAACAAAACAATCGATATTAGAACGCCTGCTATAATTTCCAATTTTAGTTTCTCAAAAGATATTGAGACAATTTTGTTTACAATTGATCGTTCAGGATACGTGATTATGTATGTCCCCTTTGATTTACTTCCAAATGGAGAGGCAATATTGACTTTCAATGGTAGCGTTCCAGCTAATCTTTCATCAAATGATACCGCAATAAAAGACCATGTTGCCATAACTTTTGAAGCAAATTCAGCTGGGATTGTATTTCTTGGTCCTAAATAGTTCTAATAATTTTTGTTGGGTATAAATTTCAAAACCCATTAAGGGATCAAACTCCCATTGAATTTTGTATATTAACCCCATTTCATGGATAATTTAATTGATTAGCACACAGGGATTAGTGGTCAGAAAATTTTGTGAAATTTTTATTAATAGAGCTTGTTTACACCCAAATAATTGTCTGAATCTGAAAACCTTCTAAATAAATTACTTGAGCAAAAACCGGAATTGACAAGGTCCGATATTGAAGATATGATTAAACAGAAGAAGGAGAAGATCGGAGCAGGTTACCTAACAGATCAGGGGGCAATTTTTCTAATCGCCTCTGATTTTGGAATTTCTCTTTCTGAACCACTAAAAGTGGAAATGGGTCTTAAAGACCTCTATGCAGGAGCAAAAGAAATCTCCCTAGAAACTAGAGTCCTTAACATGTCTCCTGCAAAACAATTTTCCCGAAAAGATGGATCTCCATTTTTCCTCAGAACAATGACTGTCTATGACAATAATTCAACAGCTAGTGTAAAACTTTGGGATGAAAAAGCAAATCTTCCAGGAATTGAAAATATTAAACCAGGAGATTTGGTTAAAATCATCAAAGCCTATGTAAAATCTGATCTAAATGGACAACCCACCATAAATATTGGATCAGGTTCCAATTTAGAACCCGTTAACAATGATAGTGATATTCCAAATATTGACAATATAACAAAAGATGTTAGTGAAGCCAAAGAAGGGCAAAAGGATTTAGCAATTTCAGGAATAATTGATGGAATGATATCAAGTATGGAATTTACAAATTCACGAGGTCAACCTGGTAAAGCACTTAGAATGAGGTTAAAAGGAAAAGATGGAAATTCAATCAGAGTTGTTTTATGGGGAAAAGATGAATCAGAAATTCCTAATATGATATCTCAAGAAGCCAAAGTTAGACTATTAGGTGTAAAAGTTAGATCTGGAAATCAAGGTTTAGAAATTCACGGAAATGAATCCACTATAATTGATATTGAAGGCGGAAAAGAAGCAGAACCAGTTATTGCAAGGATAGTTTCCATTGCAACAAATGAAAATGGAACCAAAATGATTTTAGGAGTTGATAAAAATAAAAAATTGTTTAACATTAGTGATTTTTCCAATTCTACAAATGTTTTCAGTGAAGGAGATATTATAGAATTAATGCCTTCAAAAATTTATGGAAGTTCCATTACTCTTGATGATAATTCATTTGTAAGAAAACTTGAGGAAGATGAAAAAATCCCAAATCTTTCCAAAATTCGAACCAAAATCGATGAAGTTAAAGTGGATGGAAACTATTGCATCGAAGCCATTGTTCTAAAAGTTCCAGAAAGAAGAGAAGTTCAAACAAAATCAGGAGAATCCATTGCTTTGGCAGAAATGTTTGTAGAAGATGATACAGGACAAATTTGGGTAAAAGGATGGCGAAATCAATCCAGGTTAATAGAAAAATGTGAATTAGGAGAAATAATTTCTATTACAGGTCTAAATGCAAGAGCTGGTCTAGAAGGAAGAATTGAATTGTTTTTGACTGCATTTTCAAAAATAACAAAGAAAAATTAAGAATCCCAAAATCCCCTTGTTACTACATATTGTCTTTCAGCTTCATAGATTTGTTTAAAAATAATCTCCTCATCTACCATATTTCGTAGAATTCTAGCAGCAGTGTCTGCTCCAATTCCATATCCAGAAAGGACAATTATTGCCAATTTTCCAAAATTCTCTATTAATGAGGCCACCTTCCAGGCTCGATTAAATTTGTGTTTTTCATCTGGAGATAATTTTTTGCCTTCATGTTTTTTTCGGATTATTTTTGGAAGGCCATAATCAGAATAAAAAGTAGCAGTAACTTGTCTGGATTTGCAGTAAGGACAAACAAGTGTTTTTACATCATTGGTTTCAACAACTCGTTCCCATTTCCCACACCTTGCACAAATTAAACGATGCTTAGTTTTTGCAAGTCGAGATTTTACAAGATCCAGTATTCCTTTATCGAGATTAATGGGAGATGAATAGTATTTTGTAGTATGATCCAATATAGGTTCAGCTAGTTTTGAAAAATTATCCACCTCGATCCATTTAATTGAAATTTTGTTTTCTTGAATTTTTTTTAAAAGTTCACCGGTATTTTTTAAATCGTATTTATCATGAAATAATTCACGTAATGCTTCCTTTACAAGAGGAGTTTTTGAATATCTTTCGTACAAAAATCGTGCCGTTTTCTTTTCATAAACTGCTCCCCTTCTTACTACTCCAAATTTTTTAGCTACACACCAAATTCTCCAATTTACATTATGTGTTCCGGTCAAAGATGCCGTCACCATAGAATAAAGATCATAGTCATCTTTTATCACCTCTAAAAATAATTTTTCAGAAATCCTTGAGCGGGAAGATAAAACAATTCGGTATCCATCTGATCTAGAATCTACCAAAAATCCCAAAACTGAAGAAAGCATTGAGGAGAGTAATGTTGAAAGAGTTGAATTTATTTTTGTTCCAAAACAGGTATGAATTACTATTGCTCCTTGAGTTTTATTAGATTCTATTACAATATTATTCTCATCAGGTATTTCATCAAAGGATAAATTTTCAATCGTTTGATTTATTAATTTGAGCGAACCATTATGGACTTTTGTTCTAAAATTACCCACTTTTTGGGCAGTTTTATAATCAATTGGGATACTTTCACCCTCCCAGTATGGAACAGTGATTCCTCCACCTCTAAAGGGTTCTACATTAACAGTGAAAGATTTTTCATCTACGTTTAGGATTCTCCATTGGGATCCTTTTAGGACAAAAATATTTCCTGAATCCCCAAAGTCTCCAACAAACCTTTGGTCAAGAGATCCTATGATCTTTTTACCAACGCTGTCAAAAACTTTGAATTTTAAAATGTCCGGTATTGTGGAAAGGTTCTCAAAATAATATTTGAATGCTCCACCCTTTCTTTTGAAATTCATTTTGGTTCTATCAAAAAATATTAAGAAATTGGAATCTAGTAAATCTAAAACATTTACTAAATCTTCTAGTTTTAAATTTCTAAAAGAATATGATTGTGTTATCATTTCAAAGGCTTTATCAACAGAGACTTCTCCTAATTGCATTGACAGACCGACTAAATGATGCGCTAAAACATCCAGAGAACCATGATGAATTTTTTGTGGTTCGATTGAACCTTCTTTAATACGACTAAGTATGGCTTTTGCTTCATATTCATCATCAGAATTATTTGTAATTATCAAACCTTTTGCTGAAGCATTTCTATTATGTCTGCTTCTTCCTATTCTTTGGACAAGCTTAGAAACTTGTCTAGGAGAACCATAGTGGATAACCAATTCTACTGAACCAATGTCTAACCCTAACTCAAGTGAAGAAGTACAAACAACTATCCCTTTATTGCCTTCTCTTAAAGAAAATTCTGTTTCCTCTCTTACTTCTCTAGAAAGTGAACCATGATGAAGTTCAATGTTAATTGTAGACTTTTCTTTTAAAATTGAGGCTAAAAATTCTGCTTCACCTCTTGTATTGGTAAAAAGAAGAATAGGAGAATTTAGATCGAGATTAACCACATATTCAATAATTTTTTCAGCCACATCAGAAATCGTTCCTTTAACATATTTTACCTCCACATCATATTCTCTAATGGAATAATCTCTAATTATCTCACATTTTCGTTTGGTTCCAACAACAAATTTTGCCGCCTCTTCAAAGTTACCAACAGTTGCAGATAATCCAATCTTTGTTAACGGATAATTAGAATTCACCTGGAGTCTCTCAAGGCTAATGGATAATTGAGAGCCTCTCTCACTCCCAAGTAGTTCATGGACCTCATCAATAACAACCCACTCCAAATCAGATAAAGCATTTAACATTTTGATTTGAGTAAGTAAGATAACCAAAGTTTCTGGAGTAGTTATTAGAACATCGGGAGGGTTTTCAGAAATTTTTCTTCGAGCGCTTTGAGTTGTATCACCATGTCTAATTTCTAATGAAAGGTTGTTATTTCTTGCATATTTTGTAATTCTACGAAAAACATCTCTGTTAAGAGCCCTCAGAGGGGTAATGTAAAGAACTTTGATTTTTCCAAGTTTTTTTGAATTTTTTACAAGTGAGAAAATTGGTATTACAGAACACTCAGTTTTTCCTGAACCGGTGGGAGCTATTACCAAGCAATCCCTCTTTTGCATTATTACAGGCGAGGCTTTTTTTTGAATCTCTGTTAAGTTGGTAAATCCTTGTGGGTTAAATATTGAAAAGAGATCTGAATTATTTGTTTGATTCTTCAACTGCTTTTGATTTTGATTTTTCATAGACCATTATTCCGACTATTCCAATAACAAATAAAGTCACAGCTATTGCTGGAATAGCGTCAAAAATCCCTGCCATGGAACTATTACTAAAATGAACATTAAAAATCTTCAGTATTGTCAGATAAACCAGCATTATCTATAATATAAGAAAAATACTGCAAGTTTAACAACCAGCTTACTTCACCTTTGTATTTTGAGGATTCTTTGTAAAGACGAATTTTGATATGAGTGGAAAGATCAATTGCTTTTTGCATGTTTTCAATTTCTTCATTATTGATATGTCGAATCATGTTTGTAATTACAATAGGAATGTTGTGTTCTATGGCGAGAGAAGATAATTCATGCATATGTTTTATGAAAATAAAATTTTTTTCAAAAATAGATTTTTCGGATGGATACTCGTAAGAAAACAAATCGGTAATGTTATCTATAACAACTAGGGAGTAAATTCCTCCCTGAATATTTTGAATTGATTTTATTTGTTCAGAAGTATTGGTTATTCTTGAAATGGTAATCTGGTCTAAAATTTTATTTCCAAGATCTGTGTCTTTTTGCATTTGTAAAATTCGTTCGGGTCTAAAACCTCCTGTGGTGTCTAAAAAGAGAACCTTTCCTCCTTTTTTTACAGCATTGATGCAAATTTGTAAGAGAAGTTGTGTTTTTCCTGTTCCACTTTCTCCGTAAATATCAGTGATTGCACTTGTTGGAATTCCTCCGTGAAGAATTTCATCTAATTTTTGTAAACCAGTAGAAATCATTTATGTAATTATTAAAAAATAAAGAAAAAATTTAAGGAATTGCATGAATTCGCAAAGAGGCAAGGCTTTTATTCAAGATAACATCGATGCCAAGATAAGTGAATAACTAGTGTCACAAAACAGCGCAAAAAGACCATTAACAATGCTTCAAAAAAGCACAAAAAAGAAAGTAACTGTTCGACTCAAAAATGAAATAGAGTACAAAGGTAAGATGGATAATGTAGATTCATACATGAACCTAATAATGACTGATGCTGAAGAGCTCCATGAAGATAAAGTAATTGCAAATTACGGTAGAGTCATTGTACGAGGTAATAACGTTCTATTTATCAAAATTGAAAATGAACTCTAGGTTCTAGTGGTTCTCATGACAAATAATTACCTGTTTACATCAGAATCAGTTACAGAAGGACATCCTGACAAGATTTGTGATCAGATTTCAGATGCATTTTTAGACGAATTTTTGAAACAGGATCCTGAATCTAGAGTGGCAGTAGAAACCTTAGTAACAACTGATTTTGTAGCAGTTGTAGGAGAAGTTACATCCAAGGCAAATTTTGACAAAGCAACTCAAGAAAAATTAGTAAGAAAAACAATTAGAGACATTGGTTATAATCATAAAGATTTGAAATTCGATACTGAAACTTGTGAGGTAACACTAAGACTTCATTCACAAAGTCCTGATATTAGTCAAGGGGTTACAGCTACCGAAGAAAAAGAACAGGGAGCAGGGGATCAAGGATTAATGTTTGGATATGCAACAAATGAAACTGAAGAATTAATGCCAATGCCAATTTTACTTTCCCAAAAACTTGCACAGCAACTAGCCAAAGTAAGAAAGGAAAATATTCTGTCTTGGGTAAGACCTGATGGAAAAACTCAGGTTTCTGTTAGATATGAAGACAGCAGACCTGTAAAAATTGAAACTGTTGTAGTTTCTACCCAACACGCGCCTGAAATTTCTCAAGAAGAAATTACCAAAGAAATGATTGATAAAGTAATCAAACCAGTTTTGGGAAATCTTTGGAATGATAAAATAACAATTCATGTTAATCCAACTGGAAAATTTGTGATTGGTGGTCCCCACGGAGATGCAGGGCTTACAGGAAGAAAAATAATTGTTGATACTTATGGTGGGTTTGGAAGACATGGGGGAGGAGCATTTTCTGGAAAGGATCCCTCCAAAGTAGACAGATCTGCTTGTTACATGTGCCGATATATTGCCAAAAACATTGTTGCAGCAGGCTTGGCCGACAGATGCGAGGTACAACTTGCATATGCTATTGGAGTTGCCGAACCAGTATCTTTGTATGTCAATACTTTTGAAACAAACAAAATCCCAGAGATGGAGATTGAGAAATTAGTAAGAAACAATTTTGATATGAAACCAGCTGGAATTATTTCACAGTTGGACCTGAAAAGACCAATTTACCGTAAAACCGCAGCATATGGACATTTTGGTAGAAATGAACCAGAATTTACTTGGGAAAAAATCGATAAAGCAGATGTTTTAAAACAATCTGCCGGTCTTTAGTAGATCTTTTATAGATTCACATTTAATTTTAGAAATACTTTGTAATTTTTTGTAGTTTCCTTTAAAATCACCAATTAGAAGATTAAGATCATCTATTCCAAATTCCGGGTTTGTACTAGAAATTGCATTATAATATGCTTTTTCAAGATCAATTTTAAAAATTTTGGTTTTTGTTTTTTCAGAAAATAATTTAACATACTCTTCGTAAGTAATTGATTCGGGCCCTACAAGATCAAGAACTTTGTTTCTGAATTTTAAAGATAGTATAGATTCAAAAATAATTTTACACACATCATTGATGTAAATTGGTTGAATAGAGTATTGACCACTTCCAGGAATTAGGATTTTACCTCTCCTTAATTGCTTTTTCAAAAATTTTGTAAATAGATCATCTTTTCCAACAATATATGATGGCCTAAATATTGTATAGTTTAAACCAGACTGGATTATTTGAGTCTCGGCATGGTATTTAGAAATAAAGTATCCTAGTGGGGTTGTTCTAGAAACTCCCAAGCCGGAAGTGAAAACAATTTTTTGGATTGTAGTTTTTAGGCATAAATTAATGATTTTTTTGGTAAATTCTAAATTTATCTGGTTAAAATTGTATTTTACGGATTGCTTTCCAATCCCTGCAAGATGAATTAATGCATTTGCATTTCTAATTTTGGGCAAAATTATTTTTTCGTCGTAGTTTGGTGATACAATTTTAATTTCATTTTGAAATTTTTTAAAATTTTTTCTAGATATGGCAATTACTTGGATGTTTTTATCCGACAGAAATTTTCTTATACTTTTGGCAACAAAACCACTCGCTCCAGTTACTACAAATTGATTGTTTTTCACACCATTTTTACCTAGTTCATTTTAATTTTAAATATATTCCACAAAAATCAAACAAGAGTTAATACATCAAATTTTCCATGAGTATTGTGGAAACAAAAGATCAAACTAGGTTAAGAACAGGATTTACTACAGGAACCTCAGCTACAGCTGCAGCAAAAGCTGCATTTTTATCAATTATCAATCAACAAAAGGTTAACCAAATACAAGTAAAATTACCAAAAGGAAATTACATTAAAATTCCTATCCATACTTGTAATTTTCAAAAAGAAAGCAGTCATTGTTCTGTAATTAAGGATGGGGGAGATGATCCTGATGTTACACATGGAGCGGAGATTGTTGTTGACTTAGCTTTTACGGAAAAAAAAGATCTTATTGAAATTGATGGAGGTGAAGGAGTTGGGATTGTTACCAAACCAGGATTGGGTCTTGAAATTAATAAACCGGCAATAAATCCTGTTCCAAAAAAAATGATAATTGAAAATTTAAGAGAAATAGCTTTTGAATTTTTAAAAAATAAGGGGATTAAGGTTGTAATTTCGGTTCCCAAAGGACGAGAGTTAGGTCCAAAAACTGATAATCCACGTATTGGAATTTTATATGGAATTTCAATTTTAGGAACAAGTGGGATTGTTATACCATTTTCAACAGCATCATATGCTGCATCCATAAGACAAAATCTTGATGTTGCGATTGCAATGGGAAATGATGTTGTAGTTTTAACTACGGGTGGTAGAAGTGAAGATTTTGCAAAAAAAATTATCGATTTACCTGACCATTGTTTTGTACAAATGGGAGATTTTTCAGGATATACAATCCAACAGTGCTCAAAGAAAAATATCTCAAAGGCATTTGTGGTGGGGTTTATTGGAAAACTTGCCAAAATGGCAATGGGTGTGAAACAAACTCATGTTAAAGGTTCTAAAATCGATATGAAGTTTTTAGGAGAAATAGCTCAAAAATGTGGAGCAAATAATTCCGTTATTCATGAAATCCACAAAGCCAACACAGCTAGGCATGTACTTGAGATTATTAAAGAAAATAAAATTGAGGGATTTTTTAAGGAAATTTGTATAAAAGTTAACAACCACATGAGAAAGATTTCAGAAGGAAATTTTTCTCTTGAAGTTATTATGTTTGATTTTGATGGAACAATTCTTGGAAGAAATTCCCAGTAGTAAGGTATTTTATCAATTTTAAAAGGATCTGAATGTGGACAAAGTTTCAGTTCTTGCAATTACTAAAAATGGCGTAAATATAGGAACTAAACTAGGGGAAATTTTTCCTAATTGGAGTATTTATGCACCAGAAAAATTTTTGGATGAGAGAAAAATTACTTGGTATTCAGAATCAACCTCAGAAAAAATTGTAGAATTATTCAAAAATTCTGATGCATTAATTTGTCTTTTTTCTTTAGGTGCAGTCATTAGATTAATTTCCCCTTTCTTGAAAGACAAGAAAACTGATCCTGCAGTAATCGTAATTGATGACAAAATGAATTTTGTAATCAGTGTTTTATCAGGACATTTAGGTGGTGCAAACAAGTTAACAACAACTATCGCAGAAAAAATTAATGCCATACCAGTAATTACAACAGCTGCTGATGTAAACAAAACAATAGCTGTTGACCTCTTAGGTAAAGAGTTTGGATGGAAAATAGAGGATGATTCGAATGTTACAAAAATAAGTGCACATATGGTAAATGAAGAAAAAATTGGTGTATATCAAAGTGTAGGTAATAGAAATTGGTTGGAAAAATTACCAAAAAATGTTGAAGTTTTTGATAAATTAGAAGATCTTGAAAAAGCTGAGAAGAGAGGTAATCTAATAATTTCTGATAACAATATCTTTGGTAATATTCAAAAAAGTTCAGTGATTTATCATCCACCAAGTTTAGTAATTGGAGTGGGTTTGCATTGGGATACCTCAAAAGCAAAAATAAAAGAAGGAATAGAGGATTGTCTGAGAAGATTTAATCTGAGTGCAAAGTCGATAGCTAAATTAGCTTCAATAAAAAAACCAAAAGATGTACAAGGACTTCTTGATTTAGGAATTGAAATGAATATTCCAGTAGAATTTGTTGATAGAGAAGAATTGTCCAAAATTAATGCTCCAAACCCTTCGAATACTGTAAAGTTCTTTGAGGGAACATCGAGTGTTTCTGAAGCAGCTGCGATCAAAGTTTCAGGTGGAAATTTGATTGTGGAAAAACAGAAATTTCCACCTGATTTGACAATAGCAATAGCGAGGATTCAAAATTGAAAAGAGGTTTGTTGGTAATAGATAGAGGAAGTAGAGAGAGAGAAGCCTCGGAGGAATTAGAAGAAATTTGCAAAAAAGTAAAAGAAAAGGGAGGATATTCCTTTACAGATTTTTGTTTTCTTGAAGTAGAACCTCCTTATATTGAAGATGGAATAGAAAAGTCTCTAAAAGTTGGCATAGATTCACTTACTATAGTTCCATATTTTCTTTATCCTGGAAAAAAAGTGAAGTTAGCAGTTTCAGAGGTAATGAAATTTCAGAAAGATACCAAGATAAAATTTATTGTAACAAAACCTATGAGTATGCATAAAACTTTGGTCGACCTTGTTGATAATCGAATTACCTCTGCACTAAAAGAAAATCAAATTAATGTGGATAATAAAAAAATCGATGTGCTAGTAATTGGACACGGAAGTAAAGATCCTAATGCACAAATTTCATTGAATTATGTGGTAGATGGTTTAAAAGAAAAATATCGATATGTGAGTCGTTGTTTTTTAGAAATTGAACAACCCGATATTTTAGAAGGGATTAAAGAGTGTGAAAAAAATAACCCTGAAATCCTTGTAATTGTTTTTTATTTTTTACATGAAGGAGCTCATGTCAAGACAGATATCAATAATGATCTAAAACCAGCATTAGAAAATTCTAGTTTGAAGAAAGTGTGTATCACAAAACATTTGGGAGCGGACAATAAGATGATTGATTTGATTGTTGAAAGGGCAAAGGAAGTTGAAAATGCAAACTGAAAAAGGTCAATCAATAGAAGATGCGAGCATGAAAATGATTGAAGCGGAGATAGGAAATCACGGTTATAACGATAAAGAATGGCCAATTGTAAGGAGAATAATTCATTCGACAGCAGATTTTGATTTTGCAGGAAATAACAAAATCATTTTTTCCCAAAATGCAATAGAAAGTGGTATAGAAGCTTTGAAAAATGGTAAAAGTATTGTGGTTGATGTTAATGGTGTTATTGGTGGTTTGAATAAACAAAACCCAAAAGATTTTCAAAATGAGATTATTTGTAATATTTCCAATCCTAGGGCAATGGAATTAGCCAAAAAGGAGGGTAAAACAAGATCTCAAATTTCCATGAGAATGGCTGCATCTTACATAGATGGAGGAATTGTGGTTATAGGAAATGCCCCAACAGCACTTTTAGAGGTAATACAAATGGTGAAGGAAGAGTTGGTTAAACCTGCGCTCATTATTGGAATTCCTGTGGGGTTCATCAGTGCCCCAGAATCTAAGGAAGAATTGGCCAAGCTTACCCAGGTTCAATATATCACTAATATTGGAAGAAAAGGTGGTAGTTCTTCTGCATCTGCAATTGTTAATGCACTCTATAAGTTACTGAAAGCTGAATTATGACCTAGATAGGCGGATACAATTTTCTACAAAAATTTTTGCATAATCTGAACTTTTGAAATATAGATGTCCGTATGACGCTAGAGTATTATCTTGTAGTAAACCATCGTGATGATTTTTTATTCCATCTCCAATTTTTAACTCATAGGCAAATTTAAGATCAGAAGAAATATCATCAAGTTTAGAATAATGAAATTCATGTCCCTGAAATTGATGTTTTTTATTTGCTAATATATTGTTAGAAATGATTTTTCCTTTTGTATAATTCAGTTTCATTTTTTCTGTCATTATTGTCTCTGCATCAAAAACTCCTGACATTCGATGTTTCTTTTTTCCATAATCAATAGATTTTGTTAAATACATTAATCCTCCACATTCCGCATAAACTGGTTGATTATTTTCAGAAAATTCTTTAATTTTTTTTCTCATTAAATGATTTTTTTCCAAATTTTTTCCAAGTATTTCTGGAAATCCTCCACCAATATAGAGACCATCACAATTGGGTAATTTTGAATCCTTGATGGGGCTAAAAAATTCAAGATTTGCACCTTCTTGTCTTAGAGCCTCTAAATTATCTCTATAATAGAAATTAAACGAATTATCCAAGGCAATTCCAATTGTAGTTTTAATTTTTTTGTGGTATTTTTTTAATGGACTTTTTAATGTAATTGGATTCTGAAGAATTTTAATTATTTTTTCAATATCTAAGTACTCGGATATGGTTTTAGAAATTTTTTTTATTTTTTGTTCTGCAAAAATATTTTCTATTGTTGGGATTAATCCCAAATGTCTTGATTGTAAACCAAATTCAGAGTTTTTTGGAATAACCCCTAAAATGGGTAATTTGGTAGTATCAAGGGCTTGTCTGCAAAGAAGTTCATGTTTTTTGCTAGCAATTTTATTCAGAATTACACCCTTTATGCGTGAATTTGTGTGAAATTTAACAAATCCTAAAGCTGTCGCTGCAATTGACCTTGCAGTTTTACTAGCATCTAGAACCAAAATTACTGGAGATTTTGTGATCGATGAAACGTGATGAGTGCTAGCAAAATTAGAATTCCCTCCATAACCATCATAGTATCCCATTACTCCTTCAATGATTGAGATATCCGAATTAGAATTTGAAACAAAACTTTCTAAAAGTTTGTCCTTTCCCATTAACCAAACATCAAGATTGTAGGTTTCTTTATTTGAAATTGTAGAGAGATAACTGGGATCAATATAATCTGGACCAACTTTAAAGGATTGAACAGAAAATCCCCTTTTTTTCAATGCATAGATAATTGCACAAGTAATTGATGTTTTTCCAACACCGCTTGTTGCCCCTGCTAAAACAAGTCTTGGGATTTTCAATTCGCATGTGTACAAGTGATTTTTTATTTAAATGATCCAATACCAAATCTGAATGTTTTTACTTTGAGAATTAATGATATTCTTATGGCTGAACGAGGGTTAACAATTGTATATACAGGAAAGGGTAAAGGGAAAACCACTGCAGCGCTTGGAATAGTGTTAAGGGCCTCAGGTTATGGAAAAAAAATTTGCATGATTCAGTTCATTAAAGGATCTTGGCATTATGGAGAGATGGCAGCTTCAAAAAAATTGGGTTCAAATTTTGAAATGATTGCAATTGGAAAAGGTTTCGTGGGGATTATTGATGATAATAGTTCAAGAGAAGAACATGAACAGATTGCAAGGGAGGCATTAAAAATTTCAGAGATTAAAATTCTATCTGGATCATACGACATTATCATTTTAGATGAAATAAACTATGCTGTAAATTTGGGTTTAATCACGATCAATGATGTTATGGAATTAATAAAATCAAAACCCTCAGAACTTGATCTCATCTTGACTGGAAACTATGCAAAGGATGAGGTTTTAGAGTTGGCTGATTTAGTTACAGAAATGAGAGAAATAAAACACCCATTTCAAAAGGGGATAAAAGCCAAAAAAGGAATCGATTTTTAACTAGCAACATTAAATTACGCATAAAAAAGCTCAAGAAGAAATGTCAACAGAAATTCAAGATACGCCTGAACAGGGAGAAATTGTTCTTGCAACGGTAACCAAAGTAATGGACCATGGTGCATATGTAACTTTAGATGAATATGATGGAATTCAGGGATTCTTGCACATTTCAGAAATTGCTCCTGGTTGGATACGATCAGTTAACAGATTTGTAAAAGAAAACGAGAAAAAGGTCTTACTGGTAAAAAAAATAGATCCAAAACGTGGTGATATTGACCTTTCATTAAAACAGGTTTCAAAAGATCAAAAAAAACATAAACTAAAAGAAGTTAAAAAATTTGAAAAAGGAAAAACTCTTTTAAAAAGTGTCCAAGACAAAGCCAGTTTGTCTGACAAAGAAATTGAAAAACTAGAAGATGACATTTATTCAAGTTTTGATTCAGTGTATGATGCTTTCATAGAAATTGCACGCAGTGGGATAAAATCACTTAAAGGTTTAAAGCTTGCAAAAAAAACTGCCAGTGCAATTGAAGAAATTTGTTCAAAAATTAAGCTTCCCTCAGTTGAAATTAGAGGAGTTATGGAAATAACAAATAATCAATCTGACGGAATCGAAATTATCAAAAAATCTCTTTTAGATGTGTTGAAAAAAAATCCTTCAATAGATATTACGTATCTGGGAGCTCCTAAATATCGACTTTCAGTTAAATCTGAAGATTTCAAATCTGCTGAAAAAATTCTTAAGCCCATCCTACAGGAAATTCAACAAAGTATCGAAAAAAAGAAAGGGGAATTCAAATTTTCAAGGGAAGAATCTAAAAAAACAAGAGAAGATTAGAATGAAATTTCAATTAAGAAAATGTACTAAATGTTTTCATTATACCCTAAAAGAAAAGTGCCCAAAGTGTAAGGAAGATACCATTTCTGCTCATCCGGCAAAATTTTCTCCAGATGATAAATACATGAAATATAGGCTTGCAGAACGATATAACCAGGAATAATTTAGATTTATGGAGCGTACCTGCCTTCTAATTTAGATTCTGCAATAATATGCCCATTCATTGCTTTTTCCACTTCAGATTTTGATGTTCCACTTTGTATTGATAAATTTTCATCCAAAGCATATAATTTGAAAATATAGGTGTGCTCTTTATCAGGTGGGGCTGGTCCTCCATAGGCAATCTCTCCAAAATCTGTTTTTCCTTGAATCGAACCTTTAGGGACTTCATTTTCTTTAATCTGATTTACATTTGGATCAATATTCCATAGAACCCAATGAACCCATACCTTTCCTACAGCTCCCATAGCATCTGGGTCATCCATAATTAATGCTAATGATTTAGTGTTTGGTGGTACATCGATTATCTCTAATGGTGGACTTACATTACCATTTTTATAGCCATGTTTGCGGGGAATTTCACCTCCATTTTCAAAAGCTTTACTTTTGATTTTCATTAGCATAAATCCAATGAAATTTGTTCCAGTTAAATTTTTCTAAGATTCTAAAACAATTTTGTCGTTTGAAAATGAAATTATGGAGCCTTGATTTTTTTTAACTTCTTTTTTTAATTCTTTATCCATTGTTCCGATAATACCACCATTGGTTTTAACAAATGCAATTAACTCCTTATCTGCAAATTTTCCTTTAATTGGAATAATTTTGAAATTTTTTATGAATTTCAAGGTTTCAAGTATATCATGTTTTTTTTCAGGAATTTTTTTCAGATTTAACAATTCATTTTTCACCACCTGAGGTACTACGAATGAAAGAGATCCAATTTCAGTTTGAATTTCATCAATGTTTTTGATTCTTCTAGTAGCCAGGTGAATTAGGAAATTTGTATCGCAGATAACTTCAACCAATTATTCCTGCTCCAATTAATCTCCATCTGTCAGAGATTCTTCTACTTATGGCAACGTTTCCTTTCTCAAAAATGCATGCAGGTCTTCTAAGTTCTATTTCTACATCTTTGCCTTTGATTTTTGATACTTTGCCTAGGATTGGAGCCGTCCCAATATTTAGCCTCAGTAACTCATCTTTTTGAATTGGGAGTACTTTGGTATCCTCAGTTATTCCTACTGCGGAGTCAAAAAGGTTTATTTCCAATTTTATTTGTGTTGAATTTTCGGGAAGAGTTCCAGGTTTCCCGATAACTGATCCTATGAACGAATCACTTCTCGTCATTGCAGGGTCCAATTTAGTCCCTATTGCAACTAATCCTCCTGGTTTTACGGTATCTACTATCCCTGCGGCAGTACCAAGTGATGTAATTTCAGTGGTCAAGGGTTCATAGGTTTTCTTTTTCTCATTCATAATTCCGGGTTTAATTTCAATTTCATCACCTACTTTGAAAATCCCTTCAGTCAAACTTCCTCCGATAACTCCACCTTTTACACTCTTCAACTTTGTTCCAGGTTTGTTTACATCAAATGACCTTAATACATGCATTACAGGGTTTTTTGATTCGTCTCGTTCTGGTGTAGAAATAGTTGATTCTATTGACCCAATTAAGGCATCAATGTTTAATCCAGATTGAGCAGAAATGGGAACAATTGGAGATTTGGATGCATAAGTATCCTTTACAAATTTCACAATATCTTGATAGTTTGAAACTGCTGACTCGTACGAAATAAGATCTACTTTGTTCTGAACTATTACGATTTGCTTAATTCCTAAGGTTTGAAGAGCAAGTAAGTGTTCTTTGGTTTGAGGTTTTGGTACCTTTTCATTTGCAGCAACTAGTAATAATGCACCATCCATCAACGCAGAACCAGATAACATATTTGCCATCAAACTTTCGTGTCCTGGACTATCTACAAAACTTACAACCCTCGATAATTCGCTAGTTTTTCCACAGTTATTGCATTTTGGAGTAGTCGAATACCCTAATGGTTCCTCACAATCAGGACATTTGTAAAACGCTGCATCAGAATACCCCACACGAATAGTGATTCCTCTCTTTAATTCTTGACTATGAACACTTGTCCAAGACCCAGTTAATGCTTGTATTAACGTGGTTTTTCCATGATCTACATGTCCTGCTGTTCCTATGTTTACACAAGGTTGGTAACCATATTTTTTAACATACCAATCAGGAAGGGTATCTCGCCAATGCATGAGTCAAAATGAAGAAGCGGTATATGTTAAGTTATTCCTTTTTTTCTTCAGGATTTTCAGCTGGTTCTTCTGGTGGAGCTTCAACTGGAAGTTCTCCATCATATTTGCAATTTACTTGGTAAATTTCTTCAGAAATTGTATTTCCTCTCATTAATTTCCTAACTCTTTGTCCATATTCAGCGTCTTGTAGACCAACTCCTTTTGAAAGAAGAATTCTCTTTCTTGCCGCTCCATGAATATCATCTCTCATTGGAACACCAGATTTATCACTACCTCCAGTAATTTTCAATTTTCCTTTTAATCCAACTATGGCTGCATCTGTTTCTTTACCAAGTTCTAACCCGAGTAATGGGTTAGCATCACTGTCTTTCAGTTCTTTGGTTACAGATTTTCCTTTGATGTCGGATACTGTTAGTTTAAAGTTAGCCAATTATTCGAAAAAAAGATGAAGGACTAATTAACGTTTGGACATTATTTTTAAATTATAATTTCCCATATTTCATGTGAAGGAAACAATACGATGCCCAAAATGTGATAGGAAGATGGTAGATATGCAGGCTTGTCATATGTTTTGTCCTAACTGCGGTGCGCATCTTGATTGTTCAGATAAGGGAAGTTTTTGGTAATTAGAGGCCAGGTCTCTTTGGGATGTATTCAGATGACATGTTAATTGCTTGCTCCTTCATGATTTCCAAGTAGGTATCATAATCTGCTTCAAATTCACAATTTGGGCATTTTACATTCGTTACTTCTTCATCGAGGATTGCAACCTTTTCACATTCAGGACAACGTGCATCCATGTTTAGGATGAGTGATTAAGATATTTAATCATAATTAAAAATAAGACTGTAGGCGGAGTTAGTTTAGTCTGGTATGACGTCAGCTTCCCAAGCTGAAGGCCGCGGGTTCGAATCCCGCACTCCGCATCTTTACAATTCTCTAATTGCTTGTTCTATAATTCCTCTATCTGGTGCATGTGGTGATAATTTGAGATAGTTCTGTAAACTTTCTTTTGCTTCTTGGTTTTTACCTTGTTTTTCAAGAACATATGCTAAATTCTTAAATATTTTAGCTGAACGTTTAGAATTTACGTTAATGGCTTTTTTGTAATAATTTTCTGCTTTTTCAAAGTTATTTGATTTTAGATAAAAATTTCCTAGTCCATTAAAAGAAAGATAATAACGATTATTGAGTTCAATGCTTTTTTTGTAGTTTTCAATACACTCTTCAGAGTTTTGTGAATTTTGTAACCCTGCTAGTAGATGTAAGGCTGTTGAATTTTTAGGATTTAATTCCAAAGATTTTTTTAAAGAATCTAAGGAAGCTTGAAAATCCTTCAAAACAAAATACTTTTCTGAAATAAAACATAGACGATTTGATTCAACTTCTGACTCGTTTTGAATTTTTAAAGATTCTATAATATCTTGGGGAGCTAAAATAATTAATAATCTTCCATCTTCCGACCACTCTTTGTCAAAAACTTGTTGGGGAATTACTCCTTCTTGTTGTTCTCCTTCTTGAGTTCCTTCTTGGATGTAATGAAAGATTGTGTTTTCCTCTTCATCATAACCAGAAATTACAGAAGCATGTTGGGTAATTTCTGGGATACCTGGCAGAATCACAATAGGTGGTATTCCTGAATCAATAATTTTTTTAATTCAGGAAGCGATGAATGTATAATTTTACAAACTAAACCATTTCTTTCAGCAATTTCAATCCCTTCTATCATGATACTACCAGAATTTTCAGGATATTGTTTTGAAATTTCTTGAGCTTCAATTAATGGAAGATCAATATTCCAATATTTTGAAACAACATTAATTGGCAATGGTAGACAAATATTTTCTTCTTGAACTAAGGGAAGCAATAGTTCATGAGTTGAAGGTTCCAATGATCAAATAAAGTTTTTAGACTAATTAAAACTAATCAGAGCATACAAAATTTATGGATTAGATTTTTTCCATCTGAAGTCATCTCTGGATGAAATTGTGTCCCAAAAATTAATTTTCCATTGTATTGAATTATTTCATTCTCACAAAATTTTGAGTTTGCTAGTGATATCAAATTATTTGGTAATTTTGAGATTTCAAATCCATGGCTTTCGAAGGCAATTAAATTTTGGTTGGAAAGAATGTTTTTTTGATTAATAACAATTTGTTCTTCACCTTTTTGAGGAGAGTTTAGTTTTCTTATTGTTCCTCCTAGAGTTAATGAGAGAATTTCTGCTCCATAGCATATTCCAAGTAATTTTTTATCATGAAAAAGGCAATGTTTTATTATTTTTGAATTAACATGATTGATTTGTTTTTCATTTTTTCTACGTCCTGAAAGTATAAAGGATTCATATTTTTCAAGTAAATTTAGGTCTAGTTCCGAAGGGGTTTTTGTTTCAAATGAAATATTTTGTTCTTTAAGGAAATTTATCAAATTTGGAGTATAAACTGAACCATTGTCAATTACTAATAACATTAGAAAAACGATATAGTAATGTAAATTTAGGTGTTAATCTCTAATAAGTTTTGAAAAAAGAATTTTATATTTAAAACCAAGCCTAATTTTTAATATTTTTAAAAAATTGAGATCATTTCGTTTCAGATAATTGATTTTGAAGTTCAATGATAAACTTCTCTATTTCACTTAGTTTTTTTTCTAATTGTGGTTTTTTAATCGAATTTTTTTCATTTGTTATTTTCCTTATAAGAGTAACTTTTTCTTCTTTTGCTTCTTGTAATTTTTGGTTTAATGCAAAAATGGTTCTTTTATCATCACAGTGCATTTTTTAAAAAATAATTGTTAAAATCTGGAATTAACACTAAGCTCCTACTTCAATAGTTACATAGTGTATTTCTGGAATATTGTCCTTGATTACAATCGTACCAATATTGAATCTATTTTGTTCCTCCCACATGAAAACACGTTCACTTCTTGGTTTTACAAAGTCATCTATGAATTTCGATAAGAAAGACTCTGTATCTTCACGATCGTTTTCGGTAAAGAAGAAAATTTCACCTTCCTTGAAAGCAAGTGGAACCTGGATTGAGGTAGGTTCAGAAATTTCTATTCCTTCGTTCTGGAAAACTAATTTAATAATTTCAATTCTATCTTTTCTTTCTAGTTCTACAAAAGATTCATCAATTACTGTTGTTGATTTAACTACTCCAGAAACCTTTTGCAAATATGCTTTGAAGGCCTCCTCCTGAGTGTTACCTAAACCTACATAATATTCTCCAGTAAATGCTGCACCTACTGCTGCAATGGTGCCTAATTGAGCTACTACGCCACCAGCCCCTGCAGTATATACAGGAATAAAGTAAACATCATGTTCTCCTACCCTGTACAAAATATTATCTCCAATTCTTGGGTTTCTAAGAAGAGTCTTTAATTGAGCAAACTCAGGATCCCTATCCAAGGCCTCTCTTACTGCTGTTGGGCCAATTAATTTTGTTGTTGAATTCAATGGTACTTCATAAAATTGTAATTTTCCTAAATTAGAAAGGTCATTTTCTACCACCATGTAACCTGCAAGATTTCTTCCTTGAGAGCCTCTCAATTCGAGGGAAAGTAAGCCAATAAATTCAGTCGATGCAAATCCAGGAGGTTTTGCTTCTATATAGTAAGTATCCAATCCAGTTGGGATTTCATAAAATTCGTTTGCTTGGATGAATTTTTCGACATCATTTACATGGTAAATATTGTACATCTCTGTTTTCCAATTGAA
The DNA here is from genome assembly GCA_033720715.1 of Nitrosopumilaceae archaeon. Lineage (GTDB taxonomy): Archaea > Thermoproteota > Nitrososphaeria > Nitrososphaerales > Nitrosopumilaceae > Nitrosomaritimum. The sequence goes on along the minus strand of JAWWBZ010000007.1, from coordinate 4,834 downwards.
AAGCTCAGAAGGATAACGAATTTGTTCTTCTAACCATTCAGGAATTGGAATAAATTGTTCAGAGTACTGGTCTGCGAACATATCTGTAAAGAAATCATCCCCGGTTTTCAATAGTTGAATTTCACCATCTTTGGTGTCAACTAGTGCATATCCAACCAATCTTAGATATGGATTTCCAACAGACCATGGAACATCACTGGTATCAAAACCAATTATTAGCGGAACTAACCAATATGATTTCTCACCATCAGTTACAGGTAAAGAATCTAATTCTTTTCCAAATAGATCATACAAGAAATAAGGATACAGTAGTTCCATTCGGTCATGTACATCTTTGTACCTCATTATATGGATGGAATCGGTTGGGAATGAAAGCAAGAAATTTGGTTCAAAAATCCAACTTAATGGTGGAGCTACATCTAATCCACCTTTGCCATCATAAAACACACCTCCTAATTCAGCGCTTACATCGCCTCTTGAAGTTGGATAGGCCGACCAAGTTTGTTCGAACAGCCCGCCTTCGCCATAGTAGATTTTTCTATCATTGAAGAATTCACTACTGTCAACAATTTGTCCGTCTGTGGCCCCAAGAGTAAGAAATCCATTAGGAACATGAGTATAAACCAAATGTTCGTTATACCATCGGTTTTCATTGGCTACAGTAGTAGGTAAGACAGGTTTCATCGAAGCAGTCCAATAAAGTTGATTATTGAAACGCAAAATGTCATTATCTTCAAAATCTACGTATGGTATAAGACCAATTTCAGGTTTCAATTTAGCAAAAGCTGCCTGCCAATCCCATATCCTAATTACATCCAAAACATCACTATTTTGAGAAACATAGTTGTTGATATTATTTGGTGATATGCTTTTCAACCTAACTTCATGAGGATTTTCTTGAATATCGTTTAGTTCACCTAGAAATCTGTTAACTCCTATTTGTTGAGCTGTGTATGGACCAAGGTATTCAATTTTTCTAGAGTCGGCAATACTATTGTTAACTGAAATCACAGCAATTACAATAATTGAGATTACCAAAATTGTGAAAATTCTAATGTAGACATCTCGTTTGAACATGTGAGTTAGAACTTTTGATCTGATTCGATCTGCAAACGAAAATGCTAAAAATGCAAATCCAACAATTAGTGTTCCACCAATTACATATCTTGAATTGTAATCAATTTGGTCGGTAAAAAATAAGTTAAATCCAACCCAAAGAATTCCTATTCCAAAAATTGCTTCAATGGTAGAAACATAGTTTAGGTACCTTGGTTTTCCGTCATTTGAATCATGAATAAAGGAGGTAATTACATCAATTATTTTATGAACTCCCACATACAAAACCAACCGAAGGCCAATTGCTGCCAAAATTGCTGGAATTAAGATAATTAATCCTGGAACCATTGGAACCACTCTTTCTAATGCATAGTTAGGGTCAGTATCTGGAGTTACAAAAGGTAATGAGAATAAAGTTGGTAAGTTTTCTAGTCCAAGTGAATTGCCATCAAGAAACGCAACTGCGGCAAAACCAAACATTGTATTGACAAAAAAGGCACCAAAAAGCAAAATTTTGGTAATTTGCCATACTACAAACTGTAATGGACTTAATTTGTAATCTTTAAAATTGGAAATATTATTTGAAATTGATTGTTGAGGCCCGGTTCCAATGAATCCTATCGCAGTTTTTATTGAATACCAGAATATTGATGATCTTGAAGCAATGTTTACGCGGACTAATGCAATGGCAGCTAAAATAATACTTGATACTAGTGAGTAGTATAGTGGTTTTGTGAACTTTTCTCCAAATTCTGAAAAATTCATTGAAAGAATAACGGCCTGATTTCCTATTATTGCAATAATTGCAATTACTATTATTGCAACAATTCCTATACGAACATACTTTCCAGCATCAGGTGGAGGTGCTTGTTTATCTGTAGCCGCGCTATACAAAATCAAGGTTAGTTGTGGTTCGGTAAATTAATGTCTTACCAGAATAATGAGATTTTTCGTTCAGATTTTACCTGGAATGAAGTAAAACAATCAAATTTTCAAGCGTGTTTGATAAATTATTTAGAATTTTATGAAATTGTAGCCAAATTTTTACAAATCATATAGGCTGCAGCATAAGATGGTAATGTAATGATTTCGTCATCGTAAGGCCCAAATTTTTTATTTTTTAGCTTGAACTGGATTGGGCAATTTGCCTTTACTTCAACAGAGCTATCGTTTAGGATACATGCTTCTTGATAGGGATCAAACCTTTGAAGATCTGTACAAAACATTTTTGTCAATCCACTTTTGCTGTTTAATGAACCGGGTAATCTGAAAATTCTGTGAATATCCATCGTTACGTTTGGATCAATTTTTACACCAATTTTGAGCGAAATTTTCTCCAAATTTTTCTGAAAAGCAGGATATCCATTAGTAATCAATTCCGTAATTATTTTTGATCTATTAGACTTTGAACCATAAACTTCTTTAGAAAATCTTCCTTTCCAACCAGGGTCATCAAAAGTTGGGAAAAAGGAACGATTTGGTTTTATTTTTTTCATTCCAAATGTTTCTGGGATTACTCCCCTAAACATCAAATAATCAACTAGCTCAGATCTTTCTCGAGATCCTAATTCTTGAAATGGGGAATCATAAACGTAAATATGAAAACCTTCATTTCCGGAAAAATAAACTTGAATACTATTTTTTTCTATGTTAAAATCATTGGTTAAAATTTCCAATAATTTTAACACTTCATTTTTAGATGCCTCAATGCAATTTTTGCATGTTAGTGATTTGTGGTCTAATTTTGTAGATTGACAATGGGGACATTGATTTGGTGAATTTGATATCTTATTACAATCATTACATTTGGAAACTGAATGATCTGGTCGGCAGGAAAGATGGAGGTCCTTTGAATCTATATCGAAAATAAGATCAGCCTCTTTCCAATCTTTTTCCTTCATTGGTGAATTTGGAAATGAATAGTAAGCATTGGAACAATAAACATCAGACGGAGTATTTTGCATAAGCAAAAGATGCAATTCTTTATCATCTTTTAATGAAATATGCCGTATCATTCCAGAGTTGAATTTTTGGAAACCAAATTCTCGTTCAGAGGTTCTTTTTGGAACATGGATTAAATCAAAATTCTCAAAATAATATTTTTTGAAAGTATCTTCTAAAAATTTAACATCCTTTTCTTGCATTTACTTTCGTTTTTTTCCAAATTGAAGTGGATTGAATATGTTATCGCATTCCGGTATAGCAAAACAAAGGTTTTGAGTTTTTAATTTTTCACATGATGGACATGCATATTGGGTACCTGAACCTGAACTTCCAGCAAGATGATTAAGTTGATAGAGAGTTACTCTTTCGTTATAGTCAGGGGCATTTTTGAATAATGGAGCAATTTGTTCTACCGGTTGATTTTTGGCTAGCAAAAATGTAGCAAGCATAAATCTCCCTGAATGTGGTAAATTTTCTCCTTTTTCCAAAACCTCTATGGCGTGTTTTATGCATGGGGGGTATTCCCCAGAAGATACAGAATGTGTTACAAATTTTTTTGATAATGAAATCAATTTTTCAACGGGTTTTTCAAAACCTGTAATCATAGAGGGGGTTTTTGCATTAAGTATTTTTGAACTAATGTAATTTCCTAATTCTTTTCTGATTAATCTTACAGTTTCATGAGGGGTAAGAAAAACAAATCCGTTTTCTACATGTCTGTTAATTAATTTCCATTCTCTTTCATGAAAATTGATTGAATGTGTCAGATAGTTTGCAATAGGAATAATAAAAAAATCATCTTGTTTTTTTATTTGAATAGAAAAAAGGTCATCAATAATTTTAATGGCAAGTTCCTTTTTAGATTCATCTGATATGTTTCCCAAATCTTTTTCTAGAAATTTTTCTGCTCGTCTTGCTTCAGCAAGAGCAAATCTTTTGATTAATGTAGTCATTCCAGTTAATTTTAGCAATACAATAGCAAGAAGGAAAGAAAATACTTCTCTTTCAAGTACATAATCCTTTGAAGCCTCACCATCAATGAGATCGGATTTGTAGATTTTTCCATCGGCGGAAACCAAAACTCGATTTAAGGCCTTTTCTACCGAGAGTCTCAGGTCCGGGTCGGTGCCAAATTGTTGAAGAGTAAAGCCCTTATCCTTCAAATATTGACCAGCATCCGCTAAGAAGGGATATTTTGCAATTTCGTCCTTTCCAAGAGTAATCACGAATAATGATTAACGATATTTACTTAAAAATCTGGTTTTTATGCAAGGTCATTTGCTGATTTAAATAATGTTTATCTAAAATTGAGACTATGCAGATTGGTTGCCATGTCTCTATCTCTGGGTCTATCGACAAATCAGTTGATAACGCAGTGGAAAGAAAATGTTCTGCTTTTCAAATTTTTACAAGAAATCCAAGGGGTTGGAATGCTAAGGAATTAGCTGAGGAAGATGTTGCAAATTTCAAAGCTAAACTCAAGGCAAGTAAAATTGACAGATTTGCTACTTGTGCACATATGCCTTATTTGCCAAATCTTTCATCTCCCAAAGCCGATGGTTATGAAAAATCTGTAAATTCTTTGATTGAAGAGGTGAAAAGATGCGGAAAATTGGGAATACCATATTTAGTTACCCATCTTGGAAGTCATCTGGGCACTGGAGAAAATGATGGGATGAAACGGCTCGTTCAGGCTCTAAATAAAGCAGGACAGGTCAAAAATGACGTAATGATATTGCTAGAAAATACAGCTGGACAAAAAAATTCAGTAGGTGCAGATTTTGAACAATTGGGGATGATTTTCAAGCAATTAAAACCATCCAAAAAATTTGGG
>JAWWBZ010000006.1:0-32782 GCA_033720715.1 Nitrosopumilaceae archaeon | reverse complement strand
TGGCGGACCCCCAAAAGATGGAATTCCCTCAATTGATGATCCAAAATTTGCAGAAGTTCAAGACTCTCAATTTATTCGAGATTCAGACGTAGTGATTGGTGTGGAGATTAATGAGGATGCTCGTGCATACCCACTTTTCATCCTAGTTTGGCATGAAATTGTAAATGATAAAGTTGGAGGTGTTCCAGTAGCTGTGACTTATTGCCCATTGTGTTATACCAATCAAGTCTTTGAGAGAGTAATTAATGGAGAGGAAGTTGAATTTGGAACTTCAGGTAAACTATACAACAGTAATTTGCTAATGTCTGACAGATTGACCGATTCTTACTGGAGTCAGGGATTGGGATATGCAGTAACAGGAGAATTGACTGGAACGGTTCTCAAACCTGTTCCCTTTGATGTGATTACCTGGGGTGACTGGAAAAAACTTCATCCTGATACTTTGGTTTTGACAACTGATACGGGTCATCTTCGTTCCTATGCAACAGATCCTTATGGTGATTACTATACAGACCCTCGAATTATCTTTCCAGTAGAAAATAGCGATGACAGAATGCATCCAAAAGAAATTATCTTGGGGTTTTTTGAAGATGGGATTTACAAAGCTTACAAGCAAAATGACGTTGAGACCTTTAAAATCATCAATGATGATATCGGCAACACCTCCCTGATGTTGATATCTTTATTTTCTCAAAACTCTAGAGCCTTTGACAGAAATCTTGATGGTCAGGTTTTAGAGTTTGAGTTAGTTGATGATAAAATTCTAGATACTAAAACAAAATCTGAGTGGAACTATGATGGAATGGCAATATCTGGACCTCTTGAAGGAAGTCAATTAACTAGATTGCCAATGTCTCCGGGGTTTTGGTTTGAGTGGATTGCATTTCATCCTGAAACTGAGGTGTGGTAGTTGAGACCACTTCAAAAAGCAATCATTGTTGGACTATTAACAATTGGAATCTATCTTACTGTCGTTGTGGCAACTACCCCTGCCCTTGCACCATTGGATTCCATCTATGCCGCATTTCAGATTAATTCTATAGTGATAATTGGGATGGGTGTTGGAATTGGATTACAAATTTTCTTGTCTGAAAAAAGCAAATTGCTTGGGTGTAAATTAAAAATCAAGAAAGGGGCATTTGGCGGGAATTCTTCAAGTACTGCCGTTACTTCGTTTTTCTCGTTTTTCTCTCTAGTTCCACTGGGATGCTGTGGTTGGTGGTTGTATGCGCTTTCCCTTTTGCCTAGCGTAGTAGGAACTGGAGTTTCAGCAGTCCTCATTGAGCATAGTCAGACTTTGGCTTATTTAGGACTGTCAATAATTTTTGGATTTAATGGATTAACCGCCTACAAACTAAGAAAAGAAAAACAAACTAGATTTCAGGAAATTATTTAGGTTTTTCATACCTGTAGGAATTTTCTAAATTAATTTTTCACAAATTTTGAACTTGTAATAAAATAACCATATTTTCCTTTAATGATTACATTCTCGGCAATTCGTATCGTTTACTCCTTGGTTTGGATCTTAATCTTGTTTTGCAACATTGACAGACATATTCTTTTGTGTCTATAAACAACGCACACAATGAGCACCACTTTTGTCCAGAATTGTATCTTAAATTATTTGCAATTCCTTTTGGTTTTAACCTCTCACATATTCCTGTGCAGGTTTGTGCCATAAAATAAAATAATTCAAAAATTATTTAAGACAATTTCCAAATTAGAACTTACTCCGAAAATTCTACTATGGCGTCTACTTCTGTCATTGAGTCAAGGGGCAAGCTTGCAACACCTATTGCAATTCTAGAATGTTTTCCAATATCTCCAAATACTTTAAAGATCAAATCAGAAGCCCCATTGATTACTTTTGGTTGATTTGAAAACTCGGGTACTGAGTTTACAAATCCAGACAATCTAACAATCCTTGAAACTTTATCCAAGCTTCCTAACTCTCTTTTTATCTGGGCCAAAATGTTGATTGCACACAATTTTGCCGACTTTTGAGCAGTCTCCAGATTTTCATCAGAGACTTTTCCAGTGTAGGCAACCTTACCGTCCTCAAAGGGAATTTGACCTGAAATGAATAGCAAATTTCCTGTTTTTACAGCTGGGATATAAGATCCTGCCGGAGTTGGAGGTGAAGGAAGTGTAATTCCAAGTGATTCAAGTTTTTCTTCAATCAAGCAGTTTTGCCTATTTTTTATCTGATTTTAGTTTTTAGATATTTTGATGTGGGTCTTCTCTCCCTTACTTGAGGTTTGAAATGCCATTCGTGTTTTGTAACCTTTTTTTTGCAAATATCCGTCTAGAATAGAAACCCATGGAAGTGAATGCCCACTGTTTATCTTAGATTCCACCGTAATGTTTTTTGATTTAGTATCAAAATTCACATGACCAGAACACATGATTTGCATTGCAGCATCTACAAGCTCAATTACATCTACCAAAGATTTTGATTTTAGGCTAACTCCATTTTTTTCTAAAAGTTTGATCATGTCTGCATCAAGCTTTTTTGAAACAATCATAGAATTTAGAACATGGTTTAATCCATTTTCATTTATGATTTTAATTACCTTGTAAATTTCTTGAGATTCTGATTTTGTCATGTCTGCCGTGCATTCTGTTTTTATTGCATTTTTCCAAATGTTTGAAAACAATTTACTTTGATTATCTCCTAAAATCTCAGTGGATGAAAAGTTTGCAGCTTTTCCATTATCATCCCTTACCATTAAAATTTCAGTCTCATCAAAAACAAAACAATTTTGAACTACATCTGAGGCTCGAATTTTCACACCATCAGGAATAGCTCTATAAGCTTCAGAACCAATCAATGAGGTTGGAACAATAATTTTTACATCCAGGTTTCTTCTAATCACAGAAAGTATTTGCTCCTTGCATTCAGATAGTAGCCCTAATCCCCATTGATCAACTGCGATTTGAATTGAAGATTTTGTACCTTCAATCATCTTTTGTAGTTGCCCTAAAACATTGTTTGCAGAAATCTGAAAATACCTCTTCTCCTCCGACCCCCTTGATTTTCTGCTCTCCTCACTTGCTTTTTTTAATTGAGATACAAGAGAATTCATAGCATTTACTTTATTGATTTGTTCATGAATTATAGAATCAAAAGCATCTTCGGGAGCAATAGCAGTACACATTATGGGCTTACTTTTTGAGATTATTGCAAGCTTTTTGTTTTCTAATTTTAATAATGTAGGGTAGACCTTGGTCCTAGGAAGGTCCGAATAATATGCAAGTTCGCTTGCAGAAATCGTGCCTTTGGATATTAGTGCTACATAGGCTTGGGCTTCATACTTGGAAAGACCAAATTCTTCCAAACTTACAGTTAAAGAATGCTCATCAGGCATGATTCTAGTTTCGAATCTCTTAGGTAAAATCGAGAGCTAAATTCCTTTACACAAGTGCTCAAAAAATTTCAAAACTGTATCTGCATTATACTGTGACTATGGTTAATGAATAATCTGGTACATTGCCCTCAAATACAAATTTCTAAGATCATGCTTTGATATGGGTGGGCAATACAGCTTATCATTAGATTCGACCAAAATTTCACAAACACAAACTATCGTTCCAAGACTTGATTACTCAAATAACCTGATTGTCCAAATAATCCAGGTACTAAAAAACAAAAAAAATATCTTGAAAAAATCAAACAAACAACTCCTGCAATATGAGGAAAATGATTTGATTTGTTTACAAGCAATAGATGTTGAGAGAATAGTTTCATATTCCCTTGAAACATTATCCCACATTCAAAAAAAGATGGAATCAATCTCAAGAATAGATGCAATTCCAAAGATTTTTCCATCAATTGTACCTGTTTTAAGGACAATTAGCGCCCAACTTGTCGATATTGAGCCAGAATCAAGCCAAAAACTCTCAGAACTTTCTGTTCATCTTGGAAGCATTGTTTTGGATTCAGCAGCCATAACAAAGGCTCAGTTTGACTTTGTACAGTCAAGCCACGACTCTTCAACCTTACTTGATGAAGTAAAATTGATGGTAGACTCTAAAATAAATAAGCAGTATGCTCATCTTAATTTTTTTCCAGTAGTTGGTAATTGACTTTTCTTAAACATAGTCGTATTGCAAAAGATTTGGATTTTATCAGAAACATTTCCCAAAAAGTAGACCAAAAACTAGCTCAAAAAAATTCATCAAAGGTTAATCTAGACAAGTTAACAGTTGAAGAGCTTCAAGATATTCAAAAACTAGCAGGCATTGCCAACTTCTTGCTTACAAAGTATGAAGACAAAAAAGAAACCAAAGAAATTTTGGAATATTTTGTATCTATAATTAAAGAATCATCCGAGTCCCTTGATGAGATTGATGACGAAGTTTCGGTTTTGATTTTATCGGCTGAAGATTCTCTTAACAAAATAAAGGACATGCATGCTAATATTTCAGAAAAATATGACCTTGAAAAGCCACCATCAAAAGAGGAAACTTTCGAAAATAGTGCAAATAATTTAACCAAAATCGCGATTGACATTAACTCGCTAGAATACCAAGAAAATTCTACAGACAAAGATGCACAGGTGATATAGATGAGTATGGCCCCTCAAGAATTAGAAAATAACGCAAGTAAATATGCCTCAGAAGCTATCAAATTTGATTCCCAAGGAGCACGAGGAATGGCAATTGCCAACTATCAAAAGGCAATTGATTCTTTGGTAAAGTTGTTGCAATTATACCCTACAAGCAAATTAAATCCTCTCTACAAAGAACGATGTAATTCTTACCATAGCAGAATCAAGGCACTCCAAGATTCTCATGGTGTTGAACCTGCAGTTGATCCTAAAGCATCTCCGGAGGAGCAAAAAAAATCTGTTGAGCGTCAAGAAGATGAAAATGACTTTGAAGAACTTGTAATGAAAGAAAAACCAAACATCAGTTGGAATGAAGTGATTGGCCTAGAAGATGCCAAAAGTGCATTGCGCGAATCAATTGTTTATCCTACTAAACGACCAGACCTGTTTCCACTTGGTTGGCCAAAAGGAATGTTGCTTTATGGGCCCCCTGGTACAGGAAAAACAATGCTTGCCGCAGCTACTGCAAGTGAAATGGATGGTTATTTCATCAATGTCGATGCCTCATCAATGATGAGCAAGTGGCTTGGAGAGGCTGAAAAGAACGTCTCAAAATTATTTCGTATGGCTCGACGGTATGCTGAAAAAGAAGGCAAACCTGTGATTTTGTTTGTTGATGAAGTTGATTCTTTGTTAGGTTCTCGTAGCAGTGAGGTAGGAGGAGAAATTAGAACTAAAAATCAATTCTTAACTGAAATGGATGGAGTAAATGGTAAAGGTAAAGACTTGATGATGTACGTTATTGGTGCAACCAACAAACCATGGAGTCTTGATTGGCCCTTCTTGAGAAGATTCCAAAAAAGAATCTATGTATCTCTTCCAACACAAGAAGCAAGAGAGAATCTTTTTAGTCAATACACCAAAGATTTGGAAATTGGTGCCAGAGTAAGTTCATCAGAACTAGCAAAAATTTTTGATGGATATAGCGCATCAGACATTAAAGACGTTTGTCAAGCTGCACATCTCAAGACAGTTCACGAATTATTTGATTCACCTGATTATCATGAACCTGTTGAAGGAGAAAACCCACAAAAACCACGCGCAATAACCACTGCTGACTTTAGAGAGATAATGGCAAGACGTAAGCCAAGCGTATCAACAGAGATGATTAGAGCATACCACAAATGGAGTGAGGAATTCCGAGCACTCTAACAAAATTATATTTAGTTTTTCAACATATCCACAACATAATAATTGATCCTGTTTGATGATTGCGATCATTTTTGATTTGTAAAAATTTTTCACAAAAACTTAAATCCCCAAATAGAAACATTTGACGAGGGTCACAATAACTACCAAGAAATCAAGTCATGCAAACAAATTTGGGAAGCTGATCTTTGATGATGGGACTGTCCTTGATGGGATGGGATTTGGTTATTCTACATCCGTTTTTGGCGAAATTGTCTTTAACACTGGAATGGTTGGATATCCAGAAACACTAACTGATCCCTCCTATAGCGGGCAAATTCTTACCCTTACTTATCCACTTGTAGGAAACTATGGAGTCCCAGATCCATCAATTAAAGACCGAGATGGAATTTCAAAGTTCTTCGAATCCGAAAAAATCCAGATACGAGGACTGGTAATTCACGAATTATCTCAAACAGCAAGCCACTGGAATCTTGCCATGACCCTTGATGAATGGCTTTTTAACGAAAAAATTCCTGGAATTTCGGGCATTGATACTAGAGAACTGACAAAGAAACTGAGAACTAGCGGGGTTATGATGGCCGCATTGGTAGTTTCTGAAACAGAGATTGATGTTGAAAAAATCAAAAAACAACTTGCTGATGCGCCTAAATACACATCTGAAAAATTCATGGATGCAGTGTCTACCAAGGATGAAAAAATCTATGGAACGGGAGATGAATCCATAGTTGTAATTGATACTGGCTCTAAAAATGCAATTTTGAGAAACATCCGAGAGCTTGGATATAAAGTAATTCAGCTACCGTGGAATACTCCTTTTGAAAAAATACAATCTTACAATCCAAAAGGGGTTGTAATTAGTAATGGTCCTGGTGATCCACAAAACTGTCCTGATACCATTGAGACTGCAAAAAAACTAATTGAAAACAATGTTCCAACCTTAGGAATTTGTTTGGGTGCACAAATCATTGGTCTTGCAGGTAATGCTGAAACTTATAAACTAAAGTATGGACACCGCGGACAAAACAAACCTTGCATTAATTTAGAAACAAATCAAGTCTATGTTACCAGTCAGAATCATGGTTACTGTGTTGACCCTGACTCTTTAGAAAAATCTGAATTTAATTTATGGTTTAAAAATGCAGACGATAAAACAGTCGAAGGAATAAAACACAAAACACAAAACTGTATTGCAGTTCAATTCCATCCTGAAGCTGCACCAGGTCCTTATGATTGTAAATTCGTCTTTGAAGAGCTACACAAACTAATCGGGGAGGACAAAACTGCCAAAAGATGAGTCGTTAAACAAAATTCTAGTACTTGGTAGTGGGGCAATCAAAATCGGAGAAGCCGGCGAGAGTCGCTAAAACGACCGTCAATTTGACTACTCCGGTAGCCAGTGCCTCAAAGCAATCCATGAAGACGGACTGAAAAGTGTATTAATCAATCCAAACATTGCTACTATTCAAACCGATACAAGATTTGCAGACCAAGTGTACTTACTTCCAGTTACTCCTGACTATGTCCAGTCTGTGGTTGAAAAGGAACGACCTGATGGAATTATGCTGGCATATGGAGGACAGACAGCGCTAAACTGTGGAGTAAAACTTGAAGAAGCAGGAATTTTGCAAAAATATGGAATCAAAGTCCTAGGAACTCAAGTTCCAGGCATACAAAGAACAGAGGATCGACAACTCTTCAAAGATTCTATGAATGAGTGTAATGTGCCTGTTCTCAAAAGCAAGACGGTTACAAACTTTGAGGATGCCAAAAAGATTGCCCAAGAACTTGGATATCCCGTCATAATTAGGGTAGCCTATACTTTAGGAGGACGAGGGGGAGGTGTTGCGCACAACGAAATTGAGTTACACGAAATTGTTGAGCGAGGACTAAAAGCAAGTCTAGTTGGCCAAGTTCTAATTGAAGAATACATTGGACATTGGAAACAAATCGAATATGAAGTAATGCAAGATTATGATGGCAACAATGTGATTGTTTGTAACATGGAAAATGTTCTTGCCATGAAAGTTCACACAGGTGACAATATTGTTGTTGCTCCATCTCAAACAATAGATAATCATGAATATCATATGTTACGTTCTGCAGCTTTGCGTGCAACAAAACATGTGGGAATTGTTGGAGAATGTAACATCCAATATGCACTTGATGTAGATTCTGATAGATATGTGGCAATTGAAATTAACCCTCGACTTTCTAGGTCATCAGCTCTTGCAAGCAAGGCCACCGGTTATCCCTTAGCATACATGTCAGCTAAAATTGGATTGGGTTACAACTTGTCGGAGCTTGTAAATAGAATTACAAAAAGTACAACTGCTTGCTTTGAGCCTTCACTAGACTATATTGTTTGTAAGCATCCTAGGTGGGATTTTTCAAAGTTCGAACTTGTTAATAGAAAACTTGGACCCACCATGAAATCCGTTGGAGAAGTTATGGCTGTAGGACGAACATTTGAAGAGTCTTTACAAAAAGCAATTCGAATGTTAGATATTGGAAACGATGGTCTTGTGCTAAATCGCACTAATGGTCAAAAATACACCGAAGAAGAATTAGAAAACAAATTATCTCATCCTGATGATTTTGTTTTGTATTATGTTGCAGTTGCTCTCAAATCTGGATTTTCAGCTGAGAAAATCTACAAACTTTCATCCATTGATCCTTGGTTTATTGAAAAAATCCAAAATATTGTGAATATAGAAGATGATCTTGTAAACAAACCACTAGAAAAATCTCTTTTATTGAAAGCCAAAAAACATGGATTTTCTGACAAGCAAATAGGTCGTGCTACAAATAAAACCCCTGATGATGTTCGTAAATTACGCAAAGAAAACGGAATCATTCCTTCTGTAAAGCAAATTGATACTCTTGCTGCAGAGTGGCCTGCAGTCACAAATTACCTCTATCTGACATATGGGGGTAATTCAAATGATATAGAAGTTAATCCTGAGGATAAGGGAATAATCGTTGTTGGCGCTGGGCCATATAGGATTGGAAGTAGTGTAGAGTTTGATTGGGGAACTGTCAATATGGTGTGGGGCCTTCAAGAAAATGGAGAAAAGAATGTTTCCGTTGTAAACTGTAATCCAGAAACAGTCTCTACTGATTATGATATTTGTACAAGATTATACTTTGAAGAATTAACTCAGGAACGAATTCTAGACATTACAGAATTTGAAAATCCAAAAGGTGTAATTACTTGTGTCGGTGGACAAACTGCAAATAATCTTACCCCTGGGTTGGCCGCTCACAATGTAAATATTTTAGGAACAAGTGCTGTGGACGTAGATAGAGCAGAAGACCGTTCAAAGTTTAGTGCAGAACTTGATAAACTTCACATACAACAACCTAGATGGCAAGCATTCTCAAGCATTAATGAAGCAAAAAACTTTGCTCAAGAGGTTGGTTTTCCGGTAATTGTACGCCCCTCTTACGTTTTGTCCGGAGCTGCAATGAAAGTTGTCTGGTCGCAAGATGAATTAAAGACATATGTAAAAGAAGCAACTGACGTTTCTCCTGATCATCCAGTTGTGATTTCAAAGTTTATGCTAAACTCTCTAGAAGTAGATGTTGATGGAATTAGTAATGGTAAAGAAGTCATAATCGGCGCAATTGTAGAGCACATCGATAGTGCTGGAGTTCATTCTGGTGATGCAATGATGTGCATTCCACCATGGCGTTTAAACAATAAAACAATTGAAACAATTAGCGAGTACACCAAAAAAATTGCCACCACTTTTAAAATAAAGGGCCCATTCAACTTGCAATTCCTAATTCATGATAATCATGTATATGTGATAGAGCTAAATATTAGAGCCTCAAGATCTATGCCATTTGTCTCTAAGCTTGTAAAGACCAATCTAATTGCTCTTGCCTCAAAGGCAATACTTGACAAACCCCTTCCACAAATTCCACAAAACAAGTGGCAAAAAATCCAAAACTATGGAATAAAAGTTCCACAATTTTCCTTTATGCAACTTGAAGGAGCAGATATAGCCCTAGGCGTAGAAATGCAATCTACTGGCGAGGCTGCATGTTTTGGAGAAAGTTTCTATGATGCCTTATCAAAGGGATTAACTTCCGTAGGGTACAACCTTCCTGAATCAGGCGCTGCAATTGTCACAGTAGGGGGGGCACAAAACAAGGAAAAGTTACTTCAATCTATTGCTCTTCTTAAAAATCTTGGATTCAAAATTTATGCGACAGAACACACGGCAGAATTTTTAGAAGAACGAATAGGTGAAGTTGAGATAGTTCACAAAATTTCAGAGCCTGAAAGAAAACCAAACATTGCAGATTTACTTTATGAACGCAAAATCAATTTCATAATCAATATTCCAAGTACATCTACTTTGGAAAAGTATGTTGGAATGCTTGAAGATGAATATCAAATACGAAGAAAGTCATTAGAACTTGGTGTTCCAGTTTTGACTACAATAGAGTTGGCAGATTCATTTGTAAAAACATTAGAGTGGTTAAAAAATAACAAGACAACAATTAGCCCAATTGAGCCCTATGATCCAATTAATCACAACACTTGATCTAAAACAGTCTCATTTCCGATAATAGTACCATCTAGTGTTACTATTCTTGCTGATGAAACCTGTTTTATCTTTTCAATAATCGGAGAAATGGATTTTTTGTATTGTCTTTTGGAGGTTGCATAAAAATACTTGTTAAAAGACGGAACAATAGTTATTTCCAAATCTCCAGATGTGCTAGGAAAAACATTTTCTTTTTTTGTTCTAAGTGATACCCAAACTCTTTGACCATTCATCACTGATTCTTCTTGAAAAAATACTGGATGTACGTGACCCATGATGATTTTATTTACTTGAGCAAAATTTTCAGAAGGCATAGTATGCCCGTGAGTAAACAAAATGTTTTCTTCAACCATTCCAGATGAGCTAATAAGAGTAATTTCATCTGGTACTAGTCTTTGAATATTGGCATCATGATTTCCAGGGATCAAAATAATGTTACATTTTTTTCTTATCTTTTCAAAAAACATTGGAACATCATTCCACTCTGTTTTTGATATTGTCTTTATGCTAGACTTTACATCGCCAAGCAAAATGAGAGAATCTGGTTTTTCTGAGGCTATTATTTGAGAGATCTCCTCAATTAATTCCTCCACGGTTGTATTTTTTCCCAAAAATATTTCATTGGAGGCAAGACTGCTTTCAAAGCCAATATGTAAGTCAGAAACTATTGCATACTTCTTCTGACCCTCAATTATCAGTGCTGGCTTGTTTTGAATAATATGTTCTTGAAACATCAAAAATATACACAAGACTTGTGATTAATCTCTTGTGACTATGGCAAATGATAGAATAGAATCCCTAGTTTCTGAAAAACGAATCAAAAAACATGTCTTTGGTCCTAGCAAAAGGGAAATTTGGACAGTTGTCGGAAAAGGAAAAGAACATTGGCTTGATCCAGAAGCCGAATATTGTTCATGTCCAGGGTTTTATTTTGGAAATGTTTCAGGCAAAAAATCATGTTATCATCTTCAATCTGCGAAACTTGCTATTGAAAAAAACATGTATGAAACAATAGTGTTTTCTGATGATGAATACTCTGATTTTATTTCAAGCTTGTTATCAGATTTGTAAAACACAAATTATTAGAACGGGTTAATTACTAGAAAAAATGAAAACCAATATGGATGAAGAAGTGTATAATCAGCAAATTGAGACAATAGCAGGAATAATGATTGAAGATAACTTGTCAATTGATGAACAAGACCCTTTCAAACTAGAAAAATACAAAGAAAAAGCAATGTCCTCTTTTAATCTTAGGGATGAAGATGCAATGAAATTAGTTTATGAATCTCTCCTTTATCTAAAATTAAAAAATTCTACAGATGGTGATCCACTAACCAAAGGGGATCAATTTGGAGCTGGCTTTAGCTAGTTTTTCTATAATGGAATAGAGTCAACATCATTTTGAGAAACCCCCTTCCATAATCCAATCATTCCTTCTGGTTCAACTTTCTCTACTTTTGTAATTTGTTGGATCTTGATTTGATCTGGCGTTGGTGGCCTCCAAAGCATGGCCATGTAATCCCCCACCTGCCCTGTTTTGCTTGGAAGTGCCATTGTTATCTTATCTTTGGAAAAGCCTTTTGCAATCAGGGCGTTTTCTGCCTTTTCTCTCAAATCCATTCTTCCATGTAAAAATAGATAGATGTCTTTTTGCTTATCAATCTCAGTCATACTTTCAAAGGATCAGTAAAACTAAATCAATCTTTCCAGATCCTTTACCTTCCAAAAAGGGTTAAATTACAAGGTAAAAGATTTTGATCTGTGAAAATATTCACCGTAGGAAGTAAATCATTTGTTACCAGCTT
This sequence comes from Nitrosopumilaceae archaeon, assembly GCA_033720715.1. Taxonomy (GTDB): domain Archaea; phylum Thermoproteota; class Nitrososphaeria; order Nitrososphaerales; family Nitrosopumilaceae; genus Nitrosomaritimum. The sequence goes on along the minus strand of JAWWBZ010000006.1, from coordinate 20,656 downwards.
TCAACTAGCAGGAATCCCAGGAATTATCTCTTCAACACCTGAAAAAGCCTTGGATGAGATTAAAAAATTGACTGAAGATTCTGAAGTTGGTCTTGTTTTAGTATCTGATGATATAACTGAATCAATAAATGATGAATTAACTGAACTACGGGCCGAAAAATCAACACTTGTTTTTGCTCTACCTGCAGCAGGGAGTGAAAAGACCGAAGTTGATTACCGAGTAATGCTCAAAAAGATTCTAGGAGTCTAGGGTCATATCTACTTATAATCAAAATTCTTCAATTCTAACATGAAGACTGCATACGTCAAAGAACCTTCAACTATCTCAATAGATGAAACTCAAAAACCAACTTTAGGTTCTGGGGATGTTTTGGTTCAAATGCATGCATGTGGGATTTGTGGTTCAGATTTGGAAAAAGTATTTGGTCAATACGGCAAACCTTCAATGAAACTAGGGCATGAACCAGCTGGAGTAATTTTAGAAGTAGGGTCTAATGTCATCGAGTTTAAAAAAGGAGATAGAGTTTTTACTCATCACCATGTCCCATGTTATTCATGTCATCTTTGTAAACATGGTAATGAGACAAACTGCCAAAAATATTCGGAAACTAACCTTACTCCATGTGGCTTATCTGAAGAGTATATAGTTCCAGAATGGAATGTATCTCATGGTGGTGTTCTCAAAATCCCCGACTCTGTGTCCTTTGAAGAGGCTGCAATGATTGAGCCATTAGCATGTTGTGTAAGGTCATGGACAAAATTCCATTACCAGGAGGGGGATTCTATCGCGGTTTTTGGTGTGGGGCCAACCGGAATGATGCATGTAATGCTTGCATTTGCTAAAAATTTTTCAAAAATATTTTGTTTTGATGTTAATGACTTTCGATTAGATTTTGCAAAAAAATTCAATGTAACTGATGCAATCCATTCTTCTGATGAAAACAGATTTCAAAAAATTCTTGGCCAAACTAACTCTCTAGGTGTAGATGTGGCTATCGTTGCAACTAGCAGCATAAAGGCACTTGAAGAGGCAATTGAAATGGTAAGAAAAGGAGGATCAGTGATGATGTTTGGTGTTCCCTCAAAAGGTGCAAAAATTGATTTGGATATGAGTAAATTTTATTCTAAGGAAATTACTTTGGTTACAAGTTATGCAGCTTCGGACAAGGATACGAAGGACGCACTCCAATTAATTGAATCAGGAAAAATCGATGTAAAACAGTTAATAACTCATACATATCCAATATTGGATTCTCAAAAAGCATTTGATCATGCCCGAAGTGGAGAGAATGCAATGAAAATAATCATCACCAAATAAGAAAGGCTTAAGAGAGGTACATTTTTTGTCAAATTCGAAGAAACATGGAATGGGGATTAAAAAATAGACTTGCAAAAATAATCAAACCACAAAATAACCGTGCACTAATGTTAGCGGTCGACCATGGATATTTCTTGGGTCCTACTGAAAAATTAGAAAATGCTCGCAAGACAATTTCACCAATTTTGAAATACTGTGATTCTTTGATGCTCACAAGAGGTGTTCAAAGAAATGCAGTTGATGCAAACACATCTGTTCCGATGGTTCTTAGGGTTTCAGGGGGCGCAAGCATTATTGGTGAAGATCTTTCTCAAGAAGAAATTACCGTGTCTATGGAAGAGGCCATTCGACTTAACGTAACTGCTGTTGCCATGTCGATGTTCGTTGGTTCTAAATATGAAAATCAGACCATTGTTAATCTTGGAAAATTAGTCAATGAGGCTAACCGTTATGGAATTCCTGTATTAGCAGTAACTGCTGTGGGTAAGGAACTTGGAAAAGATGCAAGATATCTTTCACTTGCTTGTAGAATTGCAGCAGAACAAGGAGCCCATGTTGTCAAGACCTATTATTGTGAAAACTTTGAGAAGGTTGTAGAAGCTTGTCCGGTTCCAATTATTGTTGCAGGAGGAAAAAAAATTCCTGAGAGGGATGCTATGCAACTAACATACAATGCAATTAAAGCGGGAGCAGTTGGGGTAGATATGGGAAGAAACATTTGGCAATCGGAAAATCCTGTTCCAATGATTCGTGCCGTCAGAGCAATTATTCATCAAAATTACAATGTTGACCAGGCATACAAATTTTACAAAGACTTGTGTACCCAAAATAATAAAGGGAAAATAAAGAACAAAAATTCTAATCAACAAAAGCAACAAAATAAACCAAAATCCAATCAAAACAGACCTAAACAAAATAAACCAAACAAATCAAGTAACAAGAAACCTAATCCAAACCAAAACCCAAAAAATTCTAAAAACTAACCTTTAATTTTTGAAAGGTGAATATGAGCTATTTTCCATGTTGGATGCTTTACTAAAACAAATGTAGCTCGTCCATCAATTGACATGTGTTCTCCGGTATATGCTTTGTTATCTACTAACATTCCTTTTTGGTTTAGCTCAAATGCGACTACTGCCGTATCTCCGAACACACTAATCTTGGGATTGGTAATTTGATAATCATAATCAGTAATGCTAATGAATTTCAGCTGTTCCAACTCTAGTGTGGTTTGTATGTCTTTTAGGTCATATGGTGGCAAGTCACTGAAACTTGAAAATTTGGAATCCTCGAGATGAATATTTTTGAGATTGGTAAAATCTTTAGTTTTTCCAGCCTCAAAAAAGGAATCAATTACCTTGATAATTTCCTCATTTTCTGACAAATCCGTTATTTTTGGTAAAAAATATGAGTTTAAGTCTTCTTAATTTCTAACACTTTTTTGATTATTTTTTTGAGAATCTTTATTAGGAATATCCGATGTTTATTTTTGAAATTAAATGACAGAAAAATTCCCAAAACCAACTAGTTTGCTTTTGCTAGTTGATATTGTGCTTTAGAGCACGTTACATATCAGGTTAAAATTATGGCAACTGACTTGGAAAATAAAATGGAAACTATGAGTGGTGCAAAAGCACTCATGAAAGCCTTGGAAAAAGAAGGCGTCAAAGAAGTATTTGGCTTACCGGGAGGTGCAAACCTTCCAATGTATGACGAGTTTGCAAGATGTGATATTCGACACATTTTGACCCGTCATGAACAATCAGCTGCTCATATGGCAGATGGGTTTGGAAGAGTTAGTAGAAAACCAGGAGTGTGTTTTGCAACATCCGGTCCTGGTGCAACCAACATTTTAACTGGAATTGCAACAGCACAAGCAGATTCAGCTCCAATGGTTGCCGTAACTGGACAAGTACCCGTTGCAATGATAGGAAGAGATGCTTTTCAAGAAAGTGATATTATTGGAATGGCAAACCCTGTTGTAAAATATGCATTTCAACCACGAGATGCAAAAGAAATTCCCGAAGCTGTACGAAAAGGATTTTTCATTGCAGAAACTGGAAGACCTGGCCCTGTACTTATTGATGTTCCTAAAGATGTTCAAACAAACGAAGCTGAGATGATTTTCCCTGACGAATTCAAAATTCGTGGATATCATCCATGGGCCGATCCGGACATGGTAAATGTAGAAAAAGCAATCAATATGCTTCTTAGTGCTGAAAGACCTGTAATCCTAGCAGGTGGCGGGACAATAATTTCATCGGCATTTGCAGAATTGCAAGCACTTGCTGAACTATTAATGATTCCAGTGGTAACTACCTTCAAAGGGAAAGGCTCTTTTCCAGAAAATCACCCATTATCATTGGGCCCAATAGGAATGCATGGGCATGCTGAAGCAAATAAAATTATGACCGAAGCTGATTGTGTCTTGGCAATTGGAACCAGGTTTTCAGACCGTTCTGTTGGAACGTTTGAAGAATTCGAAAAACGACTAAAGATTATTCATATGGATGTAGACCCGGCAGAGATTGGAAAGAACCAAACAACATCTGTTGCAGTAGTTGGAGATGTTAGGGCTTCTCTTAGAATTATGGTAAAGATGCTTATGCAAAAAGCTATTAAACAAACTGAAGAAAACAAGTGGCTCAAGCATGTAAAAGAAACCAAGGAATACTGGCAAGAAAACCTAAAACTTCACCCGGGAGAGATGGGGGCTGCAAAAATATTACGGAAACTTAGAGAACTTTTACCGCATCAATCCATAGTGACTACCGAGGTAGGTCAACATCAAATGTGGGCATCCTTATTCTTTGATGTGATTCAACCTGGAACCTTCTTTAGCTCTACTGGTCTTGGAACTATGGGCTGGGGATTTCCAGCTGCTATTGGTGCAAAAGTTGCAAAACCAGATGTTCATGTAGTTGATATTGCTGGCGATGGAAGTTTTGCAATGACAGAGAACTCTTTGGCCACTGCAGTTTTAGAGGATATACCTGTAATCGTATTTGTCATGAATAACTTTTCTTTAGGTATGGTAGCTCAATGGCAAAGAACTTTTTATCAAAGAAGAATGATTGGAGTAGACCAAGGTAAGTTTTGCCCTGATTATGTTAAACTGGCAGAGTCTTATGGGGCACAGGGATTGAGAGCACAGTCAATGGAGGAGCTTGATAAGGCCATAAAGACCGCACTTAACAGTGATGTTGCTACCGTAATTGACATTCCAATTGATCCTGAAGAAGATGTTCTTCCATTTGTAGCACCAGGAACTTCACTGGCAGATATGGTGTTGCCATCCTAGGTGTTTTGTGATGTGGGCAATTCTCTCAATTTTGGTGGAAAACAAACCCGGCATTTTGTTTAAAGTAACTCATCTTTTTCGATCTCGAAACTTTAACATTGATAGTATATCGGTGGGGGTTACAGAAAACCCAGAGTACTCTAGAATGACTATTACTACCTATGGGGATGAAAGACAAATTACTCAGATTGTCAAACAATTAGACAAAATGATTGACACCGTAGAAGTCAAACAGCTAGACGAGCACAAGACTGTCTACAGAGAACTGAGTATTTTTAAGATTAAGGTGAGTAATGCTAATGATAGTATGGAAATAAACAAATTGGCTAATGCTTATGGGGGAAAAGTCCATGATGTAAAAAAGGACTCTATAATGGTTGAGTTGACTGCTACGCCTGACCAAATTGCTGCCTTTGAGGAATTAGCCTCACAATTTGGAATACTAGATGTCGCAAGAACAGGAGTTGCAGCCTTACAGAGGAGTGGTTCACAATGAGAAAGGTTAGGATTTTTGATACTACATTAAGAGATGGCGAACAAACCGTTGGAGTTTCCTTGTCTCCTGATCAAAAATTATCTATTGCAAAAAAACTTGATGAGCTAGGAGTCGATGCAATAGAAGCTGGTTTCCCAGTAATTTCTGCTGGAGAATTAAAAGCAGTCAAGATGATTACCTCGGCGGGGTTATCATGCGAGGTTGCGGGATTAACTAGGACCATCAAAAAAGATATTGATGCAGCAATCGATTCTGGACTAAATTATATTCATACTTTTATTGCAACCTCAGACATTCATCTTGAACACAAACTCCAAATGACTCGAGAACAAGCCTTAGAAAAAGCCATTGAAGCTGTTGAATATGGAAAATCCCATGGACTTTTGGTGGAATTTTCTGCTGAAGATGCATCAAGAACAGATAGAGAATTTCTCAAACAAGTTTACGGAGAAGTTGCAAATGCAGGAGCAGATAGAGTAAACATTCCTGATACTGTAGGATATTCTACTCCTGAATATATGGCAGAAATAACTAAAGACACTATTGAAGCTACCCACTTACCTGTAAGCGTTCACTGTCACAACGACTTTGGTTTAGCAGTTGCAAACTCTTTGGCTGGAATTCATGCAGGAGCTGCATGTGCACATGTCACAATTAATGGGATTGGAGAACGAGCAGGCAATGCCTCGTTGGAAGAACTATCAATGGCACTCAAATGTCTTCCACATGAACAAAAATACGAAACAAATATCAAATCAGAGTTAATCTATGAAACGTCCCGATACATTTCAAAGACCGTTGGAATTATTGTACAACCAAACAAGGCTATAGTTGGGGCTAATGCATTTGGTCATGAATCAGGAATCCATACACATGGTGTATTGAGTAATCCTCTTACATATGAGCCCATAAGTCCTGAGCTAGTTGGAAGACGAAGATGGTTACAGGTTGGAAAACACGCTGGGGTTCATGGGATGAATGCAATGTTAGCCGACTATGGAATAAAACCTACAGAGTCACAATCAAAACAAATCTTAGACAAAGTCAAGGAAATTGGTGATCAGGGAAAACAACTTACTGATGTTGAATTACTTTCAATTGCAAGCGATGTTATGGGAGATAAGGATCTCAAAAGAATCGTCCAATTAACTGGATTTTCTGTTTCCACTGGAATTGGAACGATGCCTTATGCTTTTGTAAAATTAAACGTCGATGGCCAAGACCATGTAGGAACTGACTATGGTGTAGGACCAGTTGATGCTGCACTAAACGCAATCCAAAAGATTACGGGTAAGCTTTCTGAAATTAGAATTAAAGATTATGGATTAGCGTCAATTTCAGGAGGATCTAGTGCACTTTGCGAGGTTACAGTGAAAGTTGAGGATGCGATAGGAAACAAGGTATCTGCTAAGTCCGTTGGTGAGGACATTGTTACTACTTCAGTAAAGGCGGTGATTGATGCAATTAACAGAATAATGCTAAAAAAAATGCTTCAAGAAAAACAGATAAGCTAAATCCTAAAATTCTCATAAATTAAAGTGATTGTATGTATAAAATCTCCTTGATTACAGGTGACGGTATAGGACCAGAATTATCCCGTTCTGCTATATCAGTTTTGGAAACTGTTCATGATAAATCTGACTTGAAATTTGATATTGCACAATTATCAGCTGGAGACAAAGCACTAAAAGATTCAGGCAAAGCACTTCCTGATGAAACCCTTGAGACAATAAAAAAATCAGATGCATGCTTAAAAGCACCTGTAGGTGAATCCGCTGCAGATGTAATTGTAGTTTTAAGAAGACTTCTTGATTTGTATGCAAACATCAGACCCGCAAAATCTTACCCACACATGCCTGCCCTAAGAGATGATATTGACATGGTAATTGTTAGAGAAAATACAGAGGATCTTTACACTGGAAAGGAATTTAGCTTGGGAAACGCATCTGTTGCATTGAGAATAATTTCTGAAAATGCTTCCAAAAGAATTGCAAAATATGCATTTGAGACTGCCAAAATGAGAGATATGATGAGAAAGGTGACATGTGTTCATAAATCCAATGTTATGCGGGTTACTGATGGAATGTTTTCAAAATCTTGTATTGATGTTTCAAAAGATTATCCTGACATAACCTTTGAGCAAATGTATGTTGATGCCTGTGCCATGAATCTTATTCGTCAACCCCACCAGTTTGACGTTGTAGTTACTACCAATCTATTTGGGGATATATTATCTGATGAATCCTCTCAGGTAGTAGGAGGACTTGGAATGGCACCGGCTGCAAATATTGGCGATAACTTTGCCTTGTTTGAACCAGTTCATGGGGCAGCCTTTGATATTGCAGGTCAAAATATCGCAAACCCCTCGTCATTTTTGTTATCAATAAAGATGATGTTTGATTGGCTTGGAACAAAACACAAAGATGTAAAATGCTTTGATATTGGAAAAAAATTAGAGTCCATAATTTTTGATTTAGTAAAGCAAGGAATAAAAACAAAAGATATTGGAGGTGATAAAACTACAACAGAGTTTACCAAAGAAATCACTGATAGATTATAATGTTAAACTTGTAATAGAATAGTTGAACAAGTAGAACTCTTTAAATTTAATTTCTGTGTTAATAGATGTTAGAAATTGGACTGACCTTTTTGTGGGTAATTTTGTCATGTCTAATTTCAAAAATTTTTGAGTGCTTTTATCAATTATGATATATTGTTTTCTTCTAAAAATGCCGAAACCCCTTGTTCAATCTGAACCTTCCTTCTGGAAATGATATTGTGAATTTTTTCAAGCTGTTTTGAATTTGGCATTTTTTCATATTGATGATAAAAAGCTTGGATATAGCTTAATTGGCAATTTCCTACAATAAGGCCAATTAGAAACTCATATGCATTTGAATAATTCCAAGAATTTTTCAAAAACTCATAGTGAGCATCTATTATGTCAGGAATTCCTTCAGTCATGCTGTTAAGATCCTTTTCTAATCTTTGGGTAAATTCCTCTGGAAGGCCATAACTAAGATTTTTTCCCCAATTCTTCAATAATTGTAATATGTTTTTTGGATTGTAATAAAATATTTTACCAAGTCCCTAATCTGGGAAATTTCATAAATAAACTACAATTTTTCAACTTTGAAAAACTATTATCGAAAATCTTTGATTGACCTTTTCTTACATGTCAGTAAATGAGTTGATAACTCATCGGCATTTTCAAATTCTTCTGGACAATATACGCAATGAGAGACCATGGTTTTCCTTCGTTTTGTACCTATTAATCCAAAGGTTATTGTAAAATAACAAAGATTACGTGGTTTTAGGATTGTTCTATCTGTTAACGATAATTAAAACTTCTTCCTTGTGGATAAATGTATTTTCTTGAGATTGCAGAAAATTAACCAATTCACATTTGGAAGAACAAAAGGGATGTGAAGATTCAACTAGTATTTCTTCACATATTTGACATGTCTTACTCATTCTATCGCCCAAGTTTTACACAAAGCCATATAATTAAAGACTTGTTATGAGTATTTTTTTTTTGGTACAGTTTTCAAACAAACTTCAAAAAATTTTGGTGTCTTGAAAATTGACTTTAGCTCTATTGGCATATCTTGTATTATCTTGATTTTACTTTTTTTCATGTTTTTTAATTATTTTCTATATCAATATCGGATAAATTATAATAAATGAGAATAACAGGTAGAAAAAATAAAAAGAAAAAAGATGAAAATACCACTAAATTCTTGGCATTAGACTTAGTTTTGATCTGGAAGTAAATGCAATTATAGAAACTATGGCAACTCCTAGTACTATAACCGTAATCGTTCCAAATTCCGGTATTGCAAATGTTCCTACAATCTCAATAATTCCGGTTCCTGCTGGAAATTTAACGGTAACTGTTCTCTCAGTAGCAGTGGTGGTCTCTTCAAATTCTGTTTCTTCATTATCCACTAGGACAAAAAAGTAATCATCTTTATCACCAACTTTTGCATCTATTACATCCCGTGGCAATGTAACTGAAATTTGACCATCTTCTGTTGAATCAATTTCGATAATTAGTGAATTTGTACTACCATCCGCAGTCATACTTTTTACCTGACCTCCGGTTATCTCATGTTTCAAATCTACAGAAACTTGAGATTCAATTGGTTCTGAAATTAGTTCAGGTTGTGGCTGGATTGTAGTTGTTACTTCAGCGGTTCCAACATTTACAATTCCTTCCATCCATGGATGTACCATACAAAAGTAAGGAAATGTTCCAGTCTTTTCAAACGTGTGAGAGAATGTGGTTCCTGCCATAAACAAACTGCTATCAAATACTCCAGATGGCCCATCTGCTGCACTTCCTGCAGTAACTGTATGAGCTGCGGAGTCGTCATTTGACCATGTTACTTCGTCCCCTACATTGACGGTTATCTCATACGGGATGTAACACTCATTTGTTGCTTCACAACCAGGTACTGAGGTTCCTTGTGGGACGCTGACAGTTGCAATCTCTGCAAATGCATTTGGAATTCCCATTGTCATTACAATTGCGAACAATACCGTTAGCGGAATACAGACCTTGTTTTGATTTTTCATTGATCCCAAATTTTAGGAGAATCATAAAAACTTGTCATTGTGTACAAATTTAAGAAAAATTAAAGGAATTTCCTCTAATTCTTCAAATCTTTTCGATTATTTCATTCAAAATTTTTAAAAAATAAATGATTCAACATTTCTAAAGCCTTTTCGCTTGGATTTTTCGTAATTTCCTCAAGCGTTCACCATTTATTGTTATAGTAAATCGCTGATTTAATCTTCACACCTAAAAAAATATCAAATTATTTAGAATTTTTGCCAATTATTTGGAAACTTTGATTTCTTCAATCGAGAGTATTTTGAATTATTTGATGGATAATCTTTTTTGAATACTTTTTTGACCTATGTTTCATGATTTTAATAATTACCTCGAAAAAGGAAAAAAATTTGGTGCAATTTTTTCCTGAAATTTCTGTAATGGTTGATACTAACATGGGTTTATCTTAAAATTAGACAAGAGCAATTTATGAGTCTCAAACCATGTAGAATTTTTAAAATGAGAATACAAAAAGAACAAGGGTCTTCGTTTTGGACTTTTCACCAAAATTCCTACATAATATCAAACAAAAAATACAAAATTAAACTCAATTAAAATTAATGAAATTTTTTGTGCTTCTTCCATCCTGTGTAAAAGACCTTAAAACCTAAGAGATTTTAAAAAAATTGTGAAGGTTTTTGGTTCTATGTTTTTTTTTGGAATTGCCTTGTTGATTGCAGGAGGTTTCTTTTCGTGGGATATCTATAATTTTTCACAAGATTGTGAAGTGGGCCGAGATGGAATTGAAACGTTCACTCAATGTCCTTCAAATGGACCTCCATGGAATTTAATAGGACTATACATGTTGCCTGGAGTAATCTTGTTAAGCTCTGTAATTATTTTTAAAAAGAAAAACAAGTAGAAAAATGAAGAATCTAAGGGATAATGTTTTAGGGAATACCTCTTATCATAATTTATTAAGGTACGATTATACATAATATTGATACTTAACTATGAAACGAATAGACGCCTTGGTACCTAGTATGAAGAGGACTGAAGTTGTTGACAAGGCACTAAAGGCAGGTGCTCAAGGATTGACTTTGGTCGAAAGTAGGGGGAAAGGTTCTGGACAGAGACCTTTGGTTGGTGGAGCGAGGGGCACGGCCAGGTATATAGCTGGTTATAACAGAATTGATACTATAACAATTGTTTGCGATGATTCAAAGTCAGATGAAATTATTAACTCCATAATGAAAGCTGCTTATTCTGGTTCTAGCGGTGATGGTATTATTTTTGTATCTACTATAGATGCAGCCTACAAAATTGGAACAAAAGAAAAAATCTCTTAAAATTCTAGGGTTCTCGTACCGTTACTTGGTTTCCAGCGGAATGATGTATTCCAAGGGTTAGCCCGGGATTAAAAGTAACTATCATTAAAGTTTCACATGATAAACATAGGACCGAAGGGACATAGTCGGCATTCTTTTCTGAAGGTCCCATTGTAGCCAAAACGGCATCTTTTTTCAGGTTGGTTTTCCCACAATTGGTACAGGTTTCTGGATTTTGGTTGATTTTTTTGATTTTGGATACAAAGTAATGGACCAATAAAAAAACTAGTAAAATACGACACTTAAGTTAACTGCTTTTATAATTAAACAAGTCAAAGGAAAGACCCCTCTCCTTTGACTGACGAATACGGGTAGTGATTTCGTAGAGAAAATAGCAATAATGCATACTTAACAGTTCTCTTTAAAATAAAAATTCAACCTAGAATTTTGTTGCATTTGAACAAACAGTTATTCTAATTCTCTAAATGCCCAAATGGGGCATGAATGTATTACATATTGATGATTCCCCAGAAATTTGTAAATTATATTTTGAATACTATACGCGAAAAAATCATTCCGTGACAAGTGTGCTTGATGGAGAAAAAGGTCTAGAACTGGTATTGAAAAATGATTATGATTTAATCCTTCTTGATATGTGCATGCCCAAATATGGAGGAATGAATTTTCTTTACGATCTGAAATTAAAAAGGCCCTCAGAACTAAAAAAAATAATTGTTACAACTGTTTTGTCTTTTACAGAGGATCAAATTAGGGGACTTAAAGAATACGGAATTCGTGATGTAAAAGAAAAACCAGCACACATTCAAAAACTAGATGCGATAATGAAGGAAATGTCTGAAAAAGGAGAAGATGCCTCAGGCTATTTGAAAAAGATGTTAATAATTGATGATAATCCAGAAACTACAAAGATGCTTTTAGAGTTTTTTAGATACGAGGGATTTGAAACAGTTTCCACCAACGACCCTTGGGATGGATTAAGGAGAATTAGAGAAGAACGATTTGATGTTATTCTTTTAGATTTGATGATCCCTGAGTTTTCTGGTTCCCAAATTATTGCTACCCTGGCTAGTGAAGAAATTTTAGAACACCAGAATATTTTTATTTACTCTGCAAATTGTGGAACCCTATTTGAAAAAAATGAATTTTTGCGAAAGGATGGAATTAGTGGATGTATAGATAAACCAATGAATTTACATGACATGTTAAAACTGATTCGAGAAAAATCTACAATACAAAAGACCCTTTCCTGAAAAAAGACATTTTATCCAGGTGTAACAACAATCCTTAACACTCCAAATTTTTGGGAATGAATAAAAAAATTACAAGTAAAAATTCCCTGTGACAAAAGAGCTCCTTTAAGTAAAAAAAAATATATGATATGTTATGAATTGGGCAGAATCACAACCCATCACAAAAAGTCAATTTGAAAAAGTACTTTGGTATATGCGTTGCAGAAAACTAATCAAAACTCATTCACATTTGGGAGATTTTGAATACTATAGGTGAAAATAATGACTGGATACCAAAATACTGCACTGGAATTACTGAAACAAGCTCAAAATTTGGGACTTCTTGGAACCTCAATTACAATAAATTGCAAAGAATGTAACGCAGTTTTTCCCACAGAATATGTTTTTTGCCCTAAATGCAAAAGCGAAGAATCTTTTTTAGATTCTGTGGAGTCTAAATAAATTAATAATTATTAATACATCGATAAAAAATGTATTTTATATAATAAAATTTTAAATTTGTTTTTACTCCTTTCCTCAAATTTTAATTTAACGAGCCAAACGTTCTTTGTGAATTATTTTTCCTGAATTTGAATCAACATCAATTCCAATTTCTGAAAACCCTGCTTTTACAATTACTGATGTAATGCTTGGTTCATCAATGGATGTAATTGATAAAAGCTCATACTGATCATATCCTTCTTCATTCATTTCTTTTTTCACTGAGGAGATTACCCTACTATCTTTCCCTGAAAAAAATTTGTTTATACTCATTTTTGGTTTATCTCTGAAGTAACAACACAAAAGCCGCAATTGCACCCATTATTCCTATAAAAATCAGGGCATTTCGCCATGAATTAGCTGTGGTAATTTCATTTAGCATAATTCAGAAATGATTTTCCAAAAAATAAGTCTTGGTAAGTTAAAACTTGAAAAATTTTTAATTTACCTCGATTTTTATCATAAATGTAAATTAAATTGCTCCCTAAACAGTTGTTTAATTTTGTTAAAATTTTTGTAATTTTTTAAATTTTAAATTTTTATCATAGAAAAATTTGACAATTCAAAAAATTTGTTCTTATAAATCATTATCGAGAAACATCTTTCATGAAATATGTTTGTAAAAGTTGTAACTTTGCCATTGAAGGATTTGCAGATATTATTCCAACTATTATGTCCCATGAAAAATACTGTAATGGGAAATAAAGGGAGGATGATGTAATTGCATACGAATCGAAGCTGTTCACCATTTCTAGGAAATAAAAAATACGAATTTTCCCTTTGTCATAAATGTAATCAAATTCATGTAGATGTTGAGGATGGCATCTGTAAACTATGTCGAAACTGATCATTGAGAAATTTAAAAAAATTTATTTTAATAATTAAAAAGTAAATAATTTTTTATTGTTTAAAGGATATAGCTAAAATATTTTTTAATCAAATATTCAACAGAAAATGAGTGTGTTAAACTGTAGATATACTGGGTTTGAATGCAATTTTGAAGTTGAAGGAAAGTTGGGGAAATTACAGAAGAGATAAAAAACATAGGTCTCAAACCCATGCTTCAAACCTAGATAAAGAATTTTTAAAACTTTCTGTTTTGAGGAAATCCCAATGAGTTGCAAGATAATTTACTATGAACAAAAAACTATGGAGCTTAAATGTGAGGATTATGGATATGAATGCACTTTTCAAACAAAAGGTGGAATGGAGCAAGTAACTCTTGATTTTATTGACCATAATCTGGATGTACATGGTATTGAATATGATTCAGAAGTATCGGTAATTTTCATCTAAGAACTTATCCTCCTTCAAAATTTATTAAAAATTAATTAATTCTTTTAGTTGGGAAAAGTCAAGGTTACAGAACTGTCAGTAGTTACAACTTCTCCTTCTCTATCAAGGGTGGATTGAATAATTGCTTCTAAAAATGCCTTTAGAAAGACAGAACCTTTTTTTCCGAATTCATGATGAATGCTAACAGTATTATCGCTTTCTCTTTTCTCCATATCACACATTCCATAACCACAATGCTCAAAATACATCTTGATAAACTCTGAAATTGATTCAGAAGAAAGCCCCTTCCATTTGAACAAGATAAAGTCCTTGGGTTCTTTTGAACCAATTGATTTGGCAAAACTAATGATAGTTTTCTCATCCAAAGTATCCAGTAAAATCCGAAATGATCCTTTACTCATTTCTACCATTCCAAACTTTTTCATGTATTGGTCAAGTTCGACATGGTCACCAAAAATTTGATTAGCAAGGGTATTGAGACTAATTCGTTTTTCCTCAGCTTCCTTTCGAAGGCCTTTTTCATATTTTGCATCTATGCGAAAGGTAATGGTTGTTGTTTTCTTATTCAAATTCAGAATTAACTTGCAATTGATTGCAGTATAAACTTCTTGATTATATGCTGCAAAACCCAAGATTACTCATGAACCAAGTATCAAAAAATCTTGCAATCTCCTCTCACCAATTAGAATCTGACCTCTCAAAAAATTCCAAGATGCTTGTTTTTGATTTACGGTCGTCTGATCTTTTTGAAAAATCACACATCCGGGGTTCTGTTCACGCTGTTTGTGATGCTAAAGCAAAAGAGAAGATTATGTCTAAGATTCCTAAAAAAACAAGAATTGTATTGATTTCTGAACCTGAACAAATTTCAAAAGATAGTGCTTACATGATGTCTGAATTTGGCCTTGATGCGTATTACCTAAAAGGAGGATTTGAATCTTGGAAAGGCCAACTTACCACTGGCAAAATTGGAAAATTTATTTCACCTGATGAATTACTCTCAAAACTTGAAAATGTTTTTCTTTTAGATGTAAGAGATAAAGATGAATTTTCTGAATATCAGATTCCTGGTAGTGTAAACATCCCACTAGATAATCTTTTTAATTCAAAAAGTTTGGAGAAAATTCCAAAAGACATAGAAATTGTAACAATTTGTCCACATGGTAATAGAGCGATGGTTGCTAGTTTTGCACTTGCAAGAGCTGGAATCCCTTCCTCAACCTTACAAGGAGGGCTTACTCAATGGAATCAAGTACTCAAACCCGTTGTAGTTGTAAAAGACCCAGTTAAGATAATCCAAGTTCAAAAGGTAGGAAAAGGGTGTCTTTCACACATTGTTGAATCTGGTGGTGATGCAATTGTTATTGATCCACTATATCCAATTGAAAAATACAATGAAATTGCAAAACAAGAAGGATTCAAAATCACCAAAGTCTTTGATACTCATCAACATGCAGATCATGTTTCCTCAGCTAGAGATTTGGCAAAATTTAACAATGCAAAGTTATACATGTCAAAATACGAAAGATATGACTTTGATGCAAACTTTATCGGCGACGGTGAAAAAATTGCATTTGGAAACACAGAACTTCGAGTAATCCACACCCCTGGTCATACCCCCGGAAGTTTGAGTTATGTTATTGACGAGAAATATGTGTTTACTGGAGATATTTTGTTTGTCGAGTCAATTGGAAGACCCGATTTAAGAGACCAGGCAGAAACCTTTACCCAAGAATTATTTGAAACCTTGCATGAGAAACTTTTACGACTTCCTCATTACACAATGGTTTTTCCCACCCATCATGGTCAAGATGCTAAGTCTGAAGATGGGGCATATTATTCAACAATTCAGAAATCCCGTGGCCTTCCATGGCTTGACATTTCTAAAGATGAGTTTATTTCCAAAGTAGTTGCCAAAACCCTTCCAAGACCGATGAACTACAGAAAAATTATTGCTACCAATAAGGGTGAACTCGAATTGTTAGTAACAGATGTACCCGATCTTGAGATAGGGCCAAACAGATGTGCCGTAGATGCAAGTTGAGTTAGCGCTAGAACCACTGCTGATTTTTCTCTCTATTTTTTCTGGCATTGCAGTCGGCTTTAGTCTTGGATTAATAGGTGGTGGAGGTTCTGTTTTAGCAGTACCTCTGTTATTGTATGTAGTCGGCGTACGTGATATTCATGCCGCTATTGGAACTTCGGCTCTTGCAGTAGGCGCTATTGCTGCAATTAATTTGATTGGTAATAAAAGAAAAAAACATGTCAAGGCCAAGCAGGGTATAATATTTGCGTTACCTGGTTTAGGTGGAACTTTTGTGGGTGCACAGTTAGGAATGCTAACTCCTTCTGATAGCTTATTGATTTTTTTTGCAGGGTTTATGGCAGCAGTTGCAGGACTGATACTTAACAAAAAAGAAACCATACACCGTGTACAAACTTCTGCACATCAATCAACTATACTACTTTCAAAAAAGAATCTACCGCTATCCGGATTTTTTGTAGGAACTCTTGCTGGATATTTTGGAATAGGAGGAGGATTTTTGATTGTTCCGACAATGATGTACTCTGGTGGATTGAGTATATTTGAGGCAATTGGAACTTCTTTAATTTCTGTTAGTGCATTTGGTTTTACAACTGCAATGAGCTACATAGTGGCTGGAAATGTCGATATTATTTTGGCAGCCCTATTTGTTGTTGGAGGAGCACTTGGAGGGTTTGCGGGAATAAAGATGATTGATAAAATCCCTAAAGCAATGTTAAGGAAAATTTTTGCATGTATATTGTTTGTAATAGCAGGTTATATTTTTGTAAATCAAATTTTTTCTTTATAATTTTAGCGAAATCATAAAATCAAATTAACAAGTAATCGCAGTTAATATTTTGTCCAGCTGTAATGGTTTTTTCAAGCAATCATAAACTCCAGGTCTTTTTAAAAGGCCTCGTATCTGCTTGTCAGTCAAAGAAATAGCCGAAAAAATTATTATTTTTTGGTCTTTCAGAATTTTTTCTCTTTCAAGCGTATCAATAATATCAATGCCACTGAACTCAGGCATAGACATGTCTAAAAGAATTGCATCGAATTTCTCATTTTTAATCAAATCTAGACCATCGTATGGGTCATTGGCAACAATGTTTTCTAATCCCTTTGATTTTAGGAATTTTGATAGTAATCCCGTGATGTCAGAATTATCGTCAATTATGAGGATTTTCAACATTTTTGGTTATGATCCCTTAGTATATGGAATAATGTTTGTTCACTTTGCTACCAACATTTTCAAAAAATAAGAAAATAGTGGAAAATTCAAGCTGTATGGGGGAAATTTCTGAACCTGGAATTTTGTTCCCTTTTTTATATCTCAAATTGTTTTTGTCAGAACTGATGGAAATCAATAATTGCAAAACTAATAAACTTGCAT
This sequence comes from Nitrosopumilaceae archaeon, assembly GCA_033720715.1. Lineage (GTDB taxonomy): Archaea > Thermoproteota > Nitrososphaeria > Nitrososphaerales > Nitrosopumilaceae > Nitrosomaritimum. Next base: position 3,192 of record JAWWBZ010000006.1, on the reverse strand, counting down.
TAATGTCTCTGATTTAATGGACAAGCGTGATGCCTTGGTTTTAGCAGGAATATTGACAGGAGTAAGTATTCCCTTGACGCTTACAATGCTTGTAGCAAATGGAGTTTTAGATAATCCCATTCCTTGATCTATTCTAAAAACAATCTTCCTACATGAATACAACAACAGTCTTCTGAACAAAAACTTGACTCACTAGGAATTAGATTCTTTCCACAAGTTAGGCATTTTGACATGATACTTTCATGAAGAGTTTTTTATTAAAAGTGTGTAAGTTTCCAAAAAATATTACAACAAACCCTTGTGCAATATTTCATTTAGAACTTTTGAAAAACTGATTGGTTCTTTGTATTCTCTAATAAAATCGGTTTGTATTTTGTGCGGCTTCTCGTCAACATTTTTTTCTAGGACTATGGTTACTTTCTTGCCCATATTCCTCCGCAATCCTATTTACTTAAATCGTTTTGTTTAAAATTATGAACGCACAAAAAAACCTGTTGGCTAACCCAGAAATTTGATTTTTAGTATATTTTCATGATTCTGCATTTGTTCACAATTTGAATAATTATCGTTTTGAAAAATAAGTCTAGTTTTTATTTTTAATTCTCATGATGATTTGACTTAAAGTACCGGAGCTATATTCAATCCCATGTATCACCATGGAGTGTTTTTGAAATCGATTTATGGCGTTTGAATCGTTGTCGCTTATTTCAAATTTGCAATCAAAACCATAGTCCCTACAACTAATTTTTACCATGATTTTTCTATTAGTTTGAAAATAAAACTAGGAGTTTGTTCAATATCTTACAACCATTATGAGACAAGCTTAAGTGTAAATTATCTCATAAGTATATCATTGGTCAGGCACGCATTTGCGGTTTTTACAATTTCGGTGTTTATTATTGTCTTATCAAATGCGTTTGCCCAAGATCTTCCAATGGCCATTGATGCATCTACCAACAAAAGCTTCCACGAATATGGTGAGAGTGTGGGAGTAAATGGTAAAATAAAAAACTATGATGAAGAAAGGCATGGGGGCACCTCCTTAGTTTTCCAAGTATTTGCCCCTAATGGAGATCTTGTGAAATTAGGGGAAACTGATCCAGGACAATTTGGTGCCTTTAGTTTTAATTTTGTAGCTGCAGGTGACTTATTTTTGCAAAGTGGTTCTTATTCAATACAAATGACTTTTATTGATGTGCAAACAAAAATACCGATGTTTTTCTCAGGAGGAGAAAAAGAAATTCAAGACACTAGGCCCCCGATAATTTTACAACCAGCTGACATTGAAGTTTTAAACGAGTCTGGGGAAGAAGTTGTATCTGTGACTTATGAAGTATTTGTAACTGATAATGTTGATGAAAATATTATCGCAATTTGCAAACCAGAGTCAGGGTTTTTGTTTGGGATTGGAGAAACGATAGTAAAATGTACTGCAAAAGACTCTGCAGGAAATTTTGCAATGCCAGTTTCCTTTACAATCAAAGTTAGCCCCCAAGTTACTTCCATGCCAGAATGGGTAAAAGATGTGGCAGGCTTTTGGTGCCTTGATCAAATCGATGATATCTCATTTGTTCAAGGAATTCAATATTTAATTTCTCAAGGAATAATTGTTGTGCCAGCAACAACGGAGCTTGACACTTCTTCTAAGGAAGTTCCTCAGTGGGTTAAAAACAATGCTTGTTGGTGGTACGATGGCACCATCACTGATTTGGATTTTGCAACAGGAATTGAATTTTTAGTAAAACAAGGAATAATTATTGTGTAATTTGAATACTAATTTATTTTAATATAGAAAATTTTTCAAATCAGACAAAATTTAAATTTTAAAATCGTTAATGTGAGGTATATTAGTTGTAAAAATCCAATATTTTATGATAAAAAATGGCCCAAGTGTGTTCAGGACTCTGTGATAGGCTCAAAAAAGAGTCCAAATCTGAAAAATTAAAGAAATTTTCAAAATTTTTGCCGGGAAATCTAAGGTATTCTAATGGTCAGAAATGGTGTGCTTTATGTGCACAGTATATAGTAACCGAGTCGTATTTGTGCCCTTGTTGCAAGACGCGCCTCAGATCAAATCGAAGAAACAAAAATAGAAAAAAAATTATTGCACCATTAGAAGTCAAACCAACTAAAAAATAAATTCAGTTTTAATAACCAAAGGGAAAATGTTAATTACATTTTAAAAAATTACAATCTTCAATTATTTTGCTTGAATCAAAAACTTCCTTTGCTCTTTCAGCTTCTAATTTAATTTTATTTGCAAAATCTGAATGATATCTTGTTAGAGCTTCTCCTGAATCTTGGAATCTTTCAAATTTGTGGTTTACTTGTTTAAATGAACCAAAACTGTTCATTTCAAACATTCTTCCGTCATGGCTTACCCAATAATCGCTGTACTTGGCAGTTTGTGAAACCTCAATCAACCCTTCTCCTTTAACGGAAGATGGGATCATTTTGGTCTCCATTGGGTTAAGGGATTGACCTGAAATATCAAAACCATCGTTTAGATAAGTTGTTTGGTCTCTTTGTTTGAAATCTATTGCTTTGATTGCCATAACGTTATCTCTTAGTGGTTCTAAGAACATAGCGGACATTGTAGTACGATCACATTTTTCATCAATGTCTTTTTCTTGACATTTTATTTTCTGATGTGTTATTGCTAGGCTGGACCTATCTATAACTTCGGTTTCCTGAATTACCTTGACATCTTCGATTTTATCTTGATTATCAAACCATACCTCTACTCTTATTTCTGCATGATGACCCATTCCTATTCCTGGTATGCCGAATAAGAACTCTTGAACTTTGAGATCCTTGTCAGCATAAACCGTTGCAGAAAAGGAATTGAGGGTACCAATCTCTATGGGTTGCTGGATAAATGGGGTGTGATGGTTATCAATTACGGCGAATGTTTGGTCATTAAATCTAAATCCATTATCTACAATAATCTCGTCTCTGGTTTCATGACTTACACCAAATGTTGGTCTGGTGTCCCATTCATTTGATCCACCATCATTTTCGTCGCTTGCAACAATTACGTTATCATCAGAGTCACATGCATCACCTATTCCATCATTATCAGCATCGGCTTGGTCTGAGTTTGGTGTTGTAGGACAATTATCAATATCATCAATTACTCCATCGTTATCAGTGTCTGCTTCACATGCATCACCTATTCCATCATTATCAGCA
>JAWWBZ010000005.1:0-37267 GCA_033720715.1 Nitrosopumilaceae archaeon | reverse complement strand
TGAATGAGGCAATAGAGTATGCGATGCAATACAGTAGAGGAAAACCAAGGGATTTAATTGAAAAATTTGTCAAAATGTATGTCAATTCAGTTACTGTGAATATGGGAGAAAGAGGAGAAGAATCCATTAGAAAATTCTTTGAGATGGCAAAAGAAGAAAAATTAGTTCCAGAATTTAACCTCAGTATTGCCACCAAGTAATTATAATACAAAAATTTTTAAAAATCATGGGAGATGGTATTGGAGGATCTGTAATAGGAATTTTATCAGGTAATGCCTTTGAAATGCTAATAACACATCACCGGAAAGACAATTTAGAAGAATATGGTAAAACAGAAAAAATCATTATTGCCAAGGTAGACAATCCCGAACAACCACAATACGAAGACAAAACAAGAGAAGAATTGGAGCGAGCTTTGAAAGGAAGATTTGTAACTTGTAATGTCCAGTACCGAGATTCTAAAACCGATGCACTAGTATGTAACGTCTTTATTCAAAATCCCCCTGAAAATTTCTAAAATAAGCTTTGTCTGGTGAATGTAAAATGCCTAATATATGACAAATTCTAAATTTATGAGGGAATGGTTTTAGTTGATAAAAAGATTCTAGGAGGGGGAATTGCAATGTTAGTAGTTGGACTGGTGCTAATTTCAATAATAAATTCCTCAATTCCAGCTGGTAAAGCAGGAATGACTGATGACGAGGTAATAGAATTAATGATTGCAGAAGAAGAAAATCGCAATATGAATACTCTAGCAAGTATTTTGACAGGGATTGGGTTTTTACTAGTTTTGATAAGCTTTGGTGCAAGACGGAAAAGAAGTGGTGCGGCCAAAAAAGAAGAGAAAAAACCAGAAGCCTGAAATTTTAACAATTTATTTTCTTTTCAAATTTTTTGATCTTTTTGGACGTTGTTGCTAATTGGCCTAAAATATAACCAGCTAGTACTACCTAAAACCATGATTCATGCTGAAATTTCCATTTATCCAATGGCTACTCCTAAAACTAGCGCTAGTTTTTACATTGCAAAAGCTATCGAGTCTATTCATAAATTGAAAGGAATAAGATATCAAATTAATCCCATGGGGACAGTTTTAGAATCTGATAACATTGATAAAATCTACGAAGCTGTCAAGTCAATGTCTGAAGTGGTGCATAATTTAGGAGTTGACAGGGTAGAGATAGTCATAAAAATTGATTCAAGAAGAGATATCGACAAATCTATGGAAGAGAAAATAGAATCAGTAAAAAAATATCTAAATTCCTAAAACCTGTTCACAACATTAAAAAAAGTATCACGCTGAATAGGTTTTCTCCCAATCTCTTTTACCATAACTTCAAGCTCACGAATAGATGATGCCGTAGGTTTACCAGCGGCACGGTATACTTCTTCAGAAAATGCAGTTCCAACTAAATCACTTCCTCCGTTAGACAAGGCAACCTGTGCAAGTTTTTTTCCATATGCAACCCAATAAACTGAAATGTTGTTCAAAACATTTGCAAGCATCAATCTTGAAAGAGAGACAACCCTCAAATCATATACTGAAGAACATTCATTGTTTACTAGATGTTCTTGCTCAAGTTCTGTATTATCAAGACTGAATTTCAGAGGAATTAATGTAATAAATCCGCCAGTCTTTTTTTGTAGTTCACGTAATTTTATCAAATGATCAATTATGTGCTCTGGTTTTTCAATATGTCCATAAAGCATAGTAGCATTGCTCTTTATTCCAAGATTATGTGCCGTTTCTACAGTCTCAAGCCATTCTTGTCCTGAGCATTTACCACGTGCAATTTTTGGTCGAATTTCTGGATGAAATAATTCAGCTCCACCTCCGGGAAGAGAATCAAGCCCAGCTTCTTTTAGTCGTGATAAAACCTCCTTTACAGAATTTTTTGTTAATTTAGATAAGAAGAAAATTTCAGCTGCAGTTAAAGCCTTAATTTTGAGTTCAGGGTGATTTTTTTTGATTGTTTTCATCATATCTTCGTAATAGTCAAGTGGAAGTTTTGGATGAAAACCACCAACAATATGTACTTCGGTTGCACCCATTTGTTTTGCAATACCTACCCTTTGTTCAATCTGCTCTGGGCTAAGAGTGTATGAATCTGCATCTCCTTCTTTTCTGTAAAAGGCGCACATCTGACAGCTTGCTGCACAAACATTTGTGTAATTCATGTAGTAGGATGCAGTAAAAGAAACTTCATCACCAACAAGTTTTTTTCTAGAGTTATCAGCAACTGCTCCAAGTAGATGTAAATTATCATATTTCATCAACTCCAAACCATCTTGATACGATAATTCTTCACCTGCAATTGCTTTTTCTAGAGCTTTAGAGTCCTGTACTAATTGATCTAACACAATGTTTTGTCAATCTTTCTGGATATATTCCTTAACAGAATATCAAGGAATAAGTATGCTTAAAATCAAAATAAATCATGGTATTGCCTCTTGTTGACGAAGATAAACCAAAATGCTATCTATGTCATGATGGCTTTGAGAATATAGAAAAACTTCGAGAACACCAGCGAATAGCACATAAAGATTTTTTCAAAACAAATGAAAGTGAAATGAAAAGGGAGCCTGCGCCAGGCGACGTTACTGTTTTTTAGATTTTTCCTTTAACAAATCTTGTGCGACTTTTTTACTAATTTCGGCAAGGTCATAATCTTTGTCAATAGTAAGAGCTTTTTTGAAGTGTTTTATTGCATCTTTTAGATTTCCCAACTCACCTAATGATAGTCCCTTGTAAGCCAATGCCATTGCACATTTTTTATCAATTTTTATAGCAGAATCATAACAATCTATGGCTTTTTTATATTGCTTAGCCATGTGAAGTACCGAGCCCTTGTTGATTAGGGCATCAAGGTTAGATGGTTGAATTTCAAGTGCTTTGTCATAGAGTTTTATGGATTCATTAATTTTCCCTAAAGTTTGTAGAGTTACAGCTTTGTCGATTAAAGCATTGATGTTCAAAGGATCTTTTTTAAGAACAGAATCATACAATTTTATTGCCTCTGAATAATTTCCATCTTCACACAATTCATAGGCCTGTGAAAGCATTTCGTTAGATTCTTTATTCAACTTGATTTTGATAATATTTTGTTTATAATATAGATTAAGCTCAAGTCAATTCTAAATTTCTAGGACTAAAAGTTACAATCGATTTCGTTGATATAGAAAGTCTTATCAAAAAGAATGTATTGACACAATTATGGAAATTCAAGATGCAGTCGAAAAAATTTTGAAGGTAAGTCCATCTGTTCGAGTAGTTACAGTATGTGACCTAAATGGGAAGTTAGTATTCTCAGAGCGTTCAAAAAAGGTCAAAATATTGGTCAACAAAAAACAAAGCCTTGCTTCATTAAAAGCTGCAGCAAAAGATTGGAAACAAAGGAAAAAACTTCTAAGAACCCTCGGCCCATGTAAATACGTGGTTGCTGAATATGATAACGTGAAGAGAATCGTAATCCCTGCAGGAAAAAACCATCTTTTGTATGTAACAACTACAGCGGCATTTGATCATAACAAGGTAATTAGGAAGGTTAGGTCTTTCAGATAATCATCCTTCCAAATTATTATTTTTAAATTTAAAAAATCGAGAAACAATCAACAGCATACCCTAGGGCAATACTCTTGAATGTTTTTTGATTACAGAAGTTAATCGAGTTTTCGTCTACCTGTTCCCCTTCCTGAGCTTACCCACATACCTTTGGTATTTGTTGAAGGGGTGTTTGAAATATCTCCAAACTTTATTTTTCCGGTTCCTCGGCCAACTGTGATATACTTGTCTTTAGATGCAGCCTTTTTTGCTTCTTGGTATTTTTTGTAGGCATCACCGGACCAATTGTCTTCTTCTTTTTCAGATACTCTGCGTGATGTGCCTCGTCCGCCAACTCTTACGATTCCCATTAAATATCAAACTATATGGTTTGTTCACATTAATAAGACTTTGAAGATCCTAAAATTTTTCGAAAAACTGGCCTTGCACTAGTAAAATTTACAAAAAGTAGCCATTAATCGTATATCATCAAGTCTTTTTCTTCAAGCATACTATGGAGATTATTTACGGACCGATAGACATCCTTTTCAGTTTTTGCACCAGTACACACCAGTTTTCCTGATGAGAAAATCAAGATTACAGTTTTGGGATCAACCATTCTGTGAATTAAACCTGGGAATTGCTCAGGTTCATACATACTTCTTGGAATTGTTCTGGCGGCTTTTTCCAAGTGGACCTTTCCTCCTAAATTAATTGATGAAACAATATTTTGAACTGTGACATTAGCATCTTTTTTGATGCTAATTTTTCCTTTCCTTAGTTTTTCTACGACAGTTTTTACAGCTTTTTTTGCAAGTTCTTCAGATTTTGAACCAGTGCACACCATTTTTCCTGTTCTAAAAAGTAGAGTTGCAGTTTTGGGAGATTTTAAACGGAACACAGCCCCAGGGAATTGATCTGGATTGTATTCTACGTCTGGAAATTTTTCTTGGATTTTGTTTAGATCCAATTTTTGGTCTATAGTAGCTGAGGCAACCACATTTACAATTTCAATAATGGGGGTTGTTTGCGTCACAGGTTGATTCCTTAATCAACCATATTTAAATAAAATCGAACACATTAAAAGTAATTTTGAGGGAAAATTTTACGAATGCTTGTTTCTTGGTTCAATTTCTAAAGATTTGTTAAAGGATTCAATAGCTTCTTCATACCTACCCATACTTCTCAGTGCAGTGCCCTTAAGATTCCATAAATCAGGATCTTGGGGATTAATCAATAAAGCTTGTTCAAAAAATGAAAGGGCTTCTTGAAAATTGCCTGAATCCATATTATTTTTTCCCTTTTCTAAAAGTTTAGAAATTTCCTCCACATTATTCTTTAAAGGCTAATTGTATTAAAATCTAGAAACTTGAGAAAAGTTTCAAGATAACCTAGTCATTTTTTTCCTGAATATGTTCCATTTTTCCATAAAAATACATTTTTTGAATCATTTCTTGTAGGATCTCTTTTTCTCCTTCTATGGCCTCCTTTTGTAGCCATAATTGAGATATACATTGAGTTTTTTCCTCGTCGGTTAATTCTGAAATTTTAATTGTTCTTTCATTGTAAAAAATTTCCATATCCCCTAAATTTCGATCAGTAGAGGTCCTGCCCATATTTAGAATAAATTTACCTGCAAGATTAATTTTTTCACAAAAGTTACTTGAAAGGCTTTGAAAATTTTATTGCAGGAATATGAGCCTAAACTTCTTTAAAACTAAAATTTGTTAATTTAAAAGTTTAACAAACATTTAGTTAATCCATTAAAATTTAAATTCATTTTTAGTATACTTGGAACATTGAGTTTAGATAAAACGGACCAGAAGATTTTGAAAATTTTAATTTCTGATGCCAGACTTTCAGCCAGACAGCTAGCTTTGAGGATGGGAATGTCAACTGTCACGATTTTGTCAAGGATAAAAAAATTAGAAAAGGAAAAAATTATCAGAGGATATACAGCCAATGTTGATCATGAACGGTTAGGATATGACCTTACTGCAATTATCGAGATAATTGCTAAAACAAACATTACCGAAATTGAAAATAAACTATCAAAAATGGATAACGTAATTTGTGTTTATGACATTACTGGGAATACAGATACAATAGCTATTGCAAAATTTAAAGGAAGAAATGAACTAAGCAAGTTTGTCAAATCTCTTTCTTCCTTACCCAATGTAGAAAATACAATAACCAGAGTGGTTCTAAACACAGTTAAAGAAGATTTTAAAATAATCTAGAGGGGAAATTGAAGAAGTATTTTTTTATATTTTTAACAATTCTAATTGCGGCAAGTTTTACTCCTATTTCTGGTCAAGTAGAAGATTCTAGCTCCAATCTCGAATACAATCTTTCTCTTGAAGAAAAAATAATTTTGTTTGGAGGATTTGCCGTAGCGGTAATAGCAGTATTTCTATATATTGCAAGAGACGTTATTTTTAGGAAAAAAACAACTTATGATAAAGAAGAATTTGAATCTAAAAAAGATAGAACTTATGAAAAATACCATTCTGATTGGACAGATGATTATGTAGATTTCACCTATACCAGACCTTCTGAAGATGAAGCTGAATTTAGAAAACAAGCAAGAGAGTCCACTTTGCCAGATTACTACAAAATTTTAGGAGTTAAGAGAACTGCAAATCAGGATGAGATAAAACATCGATATAGAGAATTAGTAAAAAAATTACATCCAGATAAAACAAAAGAAGAACGAGATGAAGAAATGATTGAAATAATCAAAGCATATCGAATTTTATCTAATCAAGAAAGAAGAGAAAAATATGATAAACATCTTGGTGATGATTAACCAAGTTGTATTTTTACAATAATCATATTTAATTCAAGTTTTGATGGTCCCTGTATACTGTTCGTTAAATTTGCATGAATAATAACATCTCTTTGGTTTTTTTGAGAATTCGTTTTTGTAGTAATTACTATTTCCCTAAACTCTGTGTTTGGTCCTAGCATAGTTTTGGTCAATAATGGGATTATTGACAAATCTTCTATAGTTCCTCTTAGTTTGTATGCAAATTTATCTGCAAAATATACACCTCCACGTGTCGTAGGTGAATTTACGGGGTTTGGTGAATTTACGATTGAAACATGACGTAATGGATATTTTTTACCATCTAGGTGGAGGTGGAATTTACACAAACCTCTATTATTCTCCCTAATGAGATTTTCTAGTAGATTTGTATCAACATCCATATTGAATAAAAATCTCAAATTCTTTTGAATCTTTCTCATTAAACCAATTAAAAATAATTGTAAAAATCATTAAAAAAATCAAAATTTTACTTTTTTGCCAAACATCTTTAAAAATAACAAAAGCCATGACATTTTATTGCAGGAATTTGCAAATCCCCATAGGCTGAGAAATGAGCTATTAAGCCTACTAGTTGAAAGTGGGTTGGAGGATGATTGTTATACCGAAATGCTGGATTATACGGTAGAATTATTTGAGACCCAAGGCCTCGGATCTGACTATTACGGATATCACAACATCAACCACGAACTGGAAGTAACATATGTTGCACTTTTAGCAGCAAACATGAATCATATTTCCCAAAAATTCTCCAAACAAGATTTGAAATACCTTTATGCGTCAGCTTTGTTTCATGATTTTGATCCGCAAAAAAATGTAGACAAACCTCATGAAGAAAGTGTCTTGAAATTTATTTCAATGGATAGAAAACTAAGACAATTACTTGATTCTGCAGGACTAGACCTTGAAATAATCAAGGTCCTAATTTTAAGAACAACTTATCCTTGGAGTGGTCAATTAAAAAAAAATGCACAATCCCAGATACAGCAATGTTTTAAAAATTCAGAGCTAACAAAAAACGATGAACAACTTCAGGAGCATATTATGTATCTTGGTTGGTATCTATCAGTTGTAGACAGAGTGAGTGGATATACTCTAGGAAATTTTGCAAAAGCAATGGAAATGGCAAAAATGAATGCTCATGCTTTAGCATGGAGACCATCGCTGATTGTAAGAAGCTCTGTGGCATATTTTGAAGAATTGCTAAACAAGGAAACTGAAATGCTCCAATTAGTATTAAAGTCATTACCAAAACACATGAGAAAGAATTTCTTTGATACTGTTCTGACTTTTATGGATATAAGACAGCAAGAAATTACAATTCAAGCAAATTCAGCATATGAAAATTTGAAATTGATCCCAACGATTGAAAACATGCAAACAAGAAATAGCTCAGAATTTATTAAAACTCTACATTCAATATTTTTAGAATTACCAAAACCATTACAATTTGCAAGGGATAAATTCGAAGAATCAGTGAAAAATCCCGAAGTCGTGTTAAACACCCTTCGAGTAAATGATTGCAAAGGAGAAATTGTAGGATTTGCAAAAGGAGGGCCACTAGAAACATACCAATTAAGACCAGAGATTAGAGATGAAAATTATGGATTGAACAATACCATTTTTCTGGAGCCTTTAGCCTTGAAAATGGGTTATTGGGGGTTAAAAGGAGGGAGTGAAATGAGGCATATGTTCATCATGCAGTCAAGTGCCAAAAAATTCAAGTTTTTGACCAGTTTTGCTTTACGTGATGTAATACGAGCCAGAGTCGACAAAGAAAAGGCAGAGTTTGTAACCCTTTTTGACCCTGAAAGATGGGATTATTATCGAATAAGAATTTAATTTATCTATGAAAATTTTAGAATTAAGAAATTTATTAAAAAATAAAATTTCTGGAGACGTTTTTTGGGATAAAGATATTCTAAAATTTTATTCAGTTGATTCTAGTCTTTATCAAGTAATTCCAAAAATTGTTGTAATTCCAAAATCTGAAAAAGACGTAATCACCACAATAAAATTTGCAAACAAAAATAAAATTTCAGTTACACCAAGAGGTGCGGGAACAGGTCTAGTGGGAAATTCTCTTAATGAAGGCATAATCATTGATTTAAGGAATTTTGATTCAATTAAAATCTATAAAAATATTGTAGAAATAGGTGCAGGAGTACAAAAAGGAAATTTGGATAAGAGTCTGAAGAAAAAAAAGAAATTTTGTTCGCCAAACCCGTCAATTGGTCCATATTGTGCAATGGGAGGAATAATAGGAAACAATGCTAGTGGAAGTAAGGCTCTAAAGTATGGAAGCACTATCGAAAATTTGATTGAAATTACTTTCATTGATGGGAAAGGAAAAAAAATTACTTTGCCCCATAATCAATCAATAGGACAAAAAATACTAAAAATTGCGCAAAAAATTGATATATCAAAATTTCCCAAAGTATCCAAAAATTCATGTGGTTATAGATTAGATTCAGTTCGTTCCATAAGAGATACCCATAGAGTCCTTGCAGGTTCTGAAGGGACATTGGGAATAATTTTGTCTGCAAAAATGAGGGTTAGGGACATTCCAAAAAAAAGACTTTTGTTTATTGTAGAATATCCCTCAATTTACAGAGCTGCTAAAGATTGCCTCCAAATCAATAAATCAAAACCCTCTGGCTTAGAATTTGTCGATAGAAAAACTCTAAAAAATTTTGATCATGAATTTCAAAGAAATACAAAATGCCTCTTGTTTGTTGAATATGATTCCTACCTTGCTGAAAAAAATCAAGCCTTTGAAAATTTAATTGATGGAAATATTGTTAAAAAAATTACAAAAGAAGAAGAAATCGAAAAATGGTGGAAATACAGAGACCTTGCTTTATCATTTAGTTTGAAGTCAATTAAATTTCAAGACAGAATTCCACATATTATTGAGGATGCCACAATCCCATTAGAAAATCTTGGAAGATTATTTTCACTAATAGAAAAAACAAATAAAAAATTTCATACAAAAACCATCATGTATGGACATGCAGGAAATGGGAATATTCATGTTAGAATAATTTCAAAAAGAAAACGTTTAGACTTGCTTGATAAAATCTCTAAAGAGTATTTCGATCAAGTTCTCAAATTAGGAGGTACTATTACAGGAGAACATGGGGATGGCATAGCCAGATCTGGGTATATTCCAAAACAGTATGGTCAGAGAAATTTCGAGTCATTTTTAGAATTAAAAAAATTTCTCGATCCAAATGGCATACTCAACCCATACAAAATTACTAACCATTCGAATCGTCTCAAAAAAATTGAACCCATGTAATCTGCTCAAATTAGTCTGGATAGATAGGCAGTAAGGCTTTATTAATAAAAAAAATTCCACAGACACGTGATAAAACAAATTTTAGTTGTTTCATTATTGTCAATTTTCATGGTTCCAATGGGTAATCTTGCCCACGGAATTGAACCTCTTGATAGGGCTGTAATTAACGATGAGAGATTAGTAAATCTTAGTGGAGCGACTCTAGGAAAGCACCTCATTGTAAATCAACAGGTTCAGATTACTGCAAAAATTACCAATGCTCAAGAAGGAGATCAAGATTTTGTCTACATTGTTCAAATTAAAGACGAAAATGATTTTGTTGTTAAATTAGGATGGATATCCGGATCATTAACAAGTTATCAAAGTTTTAGCCCATCTTTATCATGGACCCCTAAAGAATCAGGAGTGTATACTGCAGAGATTTATGTTTGGGATAGTTTGCTATATCAAGATGCCCTAACTAGACCTGCATCATTAGAAATTATTACTAGTTGAATTGCTGATTAAATTCTTACAACTACTAAGAAATTCGTTTTAGAACACAAAAATTAAGATCGGTGTTTTGCCTCATGGTAAAAAAAGTTTTACAAGTCCTCGCTAATAGAACCTCAGGCGTAGAAATTACATGGTAATTGGTTATTGTGTAAAGTGCCGTGATAAAAGAGAAATCACTGGTGCTAGTCCATATACTATGAAAAATGGCAAGCCTGCAATAAAGGGTACATGTCCATCATGCAGTACTGCTATTTTCAGAATAGGCAGAGGCTAGATCTTTTTACCAAATCTAGCAAATGCTTTTCTTTTTGAACAATTCCACAGCGAAAGCCGTGGAAAAAGTTTTTTCTATTTTGTTATATTCTTCTATAGATTGCTTTGAACTCTTCAGCAAGATCAAATGAAATGTTCAAAAGATGCGATAATTGCACCATACTTTTTTTATTTCTTGAAAGTTGCCTAAGAATCGTTAGAGCTTTTTGAGGAGAATTTACATTCAGTTCGGACTCTCCAGACCAGGTTCTAAATGCCTCGTTTACATCAAGACAAAAATTCATTACAAATTGCTCCCAATTTTGTATTGGTCCTGTTGTGGACTTGGGTAACACCATATTGGCAAGTTCCCGGAATTCATTTTTTCTATCTATGAGAAGCATTGCTAAAGCTTGGTTTATTTTGGCCTCACTCAGGCCCTCTTTTTTTAGAATATACAGATTGCTCATAATATACTAATTTCATCAAACCAAATAAGATAAGAGGTAATTTTGATTTAAACTTGTTTTAAAAATTTAAAAATTTCAAACAGTCGTTAAGATTAACAACAAATCAAAAAACATTAAATTTGATTCTAGGTTTTCTGACTCGGGCAGATTTATTGTGAAATTTCAGAAAACCGGTTGCATACAAAATCCCAATTAACAACATTCCACCATGATAACACATACTCATTTCTTTTGTTTTCATATTTGAGGTAATAGGAATGCTCCCATACATCCAAACCCAACAGAGGTATTTTTTTCAAGGACCAAGGACTATTCTGATTTTGAGTCGTAATAATTTCAATTTTGTTATAGGTGGGGTTAAAAACTAACCAACACCAACCACTTCCTTGGATACCCAAAGCTGAAGTATAGAAATTTTCTTGAAATTTTTCAAAGCTATTGAAATATACATCAATTGAATCTCCAAGAGCCCCACCAGGACTTCCGCCACCGTCAGGAGTCATAACTTGCCAAAAAAAACGATGGTTTTCATACCCTCCCCCAAAAAATTGAATTTTGTTTCGTGAGCTATCAGGAATGGAATTCAAATCTGATAGTATAGATGTAATATATTTTGGGTGAGAGGTTCCACCAATTTCTGAAAGAGTTTTGTTTAATCCATCTACATACGATTGATGATGTTTTAGGTGATGAATTTTCATTGTTTGTGTGTCAATATATGGTTCAAGAGATTCATAATTGTAAGGAAGTTTTGGTAAATCATAAAGTGTCATATTAAAAACTGAAATTAATCCACATATAATTTTCAAGTCGAAAAGAAGATAACTAAATACGAATCAATAGAAATGTGACAAAATTAGGCTTAATTGATTTACAAATTCTCCACTTAGGAATTAAAGGGAAAGGTAGGTTTGATGAAAATGATTTAGAAAATTCTGAATTAAAGAAAGTTGGGGTTGGACGAATTTTAGACCAATTAGCCTCATTAAAGGAAAAAAAATTAATTGATATGAATTCCGATGGCTCATTTTCAATCACCCAAAATGCACGACATATTCTTTGGGATAGTTCAATTCCTCTTTGGATACGAATATTGAAAGTTCTGGAAATTAAATCTCAACCTATTGACCAAATTTCACTATTTTTAGAAATTCCTGAGCAACAAATAGAAAATGAATTAGAACAATTACGTAAACAACAGTTGGTGTTAATGTCCCCCCTACGAGAAGAGCGTGGACTCATCAAATTCTATGAGATACTTCCCGAGGGACTTGAGGAATTAGAAAAGGCACAAAAAAAAGAAAGCAAAATTAAATTAAAAAAAACAAAACCAGAGGAAGAGATTTTTGGAATTATTACCGACATAATTAGGGAGATCAAAACCATTCAAGAAATCCCGGATGGGGAAAAACACGCCCTGATGTCAAAATTAAGCCAGGTTAAAGAAAAACTAGAAAAAAATTCATTTTGAACTAATTTTATCATGAATTTGGGCAAGAATTAGTTTGGCTTTGTCTTTATTTTCATATGACTCTGTCTTTTCATCCATTATGGTATCTATTTCATAAGATTTGTCAACTAGTATGTTTGCAACATGATCATCCAAAGTTCCATTTCCGATAAGATAATATGCAAACACCGTGTTTTTTTGTCCAATTCTATGCAACCTGTCTTCAGCCTGCCTATGGATTGCCGGACTCCAATCTAGTTCAGCAAAGATAACGTACTTTGCTCGTGTCAGGTTAATCCCCACATTTCCAGCTCTCAATCCTGCAATCATTAATTTTGACTCTCCTTTTTGGAATTTATCTATCTGATCCTGACGAACAGAATCTGTTTGACCCCCAATTATGGAAACTGGAGAAAATTCTTCAAGACGTTCATGAAGTAACTTGTGGATTACTTTGTGATGACAAAATACCACAACACTCTCTTCAATTTCCATAATATTTTTTACAAAATTGATGACATGTGGTAGTTTTGCAATACCAGCAATTTGTCTTTCGCTTTGTATTGCCCGCTGATATGAAGCAGATTTTTTAAATTCAGTTTCAGCGTCTTTTTGTTCCTCTTCAAGACGGGTCCAAATTTTGTCCAACTCTTCAAGATAGTATTCTGTGTCAGCGTCTATTACTTCCTTATATCGAACTTTATCCTTTAGTTCTTTTAGAACGTCAGATTTGGTTCTTCTTAACATAACATGTTTTTGTAGTTCGTTGCGCAAGGAAGCTCTTTTATTTTCTAGCACAATTGCCTTTCCCTTTTCATTTACATAACAAAAATACTCACAAAATTCTTTAAAACTTCCAAGTAACCCTGGTTTTAGGATATCAACTATGGGCCAAATTTCTGAACCTCTGTTGTAGATCGGAGTTCCAGAAAGGCCCAACCTATAGGAAACAGAAGACAGTGCAGCTAATTTTTTTACTGCTTTGTATTTCTGTGTGGTTTTAGATCTAAGATTGTGTACCTCATCACAAACAATTGTTTTGATATTTAATTTTGATAAATCGGGTAATCTCTTGTAAAGAAGTTCATAATTAATAATGTAAAAATCCGTTGCCGGTAGTTCTTGCAATTTTCCAGTACGAATAATTGTAGAGGTTGGAGAATCGTTTTCAAGAATTCTTCCATTTCTACTTTTTTTCTTTACAAATTTTTCTATTTCTCTAGCCCAGTTTTGTAAGGTTACTAACGGAGCTATTACCAACACTGGAAAGGTTTGTTTTTCAGTTGCAACATAAGATAAAGTTTGGACAGTTTTTCCCAAACCCATTTCATCAGCTAGTAACGCATTACCAGAAGATTTCAGTAAAAAGTCTAATCCTTCTTTTTGGAAATTAAGTAATTTTCCCCTAAACTGATCTCCCGCTTTTGCTCTGTTAAGCTTGTGCTTTACAGGTGGAAGAGTAGGTTTTGGGGCAAAAGTTTTGATTACCTTTCTTTGCCAAGCAGATTTGGATAGAATCTCGAGGGGATACCTATCCATCATTGCCTTGAGTTGCTTTACGCTTTCGGTGCTATCAGGGATAATCACCTCATCAATATTTTCACCATACCAAGCTTCAGGTACAAGTTTTGAAATCATGCTCACCGCACGCTGGCCTTTTAGTTTCCAACTCCAGGTTTTGGAATATTTATCAAGAACATACTCTAAGGTTCCAAAATTTTCCATAGATGTTGCCATAATTTGTCGATAGAATGTTTTTTTGCTTTATGAATCTTCATGTTTTGATTCGATCTAAGCACGAGTTTGAAAAAAATTAGTAATAGTTAAAAACCTAGATTACATTAAATCATGGAAAAATTTCTAAAAAGGTCACTTTCTTTTTCGAGTATTATAATCAAAAAAAGACAATAATGAAATAGTAAAAAATTTGATGGTTAATTATGGCACAAGATGGGTTTGCATGGATTTATCTGGTATTTTTCTTAATTATTCCTCTTTCTAGAATTTTGCCACGAGTAGTAAGAAAATGGAAAGCTAAGAATAGACAAAATCAAGAAAAAGTCACTACACAATCATATCCAACAGAAAATGAATCGTTTACAGAATTACCCAAATCTGAGTTTAAAGGAGATATTCCTTCACAGATGAAACCTCATTCGTTAGAAATTTTAGTTCTAGGAGAGTTGAATCGAGGTGTCAAAAATTTTAACAGTATTCAAAAAAATTTAGAGATTGATACCCAAAAATTAGATGAGACTTTGCAAAAATTGGAAAATCAGGGATTAATGAAAGTTCAACATAAGCAAGGTCTATTGGGACCAAAAATAGAACTACTCCCCACAGAAGAAGGGTTTAAGAAATTTTATTCATAATAATATAGTATAATTATAGTAAAGATCAAACTATACTGTTGTCAAAATATCAGCAACCTTCAATGGAAATTAATTTTGGAAAGGCAAAAGCAATTGTATTAGGTGCAATTATTCTAATTATCATAGGGGTTGTTGTATCAGCTTCTGTTCAAATTGTAGATGCAGGTTATAGGGGAGTACTACTTCATTGGAATGCCGTAGATATTGTTGTTCCTCCACTTGAAGAGGGCCTTCATTTTGTTGTACCATTTCAGGATTCTGTTGTGAATATGGAGGTAAGAACGCTCAAATTTGTAAAAGACACGTCATCAGCCTCACGAGATTTACAAACAGTTTCTACAGAAGTAACAGTAAACTATCGACCAATAGCCAACTCAGTAAATACACTATACAAGGAAGTAGGGTTAGAATACGAAAGCAGGATAATACAACCAGCAGTGGAAGAAGTGGTAAAGCAAGTAACAGCAAGGTATAATGCCGAAGAACTCATCACAAAAAGACCTCAGGTAAAAGCTGACATTGAACAAGAAATTACCCAGCGTCTCAATGTTTATAATATTAAAACAGATGTAATCTCAATTACTGATTTTCAGTTTTCACCATTATTTGCTCAAGCAATTGAAGCCAAAGTAGAGGCAGAGCAAAAAGCTCTCAAAGCAGAAAATGATTTACGAAGAATTGAAGTGGAGGCAAGACAGCTTGAGGCACAAGCAAAGGGTACTGCGGCAGCAAATATTGCCGAAGCACAAGGAGAAGCTGAAGCAATAAGAATTATCAACGAAGCATTAGCACAAAATCCAAATTACTTGGAGTGGCTTAAAACACAGGAATGGGATGGGAAGCTACCTTTAGTGGTTGGGAGTGGTGGAACTCCGTTTATTCAAATCCCTGTTGCACCATAGTAAATAATTAATCAGTTTGAGAATTTTCTCTCAGCGAATCATACATTGCTAAAAATTGCTCAGGTTCTTTTTGTCTGTAAAACTTAACAAGTCTCGATATTTCTTGGATTGAAAGGGATTCACCTTTCTTTTCAAAATATTCCTTTACAATTTCGGATTGAGATTTTTCAATTCTATATTTTTCCAAAGTGTCGTTTACCGATTTATTGCTCAAATAATCAAAGAGTATAAATCGATAAATCAAATAGCCAGCAATCCCCAAAATCGCAACTATGGTAATTGGGATTATTACAGCAAAGGCCATGAATTTAGATGGTATTCTTTGTATTTCATTGTTTTTAAGAATTAATGAGGCTTGTTTATTGGGTGAGGTTTTGTATTCTCATCATGACAATCACAACTACACAAATGAGTTTCGTGATTATTTTGACAGTCAATACATTCGTAATGCTTTCGTGTTTCACAAGATCCACAAATCATGGCTTGATTCAAGTAATGATTCGATAGATTTGAATTTTTTGGAAAACTAATATTTGACCTCACTTCTTTCCAATAACTTTTCAGTAAGTTCAACGTATCCTTGAGGGTCTAAGGCTTTGGCAAATTTTTTGTCCACATTTATTAGATAAATTGAATGGAGTCTAGCATTAAGAATGTCGTCATAATTAATTGGGGGATTTTTGTAATAGCGATCACACAAGTCTTGGACTTTTTTAATAGCCTCTTTTTTTCTAACAGTGGGCGGAAGCAAGAAAATTTTTGGGATTGGGATGATCCCTGTAACTGGCGTTGCCAAGGAAAATTTTGCACAGTATTTACTGTACCTAGAAATTTTACTCATAATTCTTGCAGTCAGATAATCGTTAGTGTCCAAAGCATGATCAGGAGGAGTAAACCCTGTTTCAATTTCAAGAATGGTATCCCCATCACCTTTTTTTGCAAAAAGATCACAAACCAGAACATCTGAAACTTTTTTTTCCACTTCCACATGATACCCGTTGGCAATCAAATTTGCCGCACAGATAAGCTCCAACACAGAATGGTTGATTTTGACTAAATTTTTCTGATACATTTCAATTAGTTGTTGTCGTACGTAGTTGAGTTTGGGCAAGTCTTTTTCCTTAATTTGATTGGATAGGCCATCTGTTACTTCATAAACATCATTTTGGAATTTTTCTAAATCCATTCGTAGATATTTAGTCTAGTAGTTTATGAACTAGATGGGGAAAATTAATCAAATAATATTGCAGAAAAATTAACTTTTCTTCATATCGATTCTTAACAACTAAATTTTACATGATAGGGGGTGTTCAGAAATAAATTAATTTTAGGTATTCTTGCCATGGTACTTTTTATGCCTCTAGCCTCAAATTCTCAGGCAACCTTATGGGATTTACAGATTCAAGCAAACGTTGAGAATTCACCAATAATCTCTGGGGAGAGGCCCATAGTCACAGGAATAATTATCGACCATGCATCAAAGCCGGTCTCTAAAGCCGCAGTTATTGTGAAATCTGAATCAATGGTTATTTCTACAATCACTAGTATTGACGGAAAATTTCAAGTAGAGTTAGGGAAGCATGAAAGAATCCCTGGAAATTATTTAGTCTCCATTTCGGCATCTACTGAGAATGGAGAAACTGGAATGGTTAGCATTCAATATCAAGTTAAAGGAGATATCACCACACATGCCCTAACTAACGCAAAACTTTCAACTCCAGAGGCAAAAAAATATCTAAATTCGAACCCTGAGGATTTCAGCAACAACCCAATTGGATTTATGCTTTACACATATTATCAAAAACTTTATCAAGAAAATCTTGAGGAACAAAAAATTCTTGAAAAGATTATTCAAGACCGGGAACAAATCAAAGAAATAAAGAAAACTGAACAAGAGTTTAGAGAAAAAGCAATAGAAGAGTTTAATCCTGGAGCTGGAGTATTTTCTGGTCAACAGTATGAAGAGTATGTAAACAGCTTAGATGAAGAAATTAGAGATGTCGTAGTTAGTCACTTGAATTTTACCAAAAATTTGTATTATGAAGCCCAAGCAGTAAGAAACGAAATACTAGAAAATGGAGGTACAGCAGATGAAGCCCACCAAGCATATCTTGCCAAATTAAGTACCAGCAGAGAAATGATTGAAAACCTAGGTAATGAACCAGAAGAAATCCTAGATGTACCTTCAAACATTAGCAATTCCCAGGAAAGCTCAATAGAACCAAACAAAGTAGAAGAAGATACAACAAATTCAGCTATATTTGTAAATGTTAATGGAACTTCCGTAATTGTAGATTATAAAGAATCCGTTTTTGTAGTAGAGGTTAACGGTCAAATACTACAATTTGTAGTAGAAGACGGGAAATTAATTCAAATTAATTCAGAATAAAAAATTTAAAATCAAAATTTCCTTAATCTATTCATTTTAAGGATTGTATCATTTCAATTATTTTCCCTAATAGAACATCATCGGGGTTTACAAAAAACGTACCAAGTGTTGCAATTGTTATTAATGAAATGGCTCCAATAATTCTGATTATCATGTCTTGTTTGTTGTGTCTCTTTTGTTCTTTTGCCAAACCATCAAGAACAGTTTTTGCAATTTTTTTTGTCAAATCTTTGTCATCAATCGAGGTATCACGTTTAATTGGATTGAGGTTAATGTCTTTTACAGATGGAAAATTTTTTGCTTTACAGTCTTGACAATTAATGTTTCTTAAAGTAATTTTAAACAAAACTCCAAGAAAGAAAGCACAATATACCGCCACGATACTTAGAAATGAAATCAATTCGCCTTGAACAAAAAGATATCCATAAACTAAAACAAAAAATCCCAAAGGCGGGAGAATAAAAATAAAATTATGTTTTGCACGAGTTGATTGAAAACTCCTTTTCTTGTAACTTTGAAGATTCAATGAGCCACAATTAGAGCAATGAGTTAAAGGACAAACTTGCGCAGCGTCATTATATTCTGTGTGACATAGTGGACACTTCTGCATTTTTTCACTTTAAATTTTCTCCTTTAAGAGACTTTTTGAGCTACAATATTTACGAAAACAGTCATTATTTACCCACAATCCATCATCGAAAAGGAAAGATTCAATTTTCCAAAAAAAATAGATTCAGAAGATGAAAAATTCAGATGCAGGGATTGTATATCACAAGTCCTCGTGCATTACCTGTAAAAGGACATTAGATGAGATGGAAAGGCTGAAAATTGATATTAAAAAAAGAGATTTTTTCAAAGATCCTTTTTCCGAAATTGAACTGAAAAAAATCATTAAACTAGTTGGAAAATCCCCATATGAGATGCTGAGGAAGAGAGACAAAATGTACAAAGAACTAATCTTAGAAACCAAAAAACTATCAGATGACAAAATAATAAAACTCATGGTAAAATATCCAGGATTAATTCAACGACCAATAATAATTAAAAACGAGATATCAGCCATAGGAAAAACAGATTTGAAAAAATTCCAATAGAATTATTTTTGTTTTTTAAAAATTCGAACAGCTTCTAAATGAGAACAGTTTGCTTTTAGACCCTTCCCATGATGAAATTTATAAAAATTTTTGAAGCCAGGGCACTCACATGAATCTGACGTCACAAAATATGATTTGTTTGGATCAGATGATGATTTTATCTGAAAGAGATCATCATCTATCTTTTGTACACCATCACTTTCGACAAGCTTTTTTGCTTTTCTTATGGTGCTTGCACTCATGAACAAAGTTTTGTTTGGTTATTTTTTATTCTTTATTTTTTTCATTACTTCAGACCAATTATCCCCAGATTCCTTGCCTTGAGCTAAGGCATTTTCATAGAGCAATTCCATTGTCCAAGCAATAATTTCCCCCCAAATGGCCTTAAGTGATTCGTCATCAGTCCACAGGACACTTGTTTTTACAGCATTCATTGCAAGAATGTTTGTGGCATTTTCTTGAGGTTGTTTGTTCCACTTTTCAATAACCCTATCACAAAAATTCAAAATATCCTGCTTGGTTAAAGCCAATTTATCAGGCTCAAAATTTGTCTTTTTCACAAGAATTTCTTGTTTTTTGTACTAGATTAGATTTTTCCATATTTTCAACAGTGATGATGGGTTTTCATCCAAAATGGTATGAATTTATTAATAAACTAATTGAGATCTTTGGTTTAATCAATTGTTATAAACTGAGATTTTAATTCGAAATTATTGGGATTAAAAAAATTTGTGGCAACAAGACTTGTCACAATGTTTGGTGTTTTGATGGTTACATTGTTGCTTACAATTTCTCTGGTTGGTTCAAATATGGATACCATTCTGAAGCAGGGAGTCGCATATCAAGTGAGAACTGAAATTACTAGCGACCCTACCATTGCAAATAGTTTTTCATCAACGGAAGAATTTGATGCGTACATACAAAGTCAAATCGACCTTGCAACCCAGGTTTTAGGATTGGACGAACCGTGGTATTCGCCTCAAAGAATTGGGTTGACCATGTACAAGATACTTTTACTTGACTTTGGAAATGCAACTTTTCTAACCAGTGATGCGGGATCACCTGATGTTAGAGAAATTATTTTGGAGAAACTTCCTAGAACAATTTTGCTTTTCACGACAGCCACAATAATCATTTCCATCATTGGAATTTTCTTAGGAGCATTATCGGGAAGCAAAGTTGGGTCTGTTATTGACAGAATTACCTCAAGTTTTGCAATAATTAGTTCAAGTTTTCCTGTTTGGTGGATTGGAATGATAATGATTTTTCTATTTGCATTTATGTATCAAATTTTTCCGGCAAGGGCAACACCTCCAATCCCGGCATCAGATCCAAACTACATTGTTTCACTGTTATACCACATGACCCTTCCTCTAATCACTATTGTATTGATTGGGTTTGGTGCTTGGGCTTATTTGGTGAGAAATTTCATGGTAGGAATCATGCAAGAAGATTTTATTATGTCAAAAAAGGTGATTGGGATTAATAGAAAGAAGATTATCTACACTCACGCATTAAAAAATGCCGCACCTCCGATAGTAACAATTTTGGCGCTTAGCCTTTCTGGCTCCCTTGGGGGCGCGATAATAACAGAAGCAGTGTTTGACTGGCCAGGTATGGGACGCTTGTACTTTGAAGCAATTACTGTTATGGATTTGCCTGTCATTATTGGTGCAACGTACATTCTTACAGTTTTTTTCTTGGTTAGTATTTTCATTGCAGATTTGCTCTATGGATACTTTGACCCAAGAGTGAGGACTGGACAATGAGTATTTCTCCCCAAGAAATTAAAGCAGAATTTCTACGAAGCAGGATAGGAATTGCAGGAATTATAATTTTAGGAATTCTGATTCTTGTTTCAATTACCGCAATAATTGCAATCCCAAGTGAAACATTTAGTCAATGGAATAATCCAAGTCATTGGATTTCTTATCCCAAGGTTGCAATTCCAGTATGGGTTAATTTGTTTTTAATAGAAAAAATCCCTGAGCACAAAATTTTAGAAGATCCGATAGAAAAGTCCGAAACTTTAGGAGATATCTCTTTAGTTTCTCACCAATTTGGTTTTAGTTTTAAATATGATGATTTTCCCAACGATTTCATTTATGAATTTTCCACAGAATATTCAGGTTCTCCTCTTTTACAAATTTCTGTAATTAGACCAGATGGAATAACTCTTGAATTGTTATCTACTTCTTTGCCTTATTCCAATACTAAAATAGTCCATACTGAAAGAATTTTTTCTACAGACGAATCAATTAGAAAGAACTTGTTTTTACAATCTGACAAATTTAATTTTTCACTAAATGGATTATCATCTGAGGACGTTGTATTTGCAAATTCTGATTCTCATGAACCCCTTAAGGGCAATTACATCTTCGTTGTTGATTTGTACGGTGTGAATTCAAAAAATCAGATTACAGAATCAACTTTGACTATTGGGGGTAAGGCCTTTGGAATAATGGGAACAGATGAGCTTAGAAGAGATTTAGCAATTGGATTGCTTTGGGGGACACCTTTAGCATTATTCATTGGAATAGTAGTTGCCGTAGCTTCTGTGGTAATGGGGTTGCTTTATGGAGTTTATGCAGGCTACAAAGGTAAAAAAACAGATGAGGTAATGATGAGATTCAACGATGTTATTTACGCGCTTCCTGCCCTTCCATTTTTGATAATTCTTTCTGTCACCATTAGCAATAGTATTTTCCTTATGATTGGATTTTTGACAATTTTTGGTTGGGTTGGGGTGGCCAAGGTTTCTAGAAGTATGGCACTTCAGATTAAAACCCGTGGGTATATCGACGCAGCAGAGATGATGGGGCAAAAAAAGTCAAAAATCATTTTACGTCATATTCTGCCCCAATTACTTCCCTATGCATTTGCTAGTATAGCAATTTCAGTTCCAGCCGCCATAACCACAGAAGCGGGGCTTAGCTTCTTGGGGTTAGGCGATCCATCATTTCCAACATGGGGGCATATTTTACATGATGCTAATGTCTTTGGAGCTGCCTCAAGAGGTCTTTGGTGGTGGATAATGCCACCAGGGGTAATGATTGCAATTACAGGTTTAGCTTTTGTCTTTATAGGAAATGCTCTAGATGTTATTGTGAATCCAAAACTTCGAAGATAGTTAATTATTCAATTCAAAATTTCTAATTACTTCTAAGGTAGAATCGTTTAGTTTTATAGTATAAGTTGACATACCAGGGTCTTGAGATTCTGACAAAGTTTCTGTAAATTTCATTTTTTCAGAGTCAATTGTTTCGCTTTCGCTAACGCACAGGG
This sequence comes from Nitrosopumilaceae archaeon, assembly GCA_033720715.1. Taxonomy (GTDB): domain Archaea; phylum Thermoproteota; class Nitrososphaeria; order Nitrososphaerales; family Nitrosopumilaceae; genus Nitrosomaritimum. The sequence goes on along the minus strand of JAWWBZ010000005.1, from coordinate 14,889 downwards.
GGAATTTTTTCATTGAAATTTTTTGGTTTTGAAGGTATTCAATGAATTTTTTGTAGTCTTCTGGTTGGTTCCATCGTTTACTTTTCTCTTGGCATGCCCCAATCCACACATCTACAGAATTTTGATAAATTACTTTTTTTCGTAAGTCATCTAATGCCATTTTAGAGCTAAAAATCAGCCCTTTGCATCTTAGAACCACATCTTGGACATGAACCTCCACCATGTTTGTTGTTGCAAACTAGGCAAACATAACGTACCTTGGGGCTTCCTCCACCTGTTCCGAAGAACCCGCCTCCTGTACCGGTTCCACCACCGTATCCACCCATTCGACTCATTGCTCGGCGTCTTAAAAGTAATGGAAATACAATGAATATTCCTAAGGCTGCAGCTAAACCATATGGAAATGGCAAAATCATCTGCAAACCAATGCTAATAGCTAAAGAAGCGAATAAAAATATCAAATAAATTTTAAAATTAAACAATTCATTAAGGATACCTTTAAAATCCTTATAAAGTTTTGTCAGTTTTGGTCAAATTACCATTATTTCTTGAAAATATCAAATCACACAATTTCAAGTGGAATTGAATTTCCTTTACTATCCCATGCAAAAATATCCTCATCTCCATATGGATGCTGAACAATTATCGAAACAAGACCAAAAAAATTATGCAAATCAGTAAGAGAAGGTTCTGCCGAGCCGCTTGGATGTGAGTGGACGATCCCAACATAGCTCATGTCAAATGGTAAAAAAGAATGTGGAAATCCAGCAAAGGTAGGACCAGTGTGACTAAATGGAGGAATTACAAGACCGTCGATCATAATTTTACCGCTTTTTGATTTTCCTTTAAGTATTAAGATGCTTTCATTAGGATGTTTGATTTTGCAGTATGATGATATGCTATCCACAACGTCTTGTTTTAATGAAACTTTTCTTTCAAATGTTTTTTTCTTAAAAATCACATAAAGATTGTTTTTCCATTACTAATTAAATTTAAGATGCACGAATAGAATAATCAGTATTTGAAAATTTTTTTAGTTTATCTTGGATTTGAGAAATTTTTAACGGGATACTAGCTTTGTGATCTTCAATATCTTTTTTGAAGGTGGAGATTTTTTCTTCCAACTCATCTTTTTCACTTGTTTCTTTTTCCAATTCATTTTTCAATTTTGATAACTGATTGTTTTCAAGCCTTTTAATTTGGTCACGAAATTTCTTCTTTTGTTCTTCAAATTCCTTTACTTTGTTAATAAACGAGTCAAGCGACTCTTCGGTCTCTGTAAGGTGATTCATAGATTTATCCACATCTTTAACAGATATTGAACCAGAGGAAATGCCTTTTCTTACGTTTTCTAGAATTATTAGAATGGAGTCCCTATTTTTTGAGTCCAAAACATCAATGGGAGAGGTTATCAATTTGGAGAGAAGGGATTTTTGTTCTTTATCTAGGGACGAAGTGTATTCATAACGTCCTAAAGGCCGTGAAATCTTTGTAAATTGGGAATCAATTTGGTTTTTTATTTGATTTTTGCTTTGTTCAAATTCTGAAAATTCTTTATTGAGTTTTACAAATTCCTTATACTCAGAAGACGAAGTGATTGTATCAATAGATTTTTGATTATTTTTCATTTTATTTTTTAAAGATTCAATTGAGTTTTCAAATTCTTGGATTCGTTTATTTTTATTTGTAATTTCGAATTCTAAATTTGAGATGTCATCTAAAAGCTGTGAAATTTCATCAGCGGATAATTTTGAATCTTGATAATTGTTTGTCAAATTTTCTATTTCTTTGCTATTTTCATTCATTACAGCCAATATTTCCTTTAATTTTTCTGCATATTTTTTTGCGAATATATGGATGACTCTTGTTTGCCTTCCTAGAACATCACCAATTTTTTTTAATTTTTGATTAAGATTGTTACTAAGTATTGAAATATCATCAATAGAAGAAATTTCTGATAAATCTGTTGATTCTTTTTTTAAAACATCAATTACTTGTTTTTTTCCTCTTACAACGATTATTCTAAGATGTTTATCTATGTCATCTACTTTGAGGTTATCTTTTTCTAGTTCTTTGGTTATTCTCCCAAGTTCTTTTAGCATTGGAGAAATTTGGTTTCTAAGGGATTTGACTTCAGCCAAAGTTTGAGTACTTCTTAATTTTAGTAGGTCCTGTGTTGTTTTTTTTACCTCTGACAGTTGAATTTCTTTTTTGCCAGAAACTTCTATCGGAATCTCTTTTTCTTTCTTTTTGCCCCAACCAAATACCATTTGTAAATATTGAATTTTGGGGATTAAATGTGTTAGACAATGGGTAATCTTCAATAAAAGGAACGAAATATCAAAAAATTCTTGAGGTTTAGGAGATTAGGTTTAAAATCAAGCCTAGAAATGCCTCATTATGAGTAAATCTGTCTTAGGATTTCATACTGGAACAGTGAAAAAATCAATTACCATTAATGTCTCAAGGGACAAAGTCTGGAAAAAAATTAGTAACATTGTCGGACTTCCCTCTTGGTTAGTTGATGTTAAAAAAACAGAATACCTATCCAAGAAAAAACGTGGAGTGGGCGCAATACGTAGCATTACCTTCAATGATGGGAAAAAACTAGAAGAACATGTAGTTGCATGGAAGGATAGAGAATATTTTACATACATTGCAACCGAAGGACTTCCTCTACGGGCATATGTTGCAACTCTATCAATAAAACCAAAGAACAAAAACTCTGTAATTCTAACATGGAACTCATATATCAATAGCCAAAAAATGACAGAAAAAGAATTTTTAGAATTCCTTGTTTTTATGGGAACTTTCTATGAAGCTTCACTTGGAAATTTAAAAAAGAGTCTTGAAAAATAACATTGTCAAATCAAAGTGTAAATACAGTTAACTCAAACTAAACACATGAGTGATATTCGTTTCATTATGATTGGTGGTGCTTTGGTTTTTGCTGGGTTTGTGATATTAGGTATTTTTGGAGAAAATTTTCAAACTGCAAATATAGAATCTGAAGAGTTTGGAACATGTTATGAATATTTTGAAGACAAGGAACCTATTCCTATACCATGTTCAGATAAGATGGTTGATCAAAGCAGTTTCTTTGCATTGATAGTGGGTATAATAATTGCCGGAGGAATTGCATTAATTAAAGGAATTAGAGGAGATTGGGACAGTAAGGTTAAACCAGAGGACATGGTTGGGCCAGGTAGAGATAATCGAAAAGATGGAAATGATTCAGATACAAAATAAAATAGACCCTAAGATTTTTTTGAAAAATGTTTTTTTCTTTTAACCTCAGAGTCGTCTTCTAATCTTTGAAAATATACTTCTTCGTATGGCATTTCTAGAAATTAATTACAAAATTCGCATTTAAGCTTAAAGAAGGATTTGTTCGAAACTAGGCTTGTATTGAAGTGAGGGTTTTAGCCTTTTTCAATAAGACCCTTTAGATTTTGAAAAATTCCCTCTAATTCCTTCATGCGTTCATCAAACTGTTCGTCTGTAAGAATATCTGGTTTTGATATTGTAACAATTACCTCTGATTCATCCCCGCTAGGAACGACCCTCATAGGTACATCCCAGATAGTTTCCTCATCCTCATACAAATAATCCAAAATTCCAAAAGTCTTGTTATGCTTGAATTTCAAATTTGCATTTCCTCGTGGTGTAGAAAAACTCCAAGAGCCGTCATTGCTTTGTTTAGCATCTGGCATCATTTTAGGAGGTGCGTTTAAGATTGCATCAAAAACATCTCCTGTTTTTCTACTTACAGACATAATTATAGTTCTTGACCTAGCCACAGTACAGGTGTGATGTGATGGTTAAAAAGGATGTTGTAGAAATTATAAGTTCTACACATTTTAGATCTGGTACTAAAAATTAGTTTAAACAGAAATGTACAATAACCTCATATATTATGAATATGGTTCAGCATTGTGCTTAAATTCAGAATAATTACTTTTTTTATTTTCATGGCAATCTATTCAATTTCTTTTCAGATAGGGGCAACATCAGAGGTAAGTATTGAAGAAGCAAATTCATTTGTTCAGGAGTTTTTATCTTCAACCCAGGATATTGATGGATTTGGAATTTTCATTAATAACATCTCTGCATCCCTACCAATGTTTGTACCAGGCGCAGGAATTGGATTAGGAGTTTATTCTGGATGGTCAACAGGCTTTGGATTTGCAGCCATTGTTACTATGGCACCAGCTTTGTCTGAAATTGAACCCTTATCAATTTTGTACTATTCACCTTATGGGGTAATGGAGTTAATTGCTTATTCCATTGCAATGTCTAGAAGTTTCCATGTGGTATATTCTTTAAGTAAAAAAGTAAATCCAAAATCTCTTATCAAAATTAGTTTAATAGAAATCGGAATTGTTGTTGGCCTACTTGCAATAGCTGGATACCTTGAGGAATATCTAATAGCCTTAGAGCAAGCAGCAATGTAATTCAATCTGCGAACAGATTAAAAACAGTCTTAGATTATGAAATATTTTCTTTTTTACTGTTATTTTTGTGAGTAGGATTTACATAATTTTGATATATTATATACCACGCATCCATATTGATATTTTCTAGGTGTTTTTGAATTATGTCTCCCTTTTTTTGAGGTTCTTTATTTTGAGAATTTCTCATCAGTTATTATTCTCATACTAGTTTATAAAATTCTCTTCAGGTTGAAAAAGCAGGATAGGTCGGAGTTAAATAGCTACTTGACCTTTTTCTATTGTTCTTATTCTAACAACATCTAAGACATCAGTTACAAAGATTTTTCCATCTCCTGGTTTTCCAGTTGACGCATTTGATGCAATAGAATTTACAATTTTGTTTACCTCCTCTTCTATGCAGACAATCTCTATCTTTCTTTTTGGAACCAAATCATCTGCAGTATATTCTCCAGAGCCATCCCCTGACCTAATCATCCCTACTTGGTCTCCCCGGCCCCTAACTTCATAGGTGGTCATTCCTTTTACACCCAACTTAGTAAGAGTGTCTTTTACATTTTGAAACTTTGTATCCCGAATTATTGCTTCGATTTTTTTCATAAAATATCAAAGACCCCCTATGATAAAAAAGATCATTATTTTGTCAGTGGGTTTTTGAAAAAATTGGGCTAATTCAAAAAAGCTAAAGCCTTGACAATGTCAGTTTTGCTGATTATCCCAATCAGATTTCCACTATTAGATAAAACCCCTGCCCCATTGATGTTTTTATCTAGAAGTAATTTCCCTGCGTTAGCTAAATCCTCATCATACCTTATTGAGTGAATTTCTTTGTTCATTACTTCACTAGCTTTTGTATATCCTCCAAACCCGGATTCAGAAAGGAATCCCTTTCTTGGAAATATTACAGAAATAATTGGGTCTGAATTATCAATTACATCCGTTTCTTCGCCTTGGGTCAAAGATATGTTAAAGAGATCTCTAAAAGTGATAATACCGTGAGGATTTTCGTTTCTATCTCGCAAAATTATTCTAGAAATTTTTTCATCAAGCATTTTAAGGACAATTTTGGAAAGGGGAGAATCAGAGTATTGCCATGCGTAAAAAGGAGACATGTATTCTCCAACAGTTTTTGCTCCTGAATGTTTGGATGCAAAGTATTGGGTTAAATCAGATTTAGTAATAATTCCAACAACCGTATCATTTGAAGTAGTTACAAGTGAGCCTATTCTGTTTTCCATCATAGTTTGAGCACATTTATTCAGTGGCATATTTTCATCTGTAGAAATTATTTTCGTACAGACTTCAGAAGATGGGATTTGGTCTAATTTTCTTTCTGAAGGGTCAGAAAATAAGAACAAGCCTAAATCTTTTTCAGAGATAATATCAGTAATTTTTTGATTTGTAGTTACTAGTAATCGACTTTTTTTAACCTCAATTATTTTTTTTAAAACCTGTGCCATGTTTGAGGTATTCTCAATAGTAATTGGAGTATTCATATAGGATTTTGCAATGTCCATATTCTTACCAAATTTTTAGATTATAAAAAACAAGAGTAGATTACCAAAAATGAAATTATTGATAGATTTCTTTAACGAAGTTTTCTCTCAAATACTTCCCTTTATTCCATAACCTAAAAGAACCGAGTAGCATCCAAGCCCACAGTCTTCACAAATAGGTTTCATAGAATCCTTTTCTGCACTTCCTATGCAACATGGTTGTTTTTCTCTTCCAAGATGATCTACTGAAATTATTGCCCACGTTGGACAATCAATAGGAGTGGTACCTTTTCCACCCCAATTTCTTTTCATGACCTGAAGCTGATCTTTTGGGTTAATGATGTAGTCTTTGAGCCCGTTTGATTTCATATCGAGTATTTCGTCAATTACTTTGTTTCTTTCATCACCAAATGGTAGCCAAAGTGGGTCGTTTTTCACAAATGGTGTATGAAACTGAAATCCAATTTTATTGGAATAATCTTTCCAATCGTCAATGACTTTATTGATAGTTTTGTAATTTAACGAGTTTATTGTCATTGTAATCCAGATGTCCTTCCAAGCCTTTGGTCCATTTTTCTCTACATAGTCAATCACATTTTTTCTTGTTTTTTCCCATGAACCAATCCCTCGGATTTTATCATGGGTCTCTTTATCCCCATCAATTGAAATCCAGTAAAAGTAAATATCCTTGAAGTATGGTAAAGGGTATGTTCCATTAGTTACTAGACAGGCTCTTTTAGGAAATTCTTTGACAAATAATTCTACGAGGTCTGGCCTCATTAATGGCTCACCTCCAACAAGAGTTACAATAAAAACATGTTTTTTCTTGAATTTTTCTTCAATGATTTTTTTCCAATCCTCAACTGTGAGGTCGTCATTTTCTTTTCTGTTTAACCACCAATAGCAATGAGTACAATGAAGATTACAGACATTGATAATATCTGCAGAAGCATAAAGCGGACTCTTCCTATTGAATATCTTGTACCCTGCAATTTTCAGTCCTAGATGAAAGTACAATGGAGACTCTCTGAGAATTTGAGTAAAACCACGACCCATAATTTCCATTTTTGTCAAATATCTTTAGTAATGCTTTACATAAAGTAGTTTTGGTCAGTGCCTTTTTTGAAGTGAAATTTAAAACCAATGTTATTGTTTTTTTAAATTTCGTTTTTTTCCTCGAGCTTTTGTTCTTAATACTGCTTTACAGCACACACATCGAATACTTTCTGTAGTTAAAAAGAGACCGCAAAAAGTACATCTTTTCTGTCCAACCTTATATCTTACTTTGTTTGGAACCGATTCTGCCTTGTGCATTTGACAAATTCCTCTACAAGTTCTTCCCATCACCATTCACCTCCTAATTTTTTTCGAATTTCTTTTGATCTATCTCTAATTGTAACCGAACTAATTCCAGATGCTTTAGAAATTTTTAATTGGGAAATTTTCTCCTTATTGGAAATCGAGACCAAGTTAACAACTGCAGCTGCCATGGACATTGGATTTTTACTGGTTCCAATACCTGCCTTCAAGACTTTATCCATTAAGTGGAGAGCATCTAATCGAGTTTTTTTCCCAGCACCTACCTCATTTACAATACGCTCTACGAAATCAGATGGGCTGTAGGATTCAGGATTGATATCTAGCTCTTTTGCTAAAAATCGATATGCTTTTTGCAGAATTTTTCTCTTGATATTTCCCGCATCAGCAATGTCTTGTAGAGTACGAGGAGTCCCGGTAACTCTGCATGAGAGATAAACTGCTGCACAAAGAATTCCAGAAGTAGACCTCCCTCCAAGAATTTTTTTGACTGCTGCTTTTCTAAAAAAGTATGCTGATTTTTCTACAACAGAATTAGGTAACCCAATTTTTGCTCGTATAGCATCTAGTAAAATGAAAGCCTTGTTAAATGATTTGTATTCTTGTTTTGATTTGCTGTTCCTATCCCATAATCTTAACCGATAAAAAATTTTGGAATTTTCTGAGGAAAGGTTTTTCCCTGTAGAATCTTTGTTTGATGACTGTATTACAGTTGAAAGCCCCATGTCAGATAATTTCAAAGTAAGTTTTGTACCAACTCGGGTATTTGATTCATATTCTTCTTTTGTAATTCCAATCAATTCAGGTCCGGCATCTATTGCTTTTTCTAAAATTACCGACCCACAACTAGCACACACTATTTCTCCCGTCGCATAGTCAGTAATTGGATAAAGATTTTTACAATTTGTAGAATGAATAACAGACATCATGCCTCTACTCCTAAATAATTTCTAGAAATTTTCAAGGGATCAAAAATTAGCAATGTTCCACAATTTTCACAAGATATCCCAAATTCATAATTTTCCACATTTGATTGTCCACATTCCACACAAATTCTCAAACGATGATCAACCAGTAAATTTTTTTCTGTTGCATCATACTCAATATTTGGAATTTTCGTTTTTGTCATAATCAAATTTTGTCTTTAAGATATTTAACTTGGTGCCAAATTTTATTACTAGTGCTAATCTATAAAATTTCAAGCATTTTATTGGTACAGATAAAAAATAAAAAAATCTGGAACAGAACTAGTTCAAATCTAATGGAATGTTGGTACTGCCCCATGGTTCATTGACTCTAAACACGTAATCCTTGTTTGGGTCGTAGATGAATTCTGTGCCTCCATATCCAATGTTTGGACCAAAGAACATGTTGAAAGTCCCAAATTCACCGGGTTTTATAACCAACTGGCCACTTGTGAAATCAGTGGATGCGTACTTGAAAGCTTTCTCACCATTCCACACATCATAATTGCACACTGCAGGTCCTGTGCACATTAATGACAGGTTATCATTTCCAGTGTTTTCGACAAGCATATCAATTGTCAAGTGAGCACTTCCGGAACTTGTAATTTCAAGATGAGGACCAGGAAAGTAAAAAACTGCCGGGCCCACATTGTAAATACTAGAAGATGCCTTAATTTTCATAACTTCTATCTCATGTTTTACAGCCTTTTCACAATCTAATCGTTCATATGCTCGTTTAATTTCTTGACACTGTTCTAATTTTGCTTCAAGTGTGGTCATTTCGGAATTGTCCTCAGTTGTCATTGTTGTGGTTTTGGTTTCAGAGGCAATTGAGATCAAACCAGTTTTAATCATGTACTGGATTCCTTGTAAAAAGGAGGAATCGTCAATATCTCCATTTGCCCACCAAGCTGCATTGTTTTTTACCCACTCTGGTACTTTCTGAGATTTTTCATCAGAAACTTGTGTTGGTGGAACTTGAATTATCCCATCTTTTATTAGAAATTCAATTCCAAGTACAAATTCTGATTCAGTTATTGTTCCATCTGCCCACCATCCTGCATTGTTTTTTATCCAAGCAGGTACCTGTTCTGCGTTGGCAAAATTAGTAATTGAACCAACCAATAAAACTGCGGCGATTATGGTAATTGTTTTTTTCATTGCAATAATCTTGAATTTATCATATTTAAAATAGTGCTAATACTATATCTAGTGCTAATGAATTTAATTTTTTGGTTGGCACTATTAGAAAATATTTGTCCTATTTATTAACAAAAAAAATCAAAGTATATTGAGGATGCGATCTCCCTAATTGAAGTTAAACTCAGTTAGAACCCGTCTACAAAAGCATCCTCACCATTCTTTTTTCTAGTGACAATTCAGTTTTTTTGTTATGGACTTTTTAAGCAAAGGGTTTCGAACGTTTGTATGAAAAAAGAGGAATTCCATCAAATTAACAAGATCCTTGAGATGCCAGAATTAACAGAGAAAGATATTGTGTCTTATGTTATTGAACGGTTTGCCGATTTGAAGGCGGAATCATCCATGGGGAAGTTAGTACAGTTTCATACAGATAACAAGTATCTCCTCATGGCACATAGTCAAGTAGGATTGTTGAAGTTAGGAAATATTGTGTCTAACCACGCGAAATTACCTTTAGAACATGTTTTAAAAAATTATGAGGATGCTCTTGAGAACACACTAAAAAAAGAGCCAACCACCAAAAGTCACATAAACGTGCTGATGCATATTTTTGGATATTTTGGAAAAAATCTTAACCAAAAAGAAAAAGATTTTTTTATGAAACTCATTAAAAAATACAAAGAAAATAGAATCACACTGGGAAAAATTCTTTCTGAAATTGAACCCATAACTTACAAATTTAACAATCTTTATTTGATTAGTCAGACTTACTTTCTACTTTATTCTGATGCAAAAATGGGAAACATGTTTGAAGTCTTGTCATTGCAATCAAATTGAAAGAAGAGCAAAACCAGTGAATAATTTTAAATTTCTAAACCGGCTTGCCCTTGTATTGATAGTCCACAACTTTGTGAAACAGGTTATGAGAGGAAACTACTGCAATTGAAGAAATCACTATACCCACAAAGTTTCTTATTGTCATTAGTACATTTGGTTCCTTAGATATCAGTGACATTTGGAACGCAACGTGAAAATTATCAAAAATCCAGAAAACCAGAGTAAACCAAGTAAGGATCCCAGCCATCAAGTACCCTAAGCGAGTTTTGTTGTAAACAAACAAGATAGAAAATCCTATTACCACGTACCAAAGGGCCGAAGCAGTTAACCAAAGGGGTTCGTAAACCTCAGGCCTATCATCTAACCAATAGTATGTAGTTCCACAAATGGCATATGCAAATAGGCTAATCATCAGAATTTTTTGATTTATTTTAAAACCAGTTTTTTCTACCTTAGAATTTCCCTGTGGCGGATTCTTTTGGATTTCTTTTGTAGCAATATCAATAGATTCTCTAACAGATTTTAGGTTTAGGGGAATGATTTCTTTGATATCGTTATTCTGCACGACAGTATCATGGACTAGACTATCAATTAATGGTCTAGCAAGAGAGGCCTTTACTGGAGTGATGAGATCGACCCAGTATGAAGATAATCTGGTTGTCAAAAATGGAATTTGTAAAACAAACAAGTTTTTGTTAAGATAAGCTGCATAAACTCTCATCAATTCTTCATATGTCATTTTGTCAGGGCCACCTATGTCATAGATTTTTCCGGTTGTTTCCTTGTTTTCCATACAGCCTACGAGATAGTCTACTACATCATCAACAGCAATAGGTTGTGCCAATGATTTTACCCAGGAAGGACATACCATTACACGTAATCTTTCTACCAAGTACCTCAACATCGCATAAGACCCGCCTTCTGCCCCGATGATTAGAGAAGCCCTTAATTCTGTTACAGGAATTGAGCCTGATGCCAAAATCTCTCCTACTTTCTTTCTACTTTGCATGTGAGGGGAAAGTTCATGATTTGCATTCACAAGCCCTCCAAGATAGATTATTCTTTTTACCCCAGCATCAGTAGATGCCTTTAGAAAATTTTGTGCTTGGATTTTTTCTCGTGTTGCAAAATCTTTCCAATTTTCTTTGCTCCCTTCCATAGAATGTAGTAAATAGTACGCAACTTCGATTCCCTTCAATGAATTAGTTAGTTGTTCAAGGTCAAAAACATCTGTTTTTACATATTTTATCCCAGGTTTATCAGAAATTTCCCTACGGGACATTCCTTTGACACTATATCCTTTGTTAGATAGAGCACGGATTAATTTAGAACCAATAAACCCAGTTGCGCCTGTTACCATTATAGAAAAAGGATTGTTTTGTAATGGCACCACGTCTGTTATTTCTTGGGCCATATTAGATTGCCCCTACTCTCACTGGTTTGGTTGATTTGTTGGCCCGTTTTACTTTTAGACCAAATCCAATTGTTGCTGCACCTATTATTGTCCAGAAAGCTCCTCCCATTCCATATGCAGAATGAAGAGTGTAGTCAATCTGACCAGCTATTGCAAAGCCTGCACCCAGTGCTGTAATTGCGCAACCAGCTACTACTATTGTTTTATCCAAAAAATTCACCTCCTAGAAATTTTAATTTTCGATTGTGGCATGAGATTGGAAAGGTATTGCTTCCTTTTCCAATGATGTTTTGTTTTGAGTTCATGGTAATGGGTTTGTTTTTATTTTATTTAAACTGGTGGTAATCAATAGTACTAGTGCCAATTCTATACTTTTTGCAATTTTCAGAGTATTTTTCCTAATTAAATTGTAAAAAATTTACCACTAGTATTTTTTTTGGCATTAGTTAAATACAATATCCGGAAAGGAAAATCTATTGGTGTATATTCGAGCAAAAAAAATCAAAGGTGAACAATATCTTTACCTCGTAAAAAGTGTCTGGAATAAGCAAAAAAATACGTCACGGCAAGAGATTGTAAAGTATCTAGGAAAAGCCTCCGAAGTAGTCAAAGAAGATATTCCTCCTGATTACCGTAATGACCCAAAAATAATTTCATTTTTGTCAGCTCATAATCCTGAAAACATGAAAAAACGAGAAGAATCAAGGAGAAAAACAAGAGATCAAATTTACAAAAAATTTACTCAAGGAGACATCAAGGCATCTCTAAAAATTTACGAAGATTTTGAAAAACTTTTTAGTACAGTTGACTTTTTTGATAAAATTTTAAGACCTGTCATGTACAAGATTGGAGAGGATTGGGCAAATAATACTATTAGCATTGCCACAGAGCATGTTGCATCAAACGTAGCCCAAGGATTAGTTAAGATAATCATGGATAGAAATCAAGGAGAGTCAAACAAGAAAAAGGTCTTAATCTGTGTACCTCAAGGAGAAGAACATCGTATTGGGTGTGATGTTTTAGAGACATATCTAAGCTCAAAAGGATTTAAGGTGTATAATCTTGCAAATTCTGCCCCAAATGAGTCAATACTTAGCTTTATTGAAACTTCCAAACCAGACGTAATCCTGGTATCGATTACTTTGGACGATAATATCAAACCTGGTCAGCGCCTGGTTAAGAAAATTTCCGATTCTTATAATGTACCCATTTTTGTTGGAGGTTTTGCATTGGAAAATGAAAAAATCCCAAAGTTTAATGGCACCATCCTAAAAGACATAGGGTTAGAACAAATACCAAGGATAATACGAGCGGTCTAAGCTAGGCAGTAGAAATCACAGTTTTCTTTTGTCGTAAAAATTCCAATATTTTTGGAAGACAAAGAATAGAGCTATGCGCTGCCGAATCGGTTCCTATCCCATAACTTACTGTAGAGTCCCCAATAAAGAATAGTCCCTCTATACCACTAATTTGGTGAGGCATTTTTGATTTCCATACTTTGCCTGGTTTTTTAACAACAGATTCTACTAAATTCCAAGCCATTGGTCTTTCCCATAATAATGAGGAGTAAAACTGGGGATAAATATGATTTATTTCGTTTTTCATTTGTTCTACAATATCTTTAATTTTTTTAGGATCCCGTACATATTCAGGAGGGACCGGAGTTCCAGCTATTATTAGATGCTCTCCTGGTGGAGAAACCTTTGGAGTCATATTTGAAATAAAAAATATTCCTTTTGTAGTATATTGGTTACCTACTGGGAATATCACTTGTCTGCTATCTAATCTCTTTGAGAGAGCAAAATGCACTTCTACTACTGCCGTTGTATCATTTAATCGATTGATTTTTTGTAGAAATTTTTCCTCAAAAACATTTTTTTCAAATAATTGATTCAAGGCTTGATATGCAGGATAAGAGATTACTATGCAATTGGTTTTAACAATATCTCCTTTTTGATTTACAAATCCAGAAACCCGATTATTATCTATCAGAATTTTTTTAACAGGGCTATTCAAGTAAATATGATTTCCTTGTTCTGCTATGTAATTCGATAAGACTTGAGATATCTTGTCATAACCTCCCTCTTCAGGATATGCAAATTCACTTGTACCGCCTTTGAAAGGGTTGGCTCGAATAATGGTTCTTGCAAATTCTCCTAAAGAGATGTTTTTAGCAGTGTCAGCAAAAGCTAACATGCAGACAGCCTCAAAAAAAGCATTTGTTTTTGAATCAAGATTTTTGGTAACCTCGACAAGTGAAATGTCATCCCAATTCTCAGTTTTTTGGATTGATGAAAAAGCCAGTGGAAGAAGAATTTTCAGTAGGGAGACTCTACTTTTAAATGGAATCATTGACAATTTTAGTAAATCCAAAATTCCTTTTGGATAAATATGAAAACTTCCTTCAGAAAAAAATGCGATGTCACTAACTTTTCCAAGTTTTAGCTTTGATTCTATTCCAATTTGTTTAAAAATTTTGTAAATGGCTGATTGAGTATAAAATGGCATTATGTGGAAACCATTGTCCAAAATATGATTTTTGTATGTTATAGAGCAAGTCCTGCCCCCAACATTTCCAAATTTTTCGTAAATGGTGCAATCTATCCCTTTATTGCTAAGTAGGGCACCCAAGGTTAATCCTCCTACTCCCGCGCCTATAATTGTGACATTGCCGTTCATAGTTAATTAATTTGACAATTTGTATTTATGCAGTTAGCATTATAATTTACTAGTGCTAATTTTATTATTTGGTCCTGTTTTATTTTTTGTTCGCATGCTGAAATAAATTCATCCATGATTTTGTTGATACGGTTTTCAATAAGAGGTTTAAAAATATAAAGGAACTTGAAAATCCCATTAAATTTCAAGGTGACAATAATAGTTACTTTTGTTCCTTTTATGAGACTTTGATAGGTCTCAATGAAACTTGAATTTTTTAAAGGACCTGAAAGAATGTGTATTTCGTGAATATCAGGGTTTTTTACTATGTGTTTTGTTTGAATCCAAATTGATTTTGTAAAAAAAGAAATTTCTTCATCCACAAAATATTCTGAATTTATTTTATTTGTAATTTGTAGTGATTTGAAATATTTTGGCATTAATTTAGAAAATTGTTCAATATTAACACTGATTGAAAAAATTTTATCTCTTTCAATATCCGTCGTTCTTGTAATTACAAGTTTTTGCATTTTAACTCGTTATTTGTAAGATTGTCTTGGAGGTTTGTTTTTCGTATTCTTATTTCTGTGTGATTTTTTTGGTTTATT
>JAWWBZ010000004.1:0-38756 GCA_033720715.1 Nitrosopumilaceae archaeon | reverse complement strand
TGCTTTGGTTGGTTTTTCCTCAGCTTTGGTTTTTTTTGCTTTGGTTGGTTTTTCCTCAGCTTTGGTTTTTTTTGCTTTGGTTGGTTTGCCATCGAGAATTTTTGCTTTTTCTTTTAATGCATCAATCTCAGCTTGAATTTTTTTTGCTTCTTCTTGAGCAGAGGGTTTTTTTCTAGCCATTAAATCACCAATTTCCCTTTAATTTTATCAGTTTTTAGCATAAAATAGTTCATTCCTATCTAACTGTAAATTTCTCCCTTGTAGTTATACTATTCTTTTGGTTTGAGTCAAGCATTTCTGCTACGATCTCATACTGTCCAGGAACATCGATTAACTCAGTAAACCTTTCTTTTACGGGAAGAAATGGGTTTTGAGTATCCAGACATTGCTTGAAATAACCACCTTGAGTAACTGCTTTATTTTCAGAATCATAAATTGTAAGATACAAGTCACCACATGAATAAGATTCATCAATCGAAACTTGAACCTCAACTGGTTCGTTAACAGAATATTGTTTTTCCAGGCCAATTATTCGAATATTCTCATTAGAACTTTCTCCTCCAGACCCAAACCGCATCATGTTGAGTTCTCTTCCAGGTTCTTGTAAAATATCTACCATAACAATTGTTCCAAAAATAATTGAAAAAACTACCGGCAAGACATACACAATATAGGTTACTCCCCTAACCATTTTGATTTGTATTTGGTTTTCCCCTATATCTATTTAGCAAAGATCAAATTTCATAGTATTTTGACGAATGAGTTAAAAGGTAGTCAACTAACTATCGCTAGATGCGACTTAGAAAATTCAGAGTGAAAGCATATCGTTGCATTCATGATTCAGGTGAAATTACTGTTGGAGATTTAGCAGCTTTTGTAGGTAGAAATGAAAGTGGAAAAACAACAATTTTACAAGCTCTAACTCTTTTGAATAAAGACGAACGAGTTTCTGAATTAGATCTTTGTGATGAGATGTCGGAGGAACTCAAAGAAGAAGTTAGATTGGCTGAAGGAGATTTTGAATTAAGTAAAAACGAAACTAGTATGATAAAAGAAAAATTTCCAAACCTTCCTGAAATTAATAAAATAAAATTATTTAGGACAAACAAAATTCCCACCGTCCAGTATGAATTTGAAAATATCAAAATCAGTGAAAAAACAGATGGAGGTCTAAACTCTTGGGAGAACCTGTCAAGACGGATTTTGGAATTTTT
Source organism: Nitrosopumilaceae archaeon (assembly GCA_033720715.1). GTDB lineage: Archaea > Thermoproteota > Nitrososphaeria > Nitrososphaerales > Nitrosopumilaceae > Nitrosomaritimum. The sequence goes on along the minus strand of JAWWBZ010000004.1, from coordinate 37,542 downwards.
AGATACAATTCCAAACCATCTCCGAATTCAAATAAGCACTAAATTTTTTGAAGGTCCTCCTCCAAAAAATCAGGCCGACTTTGAAACTGGATTTGCCGAGTTTAACAATCAATTTAATGTCGTAGCCATTCAAGATCCCAAAGTAATAGAAGAATGGGAAAAAATTTACTCGTTGCCAGAAAACCAATTTTCCAACCTATTATCGGGTGGTAGTGAAAAGAATGCTCTTGAGAATTTTATTTCATCTCAACTACACCCTCGTTTTGTGTATTTTTCTGATTACAAAAAAATCTATGGGAACATCAACTTGAATGAGTATATTCGAGAAGAAAAAGGTGACAGAGGAGAATCGATTGAATATATAGAAGAGTTTGACAAGGCTGAAACTGTTAGGAACCTTTTCTATCTTGCAGAGTTAGACATCAACGAATTAGAATCAGTGAAGGATAGTCCCTCAAAGTGCATCAAATTATTAAATACAGCAAGTAACAGATTGACAAGACGACTTAATCCAGCATGGAAAGGAGATCCTATTCATGTTGATTTGAGGTACAATCCTGGTAACATAATGAGTGTTGTAATCTCAGATATTCATAGAGATGGGACTGTTACCAATACTGGTTTGTTAAATAGAAGGGCTGAAGGTTTCAAATGGACTTTTTCATTTATTGTTAATTTTGCTGCAGAAACCCAAAGGGCAGAACTTAAAGAGGCAATTTTACTTTTAGACGAGCCTGCAAGAAATCTCCATCCAACACAGCAGATGGGTATATCCGATCTTTTGAAAAACCTATCTGGATCAAATCAAGTTCTATATGCTACTCACTCCCCCTTCATGATTTTTGATTACACTCCAGGAAATTTGTTGGTAGTTGAATTAGACAAAAGAAAACATCTTAGTAGAATCTTTTATGATTATTGGAATGCAGATGATAAAACCCTTACTCCAATTCTTTATGGTTTAGCAAGAGGGTTGATTGAATCAATAACGGATAGAGAGATAGGAAGAAATTCTAGACCCGTAATAATCGTTGAAACGATGTCTGATTCTATGTATCTTAATTCTTTTGACAAATTTTTGCAAGACCCCAACATTTCAATGAATCCACTTAATGTTGTAGCAGCCTATAACAAAAATGCAGTACTTCCAATTGCAATATTTTATAGGAATCATGGATACAACACTTTCATTTTATTGGACAACACCGAAGAATCAAAACAAATTTCATCCCAGCTTGCTTCAAACGATTTTAACCCAATTCAGACAATATTTTTTGAAAAGGATGGAAAAACAATTGAATCAATAGAGGACTATCTCGTCCTAGAAGATTATCTTTATGCAGTTAACCAGACTTATGAGATTAAACTTAGACATGAAGGATATACAACGCTTACCCCCGAAGACGTTTTAGCAAAGAAAAAGAAAGGTGTCTTAGAAAACCTACAGGAGATTTGGGAAGAACATAAAGAGGATGATTGGAGGGAGTTTGACAACGAAGAGATTACCAGGTATATTTGTGAAAAAATTACGTTAGGAGAAACAGAATTTCTTTCGGATAAAACAAAAGACCAATTCAGGTCGCTTTATAGATTGATTGCTGAACGAATCAGACAATATCAGAATGCAGGTATAAAGACAGATTTGGATAAATTTCAAAAGCCCAAAAAAAGTGATTAAAGAAGTTTTCTTATGAATAATTCTCAAGATAAAAATTCAAAATCAGAAAAAAACCTTTAAGGTTTAATTGAGAGATAGAGATGATAAACAATATGAGTAAATCCTCTATGAGAGGAATTTTCCTGTCTATAATTTTGATTGTTGCCGTATCATTTTCGTTGATACCTAATGTTTTGGCAGATGATTCTATTATTGTTGAAAGTACATCATTTGAAAAAAGTACAATTGTAAATGTCTTGAATAATGGTAATACCGAAGTGTATTCATTTAGAATTTGGTTAGGTTCAGATTTTGAATTTGAATCATTCAAAACTGAGAGTGGGTGGTTAGGGGAGATGACACCTCAAGGAGTAATTATTTTTACATCAACAAATCCTCTAATGCCAAACGAGAATGTAAAGTTTGGAATAAAAACTGATAACCCAAAACCAGGAATTAATTGGAAGGCCTTAGACAATAGAGATACCCAGATTGAAATTGGAAAATCAATTCCAGGAGTTCAAAAAAATAATTTATCAACCTCATCAAGAACAAACACTGGTGGAGGTATAAATTCAGATTCGTTCTTTAGAATAATTCCAGATAAACCAAATGTAGGAGGAGACATTCGAGTAACTGGAGAAAATTTTGGTCCATCACAAGAATTTGAATTTTTTATTGATTCAAAAAAATTAGGAACATTTCAGACTGATGATAAAGGATATTTTATGAATACTTTTCAAATTCCTGAAAACCAAAAAGCGGAGAGGGTAGAATTTATTGTTAAAGATGATGGATTAGAGAAAAAAGTCAGTCTTAGATTAGGTGACGGAGGAACATTAATCCCATCCTCTGAGATAGTAAAACTTACCATCAAAGGAATTCCTGAAGTAATGCATAGAGGCGACTTTTTGGAAATTTCTGGTACTGCGCAGCCCGGTAGCGCAGTTACTGCATCAATAAAAGATCCCGAAAATAAAGTAATCAACACAAGAACCGCAGAAGTGGATGCTAAAGGAATGTGGAAACTCGATGAACCAATAATTGTTCCTCTAGACACCCCATTTGGAAAATATACGGCTGAAATTAATGATGGAAGAGAATCCATCGTTAAGGCTTGGACAGTAGAAACGGATAAGAAAATAATAATTGCCCCAACAAACCTCAAATTTAATCCAGGAGAAACGATGAGGTATAATGGAACTGCCATTCCAAATCTACCAATTGAATTAGTGTTGAAAGATCCACTTGGAATTGAGAAAATTTCAGATATTTTCCAAGTTGGAAAAGATGGTATAGTCGGATTTGAGTATTCAACCACAGCCAATGTTGACAAGGAGGGAACCTGGACGCTTATTGCTACTCAAGGAAAAAATAAAGAATTCATTTATGCAGGATTAGGAGAACTTCCAAGCATTCCAGTAAATATTGAATTTGACAAATTAAATTATAAAAGTAGTGAAAATGCAAAAATTTCTCTAACAGGAAAACCCTCAGAAGTTCTAAATTTGTTGATTATCGATCCATCCGATAAACCAAAAGGAAATGCAGTTCAAATTACTATAAAACCTGATGGGACTCAAACATACGAATTAGACCTTGACGGATATTCTTCTGGTGTTTACTCCGCAGTAGTTAGTAAAGGTAGTGCAAAAAGTACTGCAACTTTTACGGTTGGTTTGTTAACAGGCTCTGGTGACATAAACATTGGAACAACAAAGACAAGTTATGAGCCAGGAGAGTCTATCTTGATTTTGGGTCAAACAAAACCTAATGTTCTCCTTACGATTACCTTAACTGACCCAAATGGAAATCAAATTAAATCGGAGGAGGCATATTCAGACAAGTCAGGAAAAATTACTGAAAACTCATTCCGAATACCTTCTGAGGCAACTCCTGGAAAATGGATATTGAATGGTAAAAGCGGTTCAAATTTTTACAATCATGAAATTGAAGTAACTACTCTGAAGGTTGAAGGATTGGTAATATTTGTAGAAGATGCAAATCAAATACCTGGAGTGGGTAAAATAGTTACAATAAGAGTATTGGGAGCAGAACAACTAGTAGTAATTGAGGTACTTTCAGATGAAGGGGAAATTATTGAAGAGTTGAGGTTTCCTGCATCAGATGAAGGGAAAGTTATTCAACCCTGGATAATTCCTCCTGATATCGAACCTGGAGAATACACTTTTACTGCTAAAGATGCATTTAATTCTGCCAAAACAACTTACCAATTAAAATAGTTTCAAACAATTTTATTTCACCTTTTTTTGGTCAAATTATGAATCTAAAAGAAAAAATCTCAGAATATCCAGACTTTCCTAAAAAGGGGATTCTTTTTCGTGATTTTAGTCCCATTTTGAAAGACCCTTCTGCATTATCTTACATTGCAGAAGAATTTACCAAATTTTTTCATCCAAAGGATGTTGATTTGTTTGCAGGAATCGAATCACGAGGATTCTTACTTGCTGGGATTTTGGCTTCTCACTACAAGAAAGGAATGGTTATGATAAGAAAAGCTGGTAAACTTCCTGGAAAAACAACAAAATTGTCTTACACTATTGAATATGGAAAAGATACTATTGAAATTCAAAAAGATTTGATAAAGAAGGGTCAAAAAATTATCATTTGTGATGATCTACTAGCTACTGGTGGTACAGCAAAGGCTTCTGGCAAACTAATTGAAAAAATCGGTGGGAAAATTACAGGATTTGCATTCATTATTGAGCTTACCGAATTGGATGGTATGAAAGGAATTAGTAAATACAAATGTAAATCATTGGTGAAATATTAATGGATAAAGACGTAGAAATTGGAATTTTTGGTGGTACTGGGATTTATGATTCTGGACTTCTAGAGGAACCTCAGGAAATAACCATTGATACACCATATGGAAAACCATCAGATTCTATAACAGTTGGAATTTTTAAAGGGAGAAAAATTGCCTTCCTTCCACGACATGGAAAAAAACATTCCATTCCTCCACACATGATAAACTACAGAGCAAACATTTGGGCATTCAAAGAACTGGGGATTTCAAGAATAATTGCTCCATCTGCAGTTGGGAGTTTAAAACAAGAAATCGAACCGGGGCATTTTGCTCTACCAACACAGTTTTTAGATTTTACAAAATCCCGAATCGGATCATTTTCTGAAAATGGAAGAGTGATTCATATCTCAGTTGCAGACCCTTTTTGTCCCGAACTACAATCTTCAATAAATCAGGTAGTAAAACAACAAGGAGATAGTATTCATCAAAATTGCACCTATGTTTGTATTGAGGGGCCAAGATTTTCCACAAAAGCTGAATCCCAATTTTATAGAACCAGCAACGCCGATATTATTGGAATGACCCTAGTACCTGAATGTCAGTTGGCAAGGGAAGCTCAAATGTGTTACGCATCAATTTCTACTGTTACAGATTATGATGTATGGGCCGAAAAACCAGTTACTGCAAAAGAGGTGTTAGAGACACTTTCTAAAAATGTGGAGAGAACAAAAAAGATTTTGGTAGATTTGGTTGAAAAAATTCCAAAAACTAGAGCTTGTTCTTGTGCAAAGGCTTTAGAAGAGGCAGAATTCTAGTCATCAACAAAAGATTCTCGTTTCAATCCTTCAGGCAAACTCAGATTTCCATGAAGAAGATTATTTTGTAAATTCATAATTACCTCATCCACGTCATATCCAAGTGAAGATAATTCTTTTTCTGTTGCTTTAGATAATTTAGCACCAATGTTTTGACCACCAATTCTTCCAAATGCAATTGCCGAAAACCTAAAGGAATGTTCATCGATTGTAAAATTTCCTGTAATTTTGGCAGCCATTTGGCTTCCATGAATATTATTAATTTTTACTTTGATATCCATTTTCAAAATTAGATTTCTACTGCTTTGTTAATATGATCATCAATCAAAAAACTCCAATGATTATCATCCTGTATCTTGTAATCCTGAACTTTTAAAGGAATAAGATTTTCGTCGAGACATTCATGCTTGATTTCACCAGTTTCCTGTAGTTTAACCAATTTCCACTTGTATTTCCCTTGTTGGAGTTTGCAAACGCTTACTCCCCATTTAGCATCTGGATCAATTTTTGGCATTCCAACCAAGTCAGCCAATTCCTCAATCCCTAATTGCTTTTCCTCACAGAATCTTTTTTTGCAAATCACGCATCTCCATACGTCAACTGAACCAATTGTTCTCTCATCTATGTTGATATTAACTACCCCAAAGTAAACTGGCTGGTGGGTACATGATTCAGTATCAATGCTCAATGTTGTTTCCAAATTTTTAGCATTATTTAGTTCTTGCATCTTCGTATGGTTTTTCAAGTATTACTCCTATACTATCTACAATTTTATTCCTTTTAAATTCAATTTTTTCTCTTTCACAAAACCTTCGGTACATATTGACCGCAGTAAATCTTGGATGCATTGCCTCATACTCGGTTTCAGTTATATCTATCAAGGCTCCCAAGTTCAAAAGATCCTTTGCTGTCTTTAAAGCAAGATCTTCAGAAATTTTTAGTCTTGATGCAATTTGAGATGGACTCATCTTACCGTGACAAGTAATTAGAAGGAATGTTTTTGCCTGTATTGGGTCAAGTTTAATTTCAGAAATTAAATTTTCTTCAATTTGTTGAATATTCATGTCACTTTACTGGTTTTTCAAATAAATAAATTGTAATTATGAACCTCGTGTTTTGGTGAGGAAATTTTTTGATATTTTTAATGAAAACCCCATTGCAATGAAATGAACCACTCCACCTATTATTGCAGCTTGAAGGAGATCATCTAAAACAAACCAAGATGCAAAGAAAACAGAAAGAGATGGAATAACTACCAAAATGGCAATGAAGGAACCTTTTAGAATAATTTCTTTTAGTGTCAGTTTATCGGGTTTTTCGGCTGACATATCTTCTATACAAGGTTTTGACAATAAAAACCAAAAATACTTTATATTTGGCAAAAACCGATTTTTTGTGTTTGGCAAGTTACAAGGGAACGTATTCTAATGAACAATCAATAAATTTTGTAATTCCTATAATGATAATTCTATTTTTAGGAATTGTTTACGTAATGACACAAAGGGCTGGATCTGGATTTGTTAGTTTCATTTTGATTGGTGTTGCTGCCTTGACGATGTTTTATTGGGTTCGAGTTCTAAAAAAGATGACAAAGGAACAAAAACCCACATTTGCCAAAAGGGAACAAGAGGCAAAAAATTGGGTATATGACCTTATCAAAGGAGATGATGATTTTGTTTTTGTTGCAGAAGTCCCAGGGCCAGAAGATAAGATAATGGTCAGATTAATAGATGGAGTTTTGTATATCCGAGGTTCAGCAGGTTTTTCAAAAGAAGTCCCAATTGAGGGCTCTAATGAAATGCAAATTTTTGATTTCAAATACAGAAACGGAGTTTTAACTTTAAGAATAAAAAAAGACTAGAGACTTTTTGCCAATTCTAGTTTTTGTGGCAAATATTTGTCGGTAATGTTTGTTAACCCATATTTGGAAAATGCCTCAAGTTCTGCCTTTCTCTTAATCCTTAGAAATACATCTAGTTCTTTTTTCCATATTCCATCTTGATATCGAGGATCTTTTTGAAGATCATAACATCTTTTAACATCAGATTCAGTCATTGGGATGGTTGGAAGTTTGTATTTTTCAATATCAGTTGCCCAAACTCCCACCCATTTTGCATCAGGTACTGTAAGTTCCCTCAAATGTGCAGCATTAGCTGAGCCAGATTTTATTACCATTGCAATATGTTCTCCATAAACGTCTCCGTCTGTAAGAATGATTATTGGTAATTTCATTTCATCATGTAATCTCTTCAAAAGAGTTCTTGTTGAACGAGGAGCTTGACCTCCTGTATTGATAATAATTGATTTAAATTTTTTATCTATTTGTTCTTCTACAAACCTTGTAAATAATCCACCTTTTTCTATAGCAATAACAATTTCTGCGCTGGTGTCGACCAATTCGGCTGTAGTTAAGCTTGGACCTATTGCATATCCATCTGGATGATTTGATAAATTCATAGATTTACCTTCATACCCAGGAATTGTATATTCAATGTTCAAATCTCCAAAAATCGAGCTACGCTCTTCAGGGAAAATATGAAAATCTTCTCTTGGGCGTGCAGTAACTGCCTCCAAATCCACTATAATATTGTCAGATTCTGCCTGGTCTTCAAAATCAATGGCAAAGGCTTGAGAGGAGTAATAGATATCTCTCAAGGTAGATGATTTTTTTTCTTGGGTTAATCTGTTAGCAAAAAATGCTAACCACATTAATTGGGTGAAAGATCTTAATTGAGAAGTGTTTTTAGAACTTCTCAGCGATGTAGCATTTCCCAAAATGTATTGCCTAATTTTTTTATCATAAACAATATTGTTTACCGACCTACTAGGGATTGAAAATTTGGGAAATTCACCGTTGTCTAGATCATCATAGATTTTTGCACCGTGTGTTTTTAGCATCTCAAGAATGTTTTTTTGTTTTTCCTTAGCTTTTTGGCTTAGGGCTTTTGCTTTTTCAGATTTTTTACTCATTTTCTATAGGACTCTCCTCTTTTAGTATTTTTTGATATTGTGGTTCTTTTTTCTTTCCTGCCAATTCCGTACAAAACTGTGCAATTAGTGGCACATATTTTGCGTAAAGATTTGCTCTCTTTCTGGCAGCTTCGGCTTGTCCTCGCTTGTTCATGAAAATAGATAGTTTCCTAGCTAAAAATTGGATTGTTAATCTCAATTCTCGTTCAATTTCTTGTCTGTCTGCTACATTTTCTTTTCCTGCTGTCTTGTATGGGATCCTAGTTGAGCAAATATGGGAGACAATAACTAGTGGAGGATCTCCTTTTGCTTTATATCTTGACCAATCAATATCATTTACAACTTTTAAGACTACGTCGCTACCTTCATCATAAAGTAATGGGATTCTGTTTGCAAAACGATAGACTTTGATTCCTCTTGTCTGGATATCACCACCATATGCAATTCCCATTTCGACAACAAAAGGGAATCCCGAGTAAGCTGAAGCAGTTCGTTGAATAACCGCCAAAAAGTCAGGATTGAAAAATTTTTGCATTCCTTTCTCCAAGGGTTCTTCTCCTAGAGGAGCCAAACAACTTGGATCGGGAGTCATAAAATCATCAAACTTTTGAAGAGAATCACTAAGTTTTGCAAGTTCTTGGTTTGTCATGGTTCCTATACGTTTTTCAGGCTTGAATCCAGCAAATTCAGCAAATTTTACGGCTGTCGTAGGTCCAACTCTCTGGAATCTTTTTGATAGAAAGGAAGTCAGAGTTTCTCCCTGTACTGTATTTGTTAATTGTCTGTAATACTGACTTTCAGGATCCATATCAATTGTTTTAGAAGTTGAATCACCAAAATCCCAATAAACTAATTTTTTATTTGGAACATCCAAATCTTCAATTGCAATCTTGCTTAATTTATCAAAATCCATTTTTAGAAATGACATTAAGGCAATTACAACTCGAATTTGTCTTGATAGATTTTTCCATTTCTTTTTTGCCTTTGTCATAATAGCAGTAAAGCTAAGATTCTGTTTTGACAGTCCTAAATCTTTTCTAACCTTCTCAATCATTTTATCATCTATGGTGGGTATTTCAAATTGAGATTCTACCATCATCCTCCTAATTGTTTCAACATCAATTCCGTAAGGGTGTGGTTTGATAATAGTTGGTGGTTTGGGCATTGTTTTTAGCATTCTAGGATAATGATATTTTTCTCCTTTCGGGTCATCAAATGTAATGGAAGCATATGGAGTTATAAGAGAAGTTTGGTAAACATAATCTCTGATTTTTGAACCAGCTTTAGAATAATCTCCTTCTAAGTAAATACTTACAGAAAGACCTTTCTTGGAAACTTCTTTTGTTTTATGTTTTAGGATAATTGGTTTATTTTTTTGAATATCTAAAAGCAATTCATATTCATCAGAAGTTTTTCCATCAGTTGAGCTTTTTACAGTTACAGCTTTGTTTGTTGTAATTTGTCCATAAAGTATCGCCATGGTTGCTCCAAGACCAAACATACCTCTGGCTTGCTTTAATCCAAATTTAGAACCATATAGTACTGTCCCAAAGGCTAATGGAACATGTTTTGATTCAATTCCTGGGCCATTATCTTTTACAGTAAGAACATACTGTTTTGGATCCTGTTTCTCAGGATCAACTGCTTTAATTGTTAAATGAATATCAGGAAGAATCCCCTTTTGATCACATGCATCTAACCCATTTTCCACAAATTCACGCACAGCTGTATATAAGGACCTGGTAGGATTGCTAAATCCAGCCATATCTCGATTTCTGTAAAAGAATTCACTTGGAGAGATTTGGTTGAATTTTTCTTTAATCGTAGACATTTTGATTCTCCCAAAGTTTCATTTTTTCTTCTTTTCCTCTTCGATTAGCAGCTTCTAGTTTATTGTAAACAGCACCATGCATGCTACCAGTTGATATAGATGAAATTGCATCTACTGCTAAGCGAAGTTTGTTAGTGTCTCCGATTACAGAAACTGTTTTTCCATATACAGAAATTAATGTACCACTCAAATTTTCCATGTTTCTTCTTGCCTTTCCACCTTCTCCTATTAATCTCCCTTTAATTCTTTCAATATTTGCACTTGACTTTCCTGCAAAATCTCTTAAATCAATAACGTGTAAAGAATTTTCACCTTTCATCAAAGTCATTGCATTTTCAGGAGAAAATCCCCGGCTGATTGCTGTAACTATTTCCATAGCTTTGAATGGTTCAATTTTTTCTACATCATCGTTAGATTTTATCCATACTTCTCCAGTTGTTCCATCAATGTCCAAACTAACATGACATAATTGTTCGATTTTTGATTTCACATTTCCTGATTTGCCAATTAGAACACCTATACGATCATTGGGGATACGGATTAATTTTTCAAAACTCATATTATTTCCTGGAAGACAATTTCTGGATCATTAACTGTGATTCCTCTTTTAGTGAAGAATCTTGTAATGTTATTAATATCTCTTTTAAGAAATTCTTCAGTATTAGGATGTCTTGTGTCAATTGCTGATCCTAAATCAAAAAGAATCAATCCTTTTTCAGTTTTGAAGATGTTATATTCAGAGTAATCTCCATGAACAAGTTTTGCTTTTTGGTATAGATCTTTCAAAATCTCAATTGCCTGGATGTAATCATTTTCATCTACTTCGGATTCTAGGAGTTGTTTTGCAGGCGCCCCATTTGTACCCACAAACTCCATAGCAAGAACATTATTAACTACATGAATAGGCTTAGGAACAGGAATTTTACAGTCATAGCATTGAGAGAGGTTACGAAACTCTTTTTTTGACCACAGATAAATCAGATTTTTTGTTCCCTTTTTGAGTTTTGAAAATCTAGGATCACCTAAAATGTATTGTTCTCTTTTTTTAAAACTTGATGTAGTAACCAAATAAATTTTTAATGCAACATCTTTTTTGTTTTCATTAACTGCCCAAAAAAGAACTGATTCCTTTCCTGCACTTACTGGACCATTAACATATGAAATAATATGATCAGTTATCATTTTGTAAAGTGTCATTACCGTGGGTTTATCTAAAACCTCATTGACAACTTTTCCCTTTTTGAATCCATCAGGAAGTTGTTTTTTTCTTGACTTTGAAAAAATCTTTTCATCAAGTTTCGATTCTAATTTTTTACTAATGTCAGTTGACAACATGGTGTTTTAATTCTACTAGATAAAATGGATTTCTTTAATAATTGTTCTACATTTTAAAAACAATTAGAAAAGGAACACCCCCAATAATTTTCACACCCTTTTCGGATCCTATTCCAATTTCTAAAGACAGTGAAATTGTTTCTTTACCAACCATGTTAATTATTGAAGCATTTTTTAATAAGGCTTGAGCCTCTTTATCCTCAATGATTTTATCACCGTAATAGCTCTTGCTAATGTTCATTTCTAATTCATCTTCAACAATATTTTTTCCTAAGAGATCCAAATCACAGATATTTAACATTAGATTTTTTTCGTAATTGTTTGTTTTGACTGAGAATGGCATTATGCATACTTGCCTTTTAGAGTAGATTTTGCACCACATGCTTCGCAGATCAAAAATGAAATTCTGTTTTCTTTTACAATTTTGGTATCTGGACTTTTGCAAGTAGGACACTCCAGATAGTCTTTTACATAAATTTCAAACAATCGCGTAAAATCTTCAGGAGCTCTTTTACCCACAAACATGGCCTTGTCACCTAAACGCTCGGCGGGAACTGCAAATTCCTTTGAGAGATATTGTAAGACCTTATCTGGATCCCGGCGAAGTACCTTGGGGAATTCTGAGAAATTACGAAGATAGGTTTTTTGTCCTTCCCACATGACATCTACAACTGGTAACTCAAATCTAGCTGTTGTTTCCTTTGTATCTCCAATTTTATCTTGAATTCGTTTAAGGAGTGATTCATACTCGGACTTTGTCATGTATAAATACAATAATTTTGTCCCTATATGGGTTTTTGAAAAAGAGAAAACATGTGGATTATTATATTTAATCCATTTTTCCTATTCGGAAAACGTTAGTTCCACATTCTGGACAGACACCTTTAACTGCTGGTCGTCCGTTTTTGAGTTTAGTTTCTTTAGGATTTTTTATTTCCCTTTTAGCTCTGCATTTTACACAATATGCTTCTACCATTCTAGAGTTCCTCAAACTAGGTCCTATTTAGGAAGAGGCTGTGAAATTTATTTAACCACAGGCGTGACGAGTGTAAATTTTTCCATCATTTAGGAATAAGATATTTTAAGAAATTATATCAATAAATAGAAAATCTTTAAGGTTTTTTTTGATATTCGCAAAACTCTAAACATTTTTTACTTTTTCACTGTTTTGAATCCATTTTTGGGTAAAATTATCAGTTATAAACACCCATAGTGTGAAGTCTTCAAAATGGCATCAAAAAAAGGAATTGCAATAACCATAATAATACTAGGAGCAATAACTGGGGCCAGTTTCTTGTTTTGGATGATACCACACGAAACTCCAATGTCATTTGTAATTTCAGATTATGAGAATTATTTAGATGGGATAAAAGAACGACATTCAATTTTAGATGATTCAATAGCAACTGAATTTCAAAATTTAAAGGAAGGAACTATAACCCCAGATGAATATTTGCAGATTTCCGATGTTGTATCCTCTCAAATTACCGGTCAAATAAGCGAGTTTGTAACATCAAAACCTCCTACAGAATGGCAGGAGAGCTACATTAGCTATATGGAATCACTAAAGAACTTCAATTCATATGTAACAGAAACTAAAGTTTATGCAAATCTGGTAAAGGAAGGAAATTCAAACAAGCTTGATGCCACCTTAGAAAAAATTCAGAATCTAAAGTCAGAATCAGATAGATTAGCACAAGTTTCCGACCATTCTAGACCTAATTAGGCTCAAACCCAACTTCTAATATTTTGACTAGTAGGAAATTGTTAAAAAGCAATTCTGTGATTATATAAAAAATGTCTCAAAATTCAAACGAAGTGGAGAGAGATGTTAGTCAGTCGACTTCTAACAAGCTACTTGTAATTTGTATTGATAGAGACAATGACGTAGGCGAAAAAGCAGGAATAATAACTCCTGTAATTGGGAGAGATGCTTGTATAGAAGCTGCTCAGAGACTGGCCCTAGAAGATCCTGAAGATGCCGACTCTAATTCAATTTTTGCTGCCATTAAAACTTATGAAGATTTGATTAGCAAGGGATACCAAGCAGAAGTAATAACTGTGGCCGGTGTAAAAAGTAGAGGAGTTCAAGCGGATGAAAAAATTCTTGAAGAGACAAAAAAAGCATTAGAACAGTTTTCCGCTAATGGGGCGGTTATTGTTTCAGATGGAGAAGATGATGAAAGCGTCGTTCCAGTTATTCAAAATGTCCTTCCCGTGATTTCTGTGCAACGAGTAGTAATGAAGGTAAGTAGAAGCGTAGAGTATTCCTATGCTGTTTTTGGTAAATATTTGAAAATGATCGCCTATGATTCTAAATATTCTAAATTTTTCTTGGGAGTGCCTGGAATACTTTTGTTAATAGGCGGAGTAGCAACAATAGTTGGATATACTGCTGAGATTACAGCTGTTTTAGTTAGTATTTTGGGTGGAGCATTTTTGATTAGAGCATTTGATATTGATAGAGCTTGGTCAAACTGGACCAAACCAACTCCGATGGGATTCATTCGCATATTCACGATGGTTGCCGGAATTTTGTTAATGATAACATCCGTACCTGCAGGAATTAATGCAATTGATCAAGAAATACTAGAAACACAGACTGAAATTCTTTCGATGTTTTCTAACAAAGTGATTATTGGACAGTTTGTTTCAGGGGCTCTTCCCATACTTTGGATTGGGTTAGGTGCAATATTTGCTGGAATACTCCTTAGTAATTGGATGGGCAGTGTACCTAGGCAGATTAGCGATGTGTTGAGGTTAGTAGTGTTGGTAGCTTTGTACCCCACAGTATTCCAATTTACAAATATTATGATAAATGATGAAAGTTCATTTACTCTTGTACCACCCTTGTTGGGAGGGCTTGCTGCTACCCTGATTTCGGCAACGATTCTGTTCAAAAAGTATCGAAAGCATAAGAACCAAGAGATGGTATCAGACTAAATTTTCTTTTTCTAGTCAATTTTAATAAAAAACACTGATATTTTCAAGACCCTAATAGAAATCAAAAGGTGATTAAAGTTAACAAAGTAAAGGATACAGTTTTTCAAATTTCAGGATTATACAAAATTTATTCGAAAAAGCTTGAAAATGATATTAGAAGTGGAGACATTCCAAATCACGTTGCCTTAATTTTAGATGGTAATAGGAGATGGGCTAAGAGACATTTTGCTCTTGCCAAACAAGGACATTGGAGAGGAGCAGATGCCGTAGAAAATTTACTGGATTGGTGTGAGGAATTAGATATTAAAATAATTACCCTTTATGCATTGTCTGCTGAAAACCTAAATCGCAAAGATGATGAATTGGAATACCTTTACGAGTTAATTCGAATGAGGCTTGAAAAGTTGTACAATGATCCTAGGATTCACAAAAATAAGATGAGAGTAAAAGCAATTGGACGAGTTGAATTATTGCCTGAATCCATAAAAGGAGTCTTAAAAAAACTAGATGAAGTAACAAAAAATTACGATGAACATTTTCTAAACGTAGCCTTGGCCTACGGAGGGCAGTTTGAGCTAGTAGATGCAGTTAAAAAAATTGGAGAAAAGATCAAAGACGGGACATTAGATGTTAAGGACATTGACAGGAAAAAAATCGAAGAAAACTTGTATACCTCACACCTTCCACAGTCATCCCCTGATATGATTTTAAGAACTTCAGGGGAGAAAAGACTAAGTGGTTTCTTAATGTGGCAAAGTGCCTATAGTGAATTAGTTTTCATGGATATTTTTTGGCCAGAATTTCGTAAAATTGATTTGATGCGAGCAATTAGAACCTTTCAAGAAAGAAAAAGAAGAATGGGAAAATGATAGAAGAAAAATCATCTGGAGTTGTAATCTTCAGAAGAGAAAATAATGAAATTTTGTTTTTATTGTTACATTATCCATCAGGTCATTGGGATTTTGTTAAAGGTAAGATGGAAAATGATGAAACATCACGCGAAACTGCCATACGAGAAACAAAAGAGGAAACAGGAATTGAAGATGTAAAGTTTCTAGAGGGTTTTGAAGAATGGATTGAATACAACTTTCAATATGAAGGAGAGCTTGTTCACAAGCAAGTAGTCTTTTTCCTAGGTGAAACCCAAACAAAGCACATTAAAATATCGCATGAACATCTAAACTACACTTGGATGGATTACCTTACAGCAATGGACAAAACTACTTTTGATAATGCAAAAACTGTTTTATCAAAATCCTATGAATTTCTAACCAAAACTTTGTGATTGTAAGTTTTTTGCAACTGCAACAGGTTCCTTTGCATTAAGTATACTCCGTCCAACAATCAAGTAATCAGTACCAGAACTTATAACTTCTTTAGCATCCCCTCCCTGAGTGCCAACACCTGGAGAATAGATACTTAATTTTTTTCCTACTTGTTTTTTACAATACGAAATTATTTTTGGATAAGTAGCTCCTACTACTATACCATCCACCTTAGATTCTAATCCCCAATGCAGAAATAATTGGTAAAGTTGTTGTTTTTTAGCCATTTTGACCTCCAAATCATATGATAATTTAGCCTCAGGAGCACTCATATGGCACAAAGTGATGACACCTTTCTGATTTTTGTGAGTCATCTTTACCAAATTTTTCAAACTATCCAAACCCATGATAGGATTAGCAATTACTGCATCAAATCCCAAATTCCATAAATTTTGGGTGGTAACTTTGTTTGTATTTCCGATATCATTAAGCTTGATATCAGCAATAGTTTGTAAACCATAATCATGAGCTGTTTTGTTTATTTTAGATATTTGCTTTGAGCTTAATGGTAACAATAAATGAAAATTCAATTTAATTGCACACAAATATGGATTTAATTTTTTAATATTTTGAATTGTTTTTGATTCTAAATTTTTAATTGAGGAATCATAATCATTTGCAAGAATCAATTTGCCATTGGTTTTGGATATTTTTGAAATTCTAGTTTTGAAGGTGGCCATAATCTACAAGTGGATGAGTGTCTTTAAGCTTGATAATTTTCACATAAGAATATCCATGTTCGTATGGACTACTTACAAAAATGGGTTCTGAATTATCGTGTGCAAATTTCAAAAATGGTTTTTCAGGATCTTTATCAAGTACTACGTGACAAAAGTAGGATGTCCCCTCTTCTGTAAAAGTCATGAAAACACCTAGCAACCATTTTTCATTGTGAGGAAACAAAAACAATGGGAATGGATTATCTTCAAAACCATAAGTGAGTTTTGCAAGACTAGACAAATCTTCTAGCTCTATTGGTTCATATCTAACAGTTGCTCCATTTCCTGGTCTAAGAGTTTCTGGAAGTTTTTTTATCTTTACAATTGGAGAATAAAGACGACTAGCATCTTTTGTAGTATCCACAATTTCGGTAAGTTCGTTTTCTCCTTTGAAGGTGTAGCAAAGAAAATGACCCTTATGGTCTAGAGGGGTATAATACACGATAGGTTTTTCTTTTAAAACATCCATTTGAACTGATAAAATTTTTTGACCTTCATGGTCATGAAGAAAAGATATGCGAGGTGAGCGCTCTAGTGCACAAACCAAACGTGAAAATTCTAATGTAGAAGAAACTTGAATGTAATGAGGTAATTTATCCACGAAAGTCAAATGTAGAATACTCACTTAAACTTATTCTAATTTTTTATTTTATCGTCTATCAATAACATCATTGATTGCAGGTCCTGTCCCAATTATTGTAACAGGCGTGTTTAATTTCTCTTCAATATTCTCAATGAACTTTTTTGCCTCGTGAGAAATTTCATCATAAGATGTTTTTCCTGCACATTCAGGAAATAAGATGTCTAACTTTGTTATGGAGATTTGTGTAGCACTATTGAGCATAATTGCACGCCTGGCCAAATCAAAATCAAATTCTGCTGCACGTCTTTGTCTTCCAGTAACTGTACCAAATTCAGACCAGCCTTTTTTCTCAGCTTCTTCTAAGGACAATTCATTTGCCAAAGGTCCTGTGCCTACTCTTGTAACATAGGATTTGAAAACAACGATTACCTCATCAACATTTTTTGGTCCTAGCCCAATGTCGGCGCAAATCCCCGAGGCAGTTACATCCTTCGAAGTAACAAAGGGATAAGTCCCATGCCACAATGAAAGAAAGGTTCCTTGAGTACCTTCAACTAAAACATTTTCCTTTGCTGAAATAGCAGAGTTTACCTCATTCGGCACATCGGTTAAAAGAGGGGAGAGTGAGTCGATTTCTTTTGCCATTTTCAGGACTCTCAAAGCCCTATCAGCATTTGCTGGGCCTGTTCCTGAGCCTGTACTACCTATTTTCTCTTTTAATTCTCCTTTTGAATCGCTTGTTAGGTGCTTTTCTTCAATAATCCCACAATGATTATCAATAAAGGCTCTTCCAGAAGCCCCAAAATCTTCAATTTCTTTTAGTAAAACATCAGGATTGATAACTACGCCTGGACCAATCATGACTTTGGCATTCTTGTTTAAAAATCCGCTAGGGAGCATTCTTACTTTGTAGACTTTGTCTCCATCTCTTATTGTGTGTCCTGCATTAGGTCCTGCTCCTCCACGAACAATAACTTTAGGATTGTCTTTTATGGAAAGGTATGAAATAATTTTTCCTTTTCCTTCATCACCAAAAAAACCCCCGACAACTACTGTAGAAGTCATAATTTTTTGCGGAGGTTGGGTTTATTTAAGCTAAAGTGTTCGCACAGGATTTATTATGCAATTGTGAACCAAAAAAATATTGTCAGAACCAAATTATGCAGGAAACATAATTGTAGTTTTGGCAAACCTTCCTGATTTTCTTAGAACACCCATATTGAAAAAAAGAATGGTAGAATTTTTTGCTATGAGCGATCCAGAAAAAAAACAATTAATCATAAATGCCTTAGAAGCAGGGCCTACTATCCCGTTCCCTAACTTTTCAAAGCTTTTCAAAACTTGGTTAGAGATTTTAACAACATTGCCAGAAGAGCAAAGAACAGGGTTGTTTGAAGCATACATCAACGAAATTGCAGTTAATCCTCAAAAATTGATTGCCTTTAATCTTGATGGGATTTTAGAAATTTTTCTTACATTAGATAATGAAAAAAGAACAACTATTTCCCAATCAGTAAAGAAAATAATCAACAATTATGACGCGGAAAGGAAGAGGAAGTTGTTGTTAATTATTCCTGATAACGCCCAAATGCAACTAGGATTCTAGGAATTAGTATTTTCATCAGGTTTTCGATTATCCTCATTTGAATAATCTACATAGTCTCCTTCAGGAGTAAGAACCCCAGCGAAAATCTTTTCATGTTTTTTTAAGAGTTTACGATGATCAGGCATCGACATATCTAATCTCATTTCATTCATTACCATGACTCGGTATTCTTTCCATTCTGCCCAACATTTTCCACAAACAGGGTATTTGCTTTGAATTGGATCTAATTCTTCAGTTTCTGGAATCTCGTTTTTACATTTTGTGCATGCTTGGGTCATTGATTAAAGCAAACATAAACGCTTTTTATCTTTTATTGATTCTTCTTTAATTAGTGAATTTGTTGAACAAATACTAGTCTAATTTTTTGGATAATTAATTTAATGTAAAACAATAATAGTTGTTAAAGTCATTTTGACCTATGAAGATCAAATGTCCCAAGTGTAAGGAAAATGCTGAATTATCTATGGACTTTTCTTTTGTAAAATGTGATAATTGTGATTTGGATATGAGTTATGGAGAATATGTAAAATTTGTTGCCCACAATGAAAAAACTTATTCTGATATTCTTGGAGACTATACAGGAAGCACAGAGGGTCAGTCCTCAGGTTCATTAGATGAATGGGATTAATGGAAAAAACATCCATCAAATTAAAATAATAATTTAATGAAGATACTCATAATTGGAATTTTTATTAGAAAATGTTCTTAATCTTGTTGGTTTCCTTGTAGGTTTATCCATAGGTATTGTGTCTACAATTGGTTTCAGAAATACAGGCAGTCCAACATTATTTAGATTAGCTATTGCTTTTTTCTCAATTAGTGCAGGGTTTGGAGTAATATGGGTTGGCTATACACTAGAAGACCTTGTATTCAAGACAGGTAGTTTAGAAAGATGGATACAGACTTTAGGTATTGCAATTCAAACCATTGGTTACTTTTTCATTGCATTTTCTCATAGCATAAAATCACTCTTCCCAAAATCTAGATACTTTCGTTCGGTTGGATTTTTTCCATTATTTTTTGTATCATCGGTTCACATAGAGCATATCTTTAGATCTGTTTCATTTATTCTTCTAGCTTATGGTGCAATTGAAACAATAATGTCTTATTTTGAAAATAGGAACAAGGGAGCAATTTCGGTTGCAACAGGATTATCTTTACTAGCGTTAGGTGAATTTTTGGGATGGTACTCATTTGTTTTCCCAGAATCAATTTTGTATGTTACCTCAATGTTAATTAAAATATCTGGTTTGATTGCGTTGTTTATTCCTGTAAGTAAGGTGCCAATGACGAAAATCAAATTAGATGATAACTTTGACTAGTAAAAAATCTCAGGCTCAAAATTTTTGATATTTTCAATTTGTCAAATTCTTTTATCTTTTTGGTATATTGCAAAATAGCATGCCACTATCATAGAAATTATTCGCAAGAAATTAGAGAAAAATGGCTGAATATCGCACGCATATGAAAATCATTGGAGATATTCTTTCCACCACTAGAGATGATCTTCAAGACGAGGATGGTGCAACAGTAACATATCTAATTCGTAAAGCCAATGTATCTCATTCAAGAATTTCTAGGATTTTACAAACCTTAGTATCCCAGGGATTATTGGAAAAAGTTGATTCCCAAGGTTCAAATAAATACAAAATTAGCCAAACCGGAAGAGATTTTTTACAAGCCTATAAAACATTTAGTGGATTTGCTAATAACTTTGGATTAACTATTTAATCATCAACTTCATCTAGATCATCAAATTCATCATCAAAGTCATCTTCGAATTCAGTGTCCTCAAATTCTGATGACTCACTAAGCATTTTACAACAGTATCATTTCAAGATTAAATACTTTTCAAAAGAAAATGAATAATTAAAGAAAGAATTTAAATTCTTTATGAAAGTTAATTGTGATGCTAAAGGAATAGAAAAAGCATCAAACATAATAAAAGAAGGTGGAATTATTGTGTTTCCCACAGATACCGTTTATGGGATTGGTTGTGATCCATTTTGCAAGAGTTCAGTCGATAAAATTTATCAAATAAAAGAACGAAGTCGGGAAAAACCTTTTCCCGTTCTTACTTTTTCCATAGAGTTTGCTTCTGAAATCGCTGAAATCGATAAAATCTCTAAAAATGTTGCAGAAAAATTTTGGCCTGGTCCTCTAACTCTAATTTTGAAATTAAAAGAACAAAAATTAAAAGAATCATTAGGAATCGAAGAAAAAATTGCAATAAGGATTCCAAATAACCAGTGTCTTCTTGAAATTCTAAAAAAGTCGAAATATTTAGTTGGAACAAGCGCAAATTTATCTGGAGAAAAATCCTTTACAAAATCTCAAGAATGCTATAACAAAATAAAGGGATACGATGTTTTTGTTGATGGAGGAGACACACATAACAAAGGTGAATCAACTATTTTGGAAATCGTAAATGGGTTTCCTATTATTCACAGGCAAGGTCCAATAAAACAAGAGGAGATTGAAGTCTATCTTTGAATTTGATTATTACGTGTGCTAGACATTTAGAGCCTGAAACCCAATCAGAATTTACCCAAATTTTAAAAGAAATGGGGGATTCAGAGCCTATTGTTAATCCAACTTCGATGTCAGGAATTATTACTGCTCAAACTAAATTGGATCCTATCCAAATAGTAAATGATTTGCGGGAGCAAGTGTTAGACGAGCCTTGGAGTTTAAGATATAGTCTAAGGGTTATCCCAGTGCAAAAAGAAACACAAACTAAAATTGAAAAAATTGAAGAGGTAGTAG
Source organism: Nitrosopumilaceae archaeon (assembly GCA_033720715.1). Taxonomy (GTDB): domain Archaea; phylum Thermoproteota; class Nitrososphaeria; order Nitrososphaerales; family Nitrosopumilaceae; genus Nitrosomaritimum. The sequence goes on along the minus strand of JAWWBZ010000004.1, from coordinate 16,222 downwards.
ATGATTTGTCTAATTTAATTTCAGGGGGGGAAACATATAGAATTTCAGTTGAAAGAAGGAACTCTAACATATCAAGTCAGGAGATTATTTCACGGATAGCAAGACGATTTCCAAATAAAGTGTCTTTAGAAAACCCTGACAAAGTAATCCAAATAGAAATTTTGGGAGATAAAACAGGAATCGCAATAATAAAAAATTCTGATATTTTGAGTGTGGAGAAGACTAAAAGAAGTCTATCTGACTAAAACTGCAGCTTTTTCGATTAAAAGATCTTCAAGAGGTTTTTGAGATGATACTGATTCTAATTGTTTTTTTGAAATTTTAAAATATTTTTTTAAAAAAGTAGAATTATCTTTTGAAAAAATTTCAAGGGTTAATGGAGCTAGCTTTTTGGAGAGTTTATCAAGGTCTAGTTTTTTTCCAATCGCAATTAAAACAACGTTAGTTTTTGGTTTGATTCCAACTTTTTTGATTGCCTCACTAATTTGATTTGTAGATGCAAATCTCATTAGTATATCAGTTTCAATTTTATTTGCAAGTAGAATTTTTTCTTTTTCTGATTGCAATGATATTGAGATTATTTTTTCCAAATGATAAGTATTAAGGGTGAATTTACTTGAAATTGCCTGAAATTTAACATTTGGAAAATCTTTTCGTAAATTATCTAAAAAGGAAACATCAATTTCTTTGGCTCCTTTTAACTCAATTGCAAGAATGGTTTTTCTACCGAAATTAAACATCCATTTTTTTCTAGACCCCCCATGAATTATGGGAATAATACTTACCAAATCATCTTTTTTTATTATTGTTGATTTCCCATTAATTGCGGAGGAATCTGCTCCGTTTATTGCAATCATTATGTTATTCAGGTCAATTTTGGGAGTGTTTTTGGGTTGGGTTTCTAATAACAGGGCTAATAATTTTTCTAGAGTAACATTTTCAATCTCTAAGGTAATTTCTTCAGAATTAAAAGATTTTTTTATTCCTCCGATTAACCTTACTGTAACCATTAATTAAATTCAATTAAAGAGGAAATTAAATTTTTGAATTATTGTTAATTTGTTTCTTCAGAAGATTCGTTTGGCTTTGATTCCACAGGATCTTCAACCCCTACCTCAATTACAGTTTCTTCAGATTCTTGAGTGGTTTCTGTATGTGATTCAACTATTGGCTCTTCTTTAATCTCTTCTGACATAGCTTCGGCTTGGGCATTTTTAATTTCTTGATTTCTTTTTTCACTTTTGATGAATTTAGTAATGTAACCTGCAACTTCATTTTTAAGACCTTTTGAACGAATGATGGTTAATTCATCTAGTAATTTTTTGTTATCACTAAAATTTTCCCCAAACTTTGACTTGTGTTGGTCAAGAACCTCATATGAAAGACGTTTTATCCTATCCACCCTTCCCATACGAGATTGGGGTATTTTATACCTATTTTCCTAGAAATTTGTTTGAATTTTTTTCTAATATTGATACCACTTCATCATATTGCTTATTCAAAATTTTGGAAACAGAAAAAATTACGCTCGGAATAAAACCAATTTGGGCTTGTTTCATTTCAAAACATCTGGAGAATCTTACTGGGCCGTCGGTTTCAACCAAAATTTTATCTTCATTTGTTTTTTTCAATAAAGTTTGTTTATCATTGGCATAAACCAAAACAGGACCAAAAGATACAAAAAATCCCATATCCATTGCCTTGTTAAGTTGTTTCTTACTACCATCAAACCAATGTAACAATGCATTTTCTGTAGAAAATGACTCCATTATTTCAAATATATCATCAAGGCTTTTTCTAGAATGAATAGAAACTGGTTTCTGATATTTTTCTGCTATGGACAAAAGAGATTCAAAAATTTTTACTTGTTTTTTCCAATCCTCCTCAGTTTTTACATATGTTGGATCTAAACCAATTTCCCCAATACCTGAAATAGATTCTATATTGTTTTGAATTAAATTTAACATAGATTCTAAATTGTCACTTGCACATTCTGGATGGATCCCAATAAAAGGAAGAATCAATTTACTTTTTTTTGCAATCTCAAGAGTTTTTCTGGAATTAAAAGAATCCATTGAAACACAACAAGCCTGTATGTGCATATTTTCCATTCCCTTTATTATTGAATCAAGATCATCCTCATAAGCAGGATCTGATAAATGAATATGGGAATCAAACATCCATACCATTATTATGAGAAATTAATTGTCTGTATAAATCGATTTCTTGGTGATATTTTTTAATTCATCATATTTTATCATGTTAAATTAAAATCAAAATTAATGAAATCTTCTGAACTTGGTCTTTCAGCAATGTACAGAATCTTAAAGAAAGCAGGAGCTGAAAGGGTAAGCGACGAATCGGCAGATGAACTACGAAGAATTATCGAGGAATTGGCCACAAATATTGCCAAAAGTGCAGTAGAAATGAGTTCTCATGCTGGACGGAAGACCGTTAAATCAGAGGATGTCAAACTGGCATCCAAACCCTACATAAAATAATAATCTAAAGAGTTTAATTGTTGATTTTATGATTTTTGTTTGCGGTACTCTGGCAGAGCGGTTATGCGTGGGTCTGCAAAACCTATACAAGGGGGTTCGACTCCCTCGGGTACCTTTTCTTATTCAACTAACACCTTACCTTCCATCCAAGGGTGTAAGGTACAAAAGTAATCAAACGTTCCTTTTTCCTCAAAAGTTACGCTAAATTTTTCTTCAGGATCTAAATGTCCACTATCAAAAAGTTCGGTTGGGTTGTCATAAAATCCTGAAGTTACACTATGAAAGGCAACATCTTGGTTAGCCCAAGTAACAGTATCTCCTTGGCTGACTGTAATAATGGTGGGAATGTAACAAGAGTTTGTTTCTTCACATCCTGGTCTAGAAACCTTTGTTGGCATTATTACATCTGGTTCTAACGTAATATCTTGTGTGTTCAATTCTAATTCTGGTTTATTTTTTTGGGATTCAATTTCTTGATTTAGCACAGAAATTGCCACCAAAACCAAAACTAGAGTGATAATTGCTCCAATTGTTATTACTATTTTTTTCAAATTAAATCACACACGAAACCAAGTTATTATGTAATTACCCAATTCTCTAAATATATAGCATATTAGAAATTCTGTTTGGCTCAAAATGAAAATGGTCTTTTAGAATACATTCCAGGGTCTCAAGCTTTGCTTATTGAAAAGAAAACCACTCCTCCCCTGGAAGGATTTGCTGAAAACATTCAAGATAACATTAGAGAACACGCTGAAAACTCCAAAAGCGATGTGGAAAAGGGAAATAACTTTCTTCAATGGGTTTTGACAAGAGTCTTTGAGGCAACTGAAGATGATGCAGCTGATGCAATTGTGGATGGAGCAAATGATCTTGGAATAGACGCATATCTTCCTGTTGACTTTTCAGATAACACTATTCGTTTGTTTCAATCAAAGTACGGTACATCACACTCTATTGAAGCTATTGCAAAATTCAAGGAAGATACAACAAGGTTACTTGGAAAAGATGTTACAAAAATGAGACCAGAGTTAGCCCAACTAGTAACCAAAATTAAAGAAAAAAATTTGAAAATAAAATGTTGTTATGTAACTGACCAAAAAGTCGAATATCAAGACGATGTCATTGAGATTTTGGATATTGAAAAAATAATTCAAAAATTATGGGATAGAATAAAAAAGCCTGCGGCAGGGAAAAAATCCTCAATAAAATTAGAAAGAATGTTAAGGCATGATAATACCATTTTAGGAATCTTAAAGCTTCGAGAATTAACGGACTTTGTGAACAAGAATAGAGATTATGTTTTTGAATCAAATATCAGACAATGGATGCAGTTCAAAACAACAGTAAACAAGGGGCTTCGAGAGACGCTGCAAACCAATCCCGGTAAATTCTTCTATTATAACAATGGAATTACTATAGTAGTAAGTGATTTTGAAGAGCTTGGAGATAACATCATAAAGCTTTTTGCACCTCAAATTGTAAATGGTGCTCAAACATCAAACTCCATTTTAGATCATTCCAAACGCACCAAAAACCTTAACGGTTCAATGACAGTTACAATAATCAAAGCTGATGATGAGCAAGAACAAAACAACATTACAAAATACAGAAACTCACAAAACTCTGTTCGTGGAAAAGATCTAGTCTCCCTAATGGATTTTCACAAGTCAATAAAATCTCAGTTAAAGAATTGTGGTTATTTTTACGAGATTCAAGCTGGATCGTTTGATTCCAAGACCAAAGCCAATCAATGTCAATACGAGGGAGACTCAACATATAACAAGTATCTACCTGATAATCACAAAAAAGTAATTGTTGCAAAAGACGCAATCCAAGTTCTTGTTGCAGGTATTGAACAGCGACCAACTGAAGCATATAGTTCTCCTGCACAATTTCTACCACGAGGAAGCAAATATGATGATGTCTTCAATGATAACTTAAAAGACGATTATCGAGTTTTGCTCTACCCCTACTTGGTAAAAGAATATGCAAAAAAAGTTCTCAAATATGGAAAGAAAGGAGGTCATAAAACCAAAAGATATGGTACCTTGTTTTTTGTAGCAGTTTACTTTAGGATTTTACATAAAAAAATACTTGAATCAAAAGGTGACTTTAAAAAAGATGTAGTAAAACTTGAGCCTATTTTTAGAAGTTTTAAGCTCAATTCAAGAATATTGAAAACTACTGATATTGTTGTTACAAAATTTCTAGAAGACACAATAGTTGATGATGAGATTGAGTTGGCCAATACAAAACACAATTTCTTTTCTCAACATGTATGGAATGATTCCATGTTAAGGGTGCTTGATAAAAAAATAAAGCAAGAAGAAGACGAAATTTTGTCTTTAAAGAAACTAGTCGACAATTTATTGTAATTTTTTACAGGTAGAAGTCCAACCATGTAAAAAACTTGCAGGAGGTTTACATTGGCCAGACTACCTACCTAGACTTTCTAGAAATAAGTGATATTTAACATGATTTTTGAATCCTCAAGCAATCCAGAATGTTTTTTATATTGATTCAAAAAAGCAAAATTGCCATGGGATCCAAAAACAAATGTGCTTTATGTAGTACAGAGATAGAAATGACTTTCAATCCTATGAAAGAGTGGTCAATAGACGGTGTTTTATGTGGTGACTGTTATTCAAAAAAATTGAGTGACCACTATCCTGGGGACCACATCAGAGTAAACAAAAAAGAAGACTAGATCATTTTGAATATTTGTTAACATTAAGACAATTCCAAGCTAAAGAGTCGTTTTTAACATTTTGTTCGTCTAAAAACTCAATATTTGTAATTGTTTTTTTCTTTTTTAGTAAATTGACTTGGAAGCTCTTGAATTTTTTACAATTACATACTTCATACAAACATGCATCATCATCATTTTCATCATGATCCTCAGCTGCATGCCCGCATTTGCACAAAGCATCTTTTTTTACATCTTTGAGTTGTTTATCCGCATAAACTCCTAATCTTAGGTATGCCTCTCCTTGATGACCTTTTTTGAATCGTTCATAGTGTTCAGACTTGGGCAAAACCTTGAAAAAAGAGATATTTGATTGAGGATGACTTGATTCTGCTCCCATTATGAACCAATATTGATCAACAGATTCTACAAAGCGAAGTCGAATTGAGTGGTCCTGCCACCAGTTTATAGATTCATGCCAAAGGTTTGTTGCCAATTTTCTCTGCGTAAACAAGGGAACAACATTCATGCGCAGATCATAATATCGATAAGCAACACCCACAAACTCATCAAACCAAGGAATAGGAGACTGGGACAATATCAAAGAACCATGCCTGAAGTATATTTATCTGATCTGTCATATGGGAATTGTCGGTAATACTCTTATATCTTGGTAAATCAAAGGGCTTTACATGGTTTCGTATAGAACTAGCATGCAAATCGTTGGAGATCTTCTTAGTGCTACGGAACAGGCAGGTCAAGAAGGAATCAAGACAACCACTTTGCTTACAAAGGCTAATCTTTCGCATTCCAGATTGTCAAAATTTCTTGGAAATTTGACAGGTTCAGGATTGATTAACAAAATAGAATATGACGGCAAAAACACCTTTGTAATTACTTCAAAGGGAAGACAATACTTGGAATCATACCTTAAATTCGCAAATGTTGCTGAATCCTTTGGGCTAGAACTATAAACTTACTTTTTAGATCTTCTTTTAGCATTAGCTGCCTGTCTTGCCTTTCGTTCTTTGTATGAGCTATATACGATAATAATGAAAATTCCTGCAATAGAGCCATAAAATAAAACCAAGAGAGGAGGATCTCGTAAAGACCCATCAGATGGAGAGATAAACGAAATTGGAAGGCTTACCACCAAAAATATCAAAATTACTAGGAGATACTTATCCACAATAATGGTGATTTACAAAACCATATATCTTTTTGATGAACCAGATCAACTGAATTGATAAAACTTCTAGAAATTATTGGATTGATTTTGATTGGTGGAACGATTTATGCATTTTTAGGAATGATAGGAGACCCAATGCAGTGGTATGTGTTTTTTGGATGTGCGATAGGAGCTCTTGTGATAATATTTTACCGTAACAAACTCAGAAAAGAAAGAGATTCTAAAGCTGAGTCCTAGTCAAGTTTAGATTTTTAGATAAAATTGATCAAAAATTTCTAAACCGACAGATCTATAAAGGTCGGGTTATCGGTATAGTGAGGGGAGTATGACGGAAACAGTACAATGGTGGAAAGGGTTAGGTAAAGAACTTGAGACCGATATTGAAACCCTAGAAGAATCAAATTCTTAATTTTTTGCTTTTTAAAATTAAAGCCTCGAACGGGATCTGAACCCGCGACCTAACGCTTACGAGGCGTTCGCTCTACCAGGCTGAGCTATCGAGGCACTTTGGCTTATTCAAATACTGCAAATTAAAAGGCTTTTGAGTTCTACTTTAGAGGTTTGGGTTCAGGTTTTTGATCAATACAAACAAAGGTCTCTAAGATGTCAGCCGGGAAAATTTCTCCATTTGATACTTCTATTCTGTAGTATCCAGGTATATCACAAACAAATTCAGCAAAATCTTCTCCCGTTGAATATGAATTGAAAGTTCCTGGGATTCCGTCAGGTTCTAAACAATAATTTACAGAATTATCCTCATACACTGGATTGTTTGTCACATCAAGAATTCTTACTTGCAGATTCCAACAGTCCAAATAATTTCCCCATTCTAGTAAATCAAACTGGACAGAATCTCCAGTGTTATAGTAGTTTTGGGGAGGTGTAATTGCATACTCTAAATAATTTTCTCCTGGATGGTATTCTTGAGAATACTCCCATGCAATCTCTCTTTTTCTAGGTTCGGTTAGTGGGTATTTTTCATCTCCTACCTGGTAATTTCCCAATACTTGAAGGGAGTAGATGTTATGGCCCATAACCTCAAGCTCAGTTATTGGATCTGGTCCTGCAGGCAACATCAATCGCAGCTTGGCCCAACCTCTCTTGATGAGTTCTCCTTCTGATGCTTCAAAGATACAAGCTGGTTTGTAGTGAACATTCCAAACAGGATTCTTGTCTTGATCACAAATAACATGTCCAAGCTTTATTCCAAGATTCATTTGTTTTAGTGGAGGGGGAATTAGTTCATCAGGTGACTTTAGATATTCTAAATGACCAATGTAATCATCACATGGTGCAAATGGATTCTCAGGATCAAATGCACAAACTGCATATGCTGTATTTGTCAAGGCAATAATTGTAAAACTTCCAATTGCAAATAAAACAAACAAAATAATTTTCATTGATAAAATTATTTTTCAGAACATCATAAAGGCTTCTATTCAATGAAATTCTAATTTTATTTTTTCGGTAACACATAACCAGTTAGAATAATTCCACTGTACAAGCAAAGCTCCTGCAACAACTATTACTGCAATTGAAATTATTATCCCAATTTTCATTTACAAATCCCGAAATTCATGTTTTAAGCTGTGTTGTATTATTTGTGGATAGTCACATGTGACGCCAGTTTCAGAATCTGCAGATGTATGCCAGGTTAGAAAATAATCAGTTCCATTTATTGGTTTTATTCCCAAATATTGTACTATGGTTACTGATGTTCCTTCATAGTTTGTACAATGTGAGATAAAAGTATCGTATTTTTCTACAGTTGTTGACCACTCAAACTCATCAGTTACTTCATACAAGGCACTAGTTTTGTTTCCTATTCTATAGTCTTTATCTGCAAATGCAATTGTGGCTTTGTTGTCTGAAATCTTTGTCATGTTTAGCATCAAAAAATAATTTGGGCCAGTTTCTACTGGATCAAAATGAATCTCACCATCAATTCCACTTTGACCAATTACGTAAGCAGCTCTTGGTCCATCTTCAAAAAGAGGACTAGAGTAACAAAACAAATTCCCATTCGGAGTAGTAAAGCACTCTGAGCCTTCATAGTCACGCATTTCTTGGAAATTTTTTGAATTTTCTGGTAAATAAGTTGGTATTTTGAGGTTATTCAGAGGTAGAGAGTACTTGTAAAAATCAAGGATCTGTGGAGAAAAAAGTACGATTAACATTATTGGGAGATAAATTGAACAAATTACAAACAGCTTCGTAGGGTCTTTCAAATATAGTTGAACTGAATTTAGGAACTTGATAAGTCGTTCTCATTTGTAATTAATTTAGCCGTGGGTATGAATTTGATTCAAATTGTGTTAGCTTGGGTGTAGTATTTCTTACAAACTTTCCCTTAATACCTCAAAAAAACACGACATCATAATGTCAAAATCAAGTATTTCTCAACTATCTCACAAGCTCAATTGTGGTTGCATAGTTGAGGTTTCCGGAGAAATTAACAAAGAATGCACCCCTCACAGTCAGGGGAACTTTATCCAATAAGCATTCTTTTTTTATTTATTTTGTTTAATGTAAATAGAAATAATTCTCCAATTTCAAGATTCCAAGATTTTGAATATCGTTAATAGATAGTCAGAATTTTATATCAACAAAATTAAAACAATTTTGATGAAGATTATTCATGCAAGTCCAGGATTTGGTTCTGCAATGACAGAAAGTCAAGTAAAGAATTTTCTCTCAAACTCCAAACTAAATTTACTGTTAGGAACAATTGATAGTAAAGGCGAACCAAATGTTCATCCAGTTTGGTACCATTATCAAGATGACAACCTATACATTGAAACTGGCAAAACAGCAAAAAAAGCAAAAAATATTCAAAAAAATCATAACGTGTACTTTTGTATAGATGATGAAACGATTCCGTATAAGGGGGTGCGTGGAAAAGCAAAAGCCAATGTCATAGACGATGTTTCTACCATGCTACCCATAGCTGAGAAGATAATGCTAAAGTATACAGGGAGTTTGGATAACAAAGTGGCTAAATTTTTGCTTGACGGGGTAAAAAGTAACCAGTCTATAATTTTGGAACTAGAACCAAGGTATTTTGCAACCTGGGATCATAGTGATGCATTTTAAATTTAGAATTTGTTAGCATAAAAAATTCAGTAACGTTGATTACAGTTTTAAATTATGTATTGCATTCATCAGATCTTGAGTTGGTTTGATTTCAAACTTTAGGCTAAAATGTATTAATATTTTCTGACTGAACGACATTCTTAAGTAATTTCACTACCTAATTAATTGGCAGAACAAGTATAGAGTTCACACCAAGATACCTTTCGAGGTTTTTGCTGTAAACCCTGGTTTCTGATGTCGGAGAAAGCTTCTGAAATCTGAAACAATACTTGTTCGGCTTTTTTAATACAAATTGTTGGGGAAAAAAAATCCTTTAGTCTATTTGTTTTAAATTTTGGTTTTGAAATTAACCTTTCATATCTAAAGAAATTTTGTTGTTAAAATGAACCAAAGAATTTTTGGTAAAAATGAATTTTCATCAATGGTTATAATCGCCTACTGCTTCTATACAATTAGAAAAAATGTCTAAAACTATCTTAAATCTTAGTTTACTTACTGGTATCCTTGGTTTGTTCCTTATAGTGTCACAACCTGTTGCTTTTGGAGAAGAAGGTTTGTTTCTTGATTTTCCAATTGGGCTTAAGATAGGAGAAACGGTAAATATTGATTCAAATTTGAAGATTACCCTACTTGACATTCAAGATTCAAGATGTCCAAGTGACGTTGTGTGCGTTTGGGAAGGAACTGTTTCGGCTAAAATACAGCTTGAAAAAGGAACCCAAGACTTGGGAGTCCATACTATTTCATTGGAAACAGTTGAAAATAACGAGAAAGTTTTTGATGGTTTCTACATTAGATTGACAAACGTCGAACCCTATCCAGTGAGTACCACACCAATTCCAACAAAAGAATATGTTTTGACATTTTTTCTCTCAAAGGCCGAGATAAATGCTATTGATTCACCTCTAAAGCAATTCAAGAATGGAGTTCAATTCAAAGATATTAAATGCAATACAGGCCTACAGTTAACCCAAAGATATGATGACAGGCCTGCATGCGTAAAATCTACAACATATTTTGAATTGATAAAAAGAGACTGGGTCAGTGAAATAATAAAAGCAATTCAGTCAGGTGATTTCTCCGATAAAGACAAAGACCAACAAACAATTCAACCAGTAATTAAAACTGGGACAAAATCAGGATTTTGTCTTGGATATTGTACAAAAGAGTTTGTAATAAGCCCCGACAAAATAATCTATACTCAAGGAGGACGAGAGATACCTGATTTAACAAAAGAGATAAAATTTTCAAAATCTGCTTGGAACAACCTATTAGATTTAATTGACTTTGAAAAATTTATTTTGCTACCTGATAAGGTAGGTTGCCCAGGTTGTGCAGATGCACCAGTAGAGTGGATTGAAATCTCATTTGATGAAAAAACAAAACGAATTGAATTTGAAAAAGGAGATCAAATTCCAGAAATCAAAAAACTCATTGAAACCCTTGAAAAAATACGAAATCCCATCGAATCCTCTATTGAAAATTTTGAGGATTGTGCTGCAGCAGGAAATCCAATCATGGAGTCTTATCCAAGACAGTGTAGGACAGATGATGGGAGAAATTTTGTTGAAGAAATTGACTTTCAAATAGATTTACAATCTCAATGTAAGAATTATGGAGGGAATTGGTTAGTAGAGTTTAATGAATGTGAATGGATTTCAGAAGAGCAGTGTTCAGAAATGAATGGAGAGTTTAAGGAATGTGAATCAGCATGCAGACATGATGAAAATGCCCAAGTGTGTACTTTGCAGTGTGTCCAGGTATGTCTAATTCCTTAGGTTTGACATTGTATCTCAATAAGGGATCTAATTTTTTAATTTTTGAATACAAATTGTGAGTGTAATAAAATAAAACAACAATCAATTATTAGTTTTTTATTATTTATAATTTCATGGATTTTAGTTCAAAAAATATTTTAATATTTACATTGCTTCTAGGTGGAATAGCACACATTATGTTGTTCCAAGATGGATATTGGAATAATTACATGTGGATAACAGCTGCCATGTGTATTATCATCCCATTGTTCTTATACAAAATTTTCAATAATTCAAAACGAATTAAAGAAAAACGAAGAAAAGCTGTAGCCGATATCTAGAAAAACTGTAACATGTAAAAATTAATTTTTACGTGTCATACAAATCGATTCTTACAATTTCTAAAATATATGATGGTGATAAACTAATTTGATGAAATTAATGTTGAAAGAACCAGGTATTGATAATTCTAGGATGATTGAGGAGGAAAAACAAAAAAATGTACCTATTTCTTCTCATCTTTCAATACTTGTTGTTGACGATAACCAAGAAACCACAACAATGTTATCAAAATATTTCAAAGCCAAGGGATTTCGACCTACAGTCACAAATGATCCAATGGAGGGTTTGCAATTTATTCGAAAAGAAAAGTTTGATGTAATTTTATTAGATGTTATGATGCCAGTAATCAGTGGCATTGGTATTATTGAGATTTTGGCAGGGGAAGATTCATTGAAAGATCAAAATATTTTTATTTTTTCCGGGGCAAATCTTCCCCAAATCCAATTAACTAATCTTTTGAGAAGAGATGGTATAAACGGTTTTTTGAAAAAACCAATTGAATTAAGTGAAATTTACAAAATACTTTCGTGAAGAATTATCCATTACATTTCCCCAATGGAGTGTAATATGTTACAATAACGTGAGACGTGTTGTAACGCCTTTGGATTGCATTGTCTAATATCAAAGTATAGTATTAGTATTTACAGAAAAATGGAATTAAGAAAATCCTTAGTCAATACAAATCAAACACATTTCAAACATAAGGGAGTATCAACAATTATTGGAACATTGTTGCTAGTAATGATCTCGTCCGTCGGCGGATCAACAGCTTTTGTGTTTTCTCAAGAATCCATTAATTCTTCTCAAATTAGCAACTCTCCAAATATGGAGTTTATAGAAATTGTAGGTTATGATGCAAGAGATGTGGATAAATTATTTTTACATGACGGCAACGAGATTCTGGCAAAAAACTGTTGTGGGTTAGAGGATGGAAAGAAAAATTATGATGAAAGAATTTCTGTATATCTCCAAAATAATTCCCCCGAGCCTGTAATAATTTCAGAATTAAGGTTTGCTGGTGATGTTTATTCATTTACACCTGCCACAAAAATTGGAGAATGGGATAAAATTGGAAACGGCCACAAGCCTCATCCCAATGAATACATTATAGTAAACAAACACCTTGAAGGAAAAAGTTATCTAACCTTAGATGATTTCTCCCCAACCATTCAGCCAGGTCAAATAATTACAATTCTTTTAGATTTGGGGAAAAATGGATCAATGTACCATGATTATCAAATTAAAATAACTACCAATAATGGAAATACCTTTGTCTCGGAGATAGCCATGGGCCAAGACAAAATTTGAGTTCAACAATTTGGAAAAATCATGGAATGTAAAGGAGTTTGTTTGGAATTTACAGCAACAAATTCAAAACCTCGCAATAAAGGTCGATATGAATCTGGGCAGAAAAGATGCTCTTTTTGCGACATTTTCATTGTTTTTGAAGGTGATAGATGCCCCTGCTGTAATTGTATGCTTAGGAGAAAGCCAAAATTGGCAAATGCCAGAAACAAATTGATTAAAAAAACCAATTAGGAAAAAAATTTTCTATTTTTAATCCCTCATTCAGGATGAACAATTTATCAGTCCTTCGTGTTTTTTATAAATAAATCATGTATAGTCTTTTTGATGCAAATTAACATACCAATACCTTGTCCAGTGTGTGGTGGGAAGATGTATTCCGTAAATTATGAAACCTCTTTGAAGATATTAAAAAGTCGAAGCTGGCAAGTATGCAAAGAGTGCAATTTTGAAAGACTAACAGATGATTTTAAAAAAACCATCTGTTGTGCATGAATTGCACAAAAAATTCATAAACGGATTTTTAAATAACAGTATTCTTCTCTCAAAATGTGAAGACAACAATTTCTGGAATACGGGGGATTTTTGGTGACGACTTTACCTTAAGAGAGGTTTTAGAATTTTGTAATAATTTTTCCGTGTTAGTTAAATCAAAAAAATGCATTATTGGACAAGATACCAGACCTTCCGGTCAGATGGTTAAAGAAATTGCATCAGCTGCATTAATGCAAAATGGAATTAATATTTTTGATCTTGGAATGGCACCAACTCCTGTTGTTTTTCATGAATCAAGAAAATATGGAGCAGGGATTGTTGTAACTTCATCACATAATCCTCTAGAGTGGAATGGACTAAAATTCATTATAGATGGACGTGGAATTAATGAATCAGAGTTACCCACAATACTAGAAAAACAAGAAATTTCAAAATCTGCGATTGGAAGGGAAGAGAAAATTTTATCCACGTATCTTGAAGATGCTCAAAAGATAGTTGGGAAAGTTCAAAATACACCAAAAATTGCATTAGATATTGGTGGCGGTGCTGCCAGAAATTTTGCTCCTAAATTACTACAGAACCTAGGCTGTAAAGTAGATGTAATTAATTCCGATTTACAAAATTGTAATAGAGGCCCAGACCCTACTTCAGATAGTTTAGGTGACCTGGTGTCTTGCTCAGCTGACAAAGATATTGGATTTGCATTTGACTTGGATGGAGACAGATTAGTAGTCGTAAAAGATGGAAAAAAACAGACTCCTGATGTTACTTTAGGATTAGGGGTTGCAAAATCACTTGAACTTGGTTACAAAAAGTTTGTTCTTTCTATCGATACTAGTGTTTCGATTGAAAAATTTATCAAACAAAATGGTGGGACTGTCCAACGCTCAAAAGTGGGAGAAGCCAATGTAATTGACTTGATGATAAAATCGGGATCTCAAGCAGGTGGTGAGGGAAGTAGTGCAGGGTTTATCTTACCGGAATTTAATTTCTGCAGAGATGGAATTCTGACTGGAGGATTAATAGCTACAATCCTTGGAACCAATCAATTTAATGATGTTTTAGATTTTATGGAAAATTATACTCAAATAAGAGACAAAACCAAAGTTCCTTCGTCTTTGCATGAAAAGGTTATGGAAAAAGTTTCAAACAAGCTTGAACAAAAATTTTCAGAAGTAATTACTCTTGATGGAACAAAGGGTATAGTTGATGAGGATAGTTGGGTCTTGATAAGAAAATCTAATACCGAAGATATTATCAGAATTTCTGCAGAGTCTAACAATGCAATCAAATGTAACAATATTGTTAAAGAATCCATAGATTTAGTGAATCAATGTTATGAACAAGTTAGATGAAACTGAAATTATAAAAAAATTTCAACTAGCATTTGGAAACAAGAATTTTGTCACTGATGATGTTGAATCATTTTCCTTTGGGAATTCTCAGTTTATAGTTAAAGTAGATACTTTGGTTCAGAGCACAGACATTCCACCTAAGATGAGCATAAAGAATGCAGTCCGGAAAAGTATTGTTTCTTGCTTGAGTGATTTTGCATCAAAAGGTGCAAGGCCAAAATTTGGAATAGTTTCAGTTAATGTTCCCACAAATTTCTCTACCAAACAAGTTAGGGAAATGACTGACGGAATTAGAAAAGCTTCAAAGGAGTTTGGAATTAATTTCTTGGGAGGAGATACTAATCAAGGAAAAGAATTGGTATTTCATGTTTGTTTGTTTGGCTCTGCAAAAAAAATAGTCAAAAGGAAGGGGGCAAAACCAGGAGATTTAATTTTTACAAGCGGTCCATTTGGATTTACAGGAGCAGGCTTGCAGATTCTTCTCAAAAATATCAAAACAAGAAATTCTTTTGCTAAAAGTGCAATAAAATCAGTTCTTAAACCAAACCCAAGATTAGAATTTGGATTAAAATGCAACAAATACTTTTCATCATCAATGGACTCTAGTGATGGTCTTTCAACTACCCTCAATGAGATGGCAAGCCAAAGTAAATGTAGGTTTGTCATAGACCTCATACCAGCACCAAGTGGAGTATTTGAATTTGCAAAAAAATTTAAAAAGAATTTTGAGTCAATGGTATTTCATACAGGAGAGGAATATGAGATTGTCTTTACTACTTCTGCAAAATACAAATCAAAAATTATAGAGATTGCCAAAAATACAAAGACCCCCATTATCCAAATTGGAAAGGTTGCCAAAGGAAAAGGAGTTTACATTCAAAAAGAAAAGCTTGAGAAACTTCCAGATTTAGGATACCATCACTTTAAAATTTCCAAATAATGGTTTTGATTTTTTGAATAAATGCAGATACATAAATTTGAGTTATTAAAAGGGAAATTTATGATTTTTTCGTGTCAATATTGTTCGTACAAAACTAAGATTAAAGAAGTACTTGAAATCCATCTATATCTTAAAGAAAAGTACGGAATTTGCAAAAACTGATTCTAAATGAATTTTAAATAATTACTTATTCTCCAGAATAGTATTCTTTTTCTACTTTTTGAGCAATTTCCATTATTTTTTCTGGTGACATGTTAGATACACAATCTCGAATCCATATATCATCAAGGTATCGCAAGGCATTAGCATCTTCCTTTGGCATTTTCTCAAAATCAATCTCTGAATATTTTACTTGAATCTTAAATCCTTCACCTGCAATCTTTTCGCATTTTTGTTCTAACTCTAATTGTTGCACAGGATCATCGGTTGGTGATAAAAATGAAATTGCAAATGAACCTAAAACTGCCGAAACCACTCCCACAGCAATTGCGATAATCCAGATAGAATTCACAAGAAAAGACCTTTGTTTTTCTATAAGAAGCCTTGTGGAAGTGGG
>JAWWBZ010000003.1:0-40530 GCA_033720715.1 Nitrosopumilaceae archaeon | reverse complement strand
GCGCCAACTGCCGCACCCAAGATTGCTGAGATATTTGGTGCAACATTTTGCATTTCTGATTCAACATGGACTTCAAGATTTTTTCTAAGTTTATGAAGGTCTAACATTTGCTGAGCCATAGATTGAACTATTTCCAAATTTTTTTCAGAAATATCTCCTCCGCGACTTTTTGATGCCACCAGAGATAACATTTCAACTTTTGTCTCAGGAAATCCTGCATCTTCAAAAACTTTCTTTGTTAAAGATTCTCGTTTACCAGCTAACACGATTTGTGCATATCCATTAATACTGTCAATTACATTTTCTAATTCTGGGAAATGCAGTCCATACCACTCTCTTAATCTTGAACTCAAAGCATTTGCAATCTTGTCGATTTCATCGAGGGAATTAATTGCTTGAATAATGTGCAAATCCGGACTTTCAGAGACTTTGGTAACTTTGGTGGATGAAAGTCCAAGAGCAAATTCTCTTAACTTCTCAAGCGCTTCAGGAACATCCTTTGCAAATCCTGATTCTACAATAATTTGAGGTTTTGTTGATTGAATTTCTTCTAGCTTTTCTTCCTCCATCATTTGGATATCAATAGAATTTTTTTTCATTAAAGAAACAAGTGCAGAATCGTTAGTAGAAACCCCTCTCTGTAAGGACACTAGAAATTCAGTTAAACCACCTAGTTTTGTCTCCTTATTTTTGACTGCAAGGTATTCACTTACTGGATCTGAAAATGGAAATGTTTTTACAATTTTATCCTCATCGAACACTGATATTCCTAATTCGGTTAAAATCACAGAATGCATGAATACCTGATTCAAAGTCTCCTTTAAAAAAGGTAACAACTCAGATCTGGCTCAACTGTTATATTCGAATTCAAGGGTAGAATCCAAAGTGGAAGCCAGTTTATCAACATCAATAGGCCCTATTCAACTGGAACGTCCTGTAATGCTTGCCTCAGGAATTTTAGGAATTTCTTTAGATGTTTTTAATCGACTTTATCGACAGGGTGCAGGTGCAGTAGTTACAAAATCCCTGAGCAAAGAACCATGGGAGGGATATCCTAATCCAACAATTTTCAGCGTCAGTGAAGGAGGATGGATTAATGCTGTAGGACTATCAAACCCTGGAGCTTCTAACTTTGCCAAAATGATTGAAAACAACAAAGACGTTCCTATCATTGTAAGTCTTGTAGGTTCTATTCCTGAAGATTTTGAATTTATGGTAAAAGAATTTTCAAATTGTAACCTTGCAGGTTTTGAATTAAATCTATCTTGCCCTCATGTTGCAAGGGTTGGATTAGAAGTGGGAGATGATCCCGAACTTGTTAAGAAAATTGTTACTACGGTAAAAAAATCTACAAATGTTCCTGTTATTGCTAAAGTTGGATTGGGAACTACTCACTATCTTGAAACTGTGGGGGCAGCAATTGAATCTGGAATTGATGCTATTACAGCAATCAACACCGTACGAGCCATGGCAATTGATGCTGAAACCCAACGACCCATACTTAGCAACAAGTTTGGAGGGCTTTCAGGAATTCCAATCAAACCGATAGCTTTGAGATGTGTCTATGAGATTTCATCTAAATATGAAATACCAATTATTGGATGTGGTGGAATTTCTACTTGGGAGGATGCTGTTGAGTTTTTTTTGGCAGGCGCATCTGCAATTCAATTAGGTAGTGCTGTAGGTGATAAATGGATTGAGGTATTTAATGAAATTAACACAGGAATCTTACAATACATGCAGAAAAAAGAAATTTCTAAAATTGAGGAGATGGTAGGACTTGCCAAGAAATTTTAACCATACAACAATATGCACAATTGAAAAAGTAATTGATGAGACTCCTACGGTTAGAACTTTGGTTTTTTCCGATGAAGTAATGTCTAATGTTTTGCCTGGTCAATTTGCAATGGTTTGGGTGCCGGGAATTAATGAATTGCCAATGAGTGTAATGATATCGGATGAGAAAGGCAAAGCAGCTTTTACTGTAAGAAAACATGGTCCTTCGTCTACTGGACTTTTTAATCTTGGTGTAGGCCAACAAATTGGAGTTCGTGGTCCCTATGGAAATTCATTTGAACTAAAACATGGTAAAATTCTACTTGTAGGTGGTGGTACAGGCCTTGTTCCTTTAATGAGGTTGATTACATTTGTGGAACCAACAGATGATGTTACTGTCCTAATTGGAGCAAAAACAAAGGAAGAAGTTTTCTTCGAAGGTTTGTCCAATGAGCTTCTTACAACAAATCAACACAAAGTAATTGTTTGTACTGATGATGGTTCTTATGGAGAAAAGGGATTTGTTACAGAAATGGTGGAAAAAATTCTTAATCAAACTCATTTTGATGGAGTTTACACCTGTGGTCCTGAAAAAATGATGTACAAAACAGTACAAATCGCAAACTCCAAAGGTATTTTCGTACAGGCTAGTCTTGAAAGAATGATGAAGTGTGGGGTTGGGATTTGTGGGAGTTGCTGCGTAGGGGAGGACCTGGTTTGCAAGGATGGGACTATCTTTAGTGGCGATCATCTAAGTTCCAACAAAGAATTTGGTTATTTTTACAGGAATAAGGCTGGAATTTTAGAAAAATATTAGGTTCAACCAGCAAGGTTTAAAATAAATCATGAAAGTATTCGCTTGAAGGCAATGGGCAAACCAAAGATTGTTTTAACTGCAGATAGAACCCTAATGTCTCCTTATCGAGGATTATCTTTAGCTACATTTTTCGGTTGTGCTCCAGCAATTGACCCTCATCGTGATAAAAGCAGTTTTTGGTATAAAATTTTAAAAAATCAAGTAACTCCAAAAATTCTCTTTGATTTTATTTGTAATTATATTCCACACACAAACGGTGTAGCTAACTATGCTCCATATGGATTAAGAAAACTTGAAGCTGGGTTGTTAAGAGATGGTTTTAGAAGAGACGAAGTAGTAGTTGCGCATCCTGATCACATTGAAAAATTCATTGGACCAGAAACACAAGTAGTTGGCACTTATGAAATGGACCCTCTCGGAATGGGACCAGTAACCATGACCTTCACATATGGTAGAAAACAAATTTCTTATGATGAGTTATACAATACCGAACTTCATCACAGAATAAAGGCAGCCAAAGAAAAAACTGGAAGTAAAGCAAAGGTAATTTCAGGAGCTTCGGGAACGTGGCAATACAACTATGATCCAGAAAAAATAGAGGAATTTGGAATATATGCCATTTTAGAAGGTGAGCTTGGAGGAATTGCACCTGAAATTGACGGACATGCTGGACGATTCTTCAACTATTTGATGAATGGTGACTTTGAAAATATGGACCCATTTAGAAAAAGAAGTGATTTCAAAGTTAACATAAAAGAATTTGAAAGACACGGAAAAAAAATTTACGGAAGGTTCGTCAACTTTTGGGATAGACCTGACCTGGAAGAAATTCCTAACATTGTTGAACCAAGTATGCATGGTATGGTTGAGGTAATGCGAGGTTGTGGAAGAGGTTGTAAATTTTGTGATGTGACTTTAAGGTCTTTAAGATACTACCCTCCAGAAAAAGTCAAAAAAGAAATTGAAGTAAATATGAAAAAAGGAGGCTCTACTTCTGCTTGGATTCATAGTGATGATATCTTTGTCTATGGAATGGACCCAAGGACTGCAAAAGGAATGGAACCAAACCGTGAGGCTCTTGAAGAACTATTCACAGCAATCATGTCTACAGGAGTAAAACACACTAATCCAACTCATGGAACTCTTGCAGGCGCAATAGCCGATGAAAAATTAATTCCCAACTTATCACGTATTATCAAATCTGGTCCTGATAATATGACCGGTGTTCAAGCTGGGTTTGAAACAGGCAGTCTTAGATTAATCGAAAAATATGCAGACCGAAAACTCGCACCATACCATCCAGAAGAATGGCATTGGGTAGTAAAAGAGGGGGTAAAGACCTTGAACAAACACTATTGGGTTCCTGCATTTACCTTAATTATGGGTCTTGACAATGATGAAACTCCTGAAGACTCTTGGGAAACAATTAGTTTGATTAGTGAACTAGAACACGAACAACCTGGTTCAATGTTTACAACCACTGCATTAACATTTGTTCCAATTGGTCTTTTGGAAAAATCAGACTTTTTTAATATTGGAAATGAAATGACTCCAGCTCAATTAGGTGTATTGTATAAGACGTGGCAACACAATTTCAAATACGGAATTCAAAAGTTCATGAATAAAACTGGCGCCAAAGGTCCTCAGAAGTATCTCTTTAATGGTATTGCAAGAGCACTTGGGGGTGTTCCATTAGGAGCAATGGAAAGGTATGCCAGAAACAAGAGCCGAGAACATGAATTGGTAATTGAAAAAGTCAAGGCCAAATATTGGTGATTTCCAAATACATAAATTCAATAACCTAGAGATTTAATCATGGCAACACACGGTTCGCTTACCAAAGCAGGCAAAGTTAGAGGTCAAACACCCAAAGTAGAAGGTCGAAAGATAACTGGCACTAACTCTAGTCTAAGAAACAAGAGCAATTTTAAAAAGAGATTTGTTCTTGGGAGATTTCCTGGACAAAACAAACCAGGACAAAAACGAAAAAAACGATAAGCAACTTTTCTTAGCTTTTACTGTTCTAACACGATCATTTAGCTAAACAATAAGCTTATAAAGTACTGGTACGGTACTATACCGTATGGAAGATTTAAGATTAGATATTTTATCAGGTGTAGGACCTGTAACCACAAAAAAATTAGCTGACGCCGGAATTCACAACATTATGGATCTAATTGTTAGAGGTCCAGTTGAAATTTCAGAAATTACTGGAATGGAAAAAGACACTGCTGAAAAAATTGTCAACAAAGCACGAGAACACCTAGTTGAAGGTGGAATGATCTCAAAAGATTTTGTCAGCGCAAGTGAAATTTACAAACGCAGACAAGACATTGGTAGAATAAGCACTGGCACCAATTGTTTAGATACATTGTTTGACGGAGGTGTCGAAACTCAAGCTCTAACTGAAGTTTACGGTGAGTTTGGATGTGGAAAGACACAGTTCTGCCTTACCATGTGTGTACAAGTCCAAAAATCAAAAGAAGAAGGTGGCTTAGAAGGTGGAGTAATTTACATTGATACTGAAAACACTTTCAGACCCGAAAGAATTGTTTCTATTGCAAATGCAAATGGCATGGATCCACAAAAAGTTCTTGATAACATTATAGTTGCACGCGCATACAATAGTGCACATCAAACATTAATTCTAGAAGAAGTTGGTCCAATAATTGAAGAAAACAACATCAAGCTAATTATTGCAGATTCTGCAGTTGGATTATTCCGTTCTGAATATTTAGGAAGAGGAACTCTTTCAAACAGACAACAAAAGCTAAATCATTTTGTTCATCTGTTATCTAGAATAGCAGAAACATACAACTGCGCTGCTATTGCAACAAATCAAGTTATGTCATCACCTGATGTGTTCTTTGGGGATCCTACTCGTCCAATCGGAGGAAATGTAGTTGCGCATACAAGTACCTATAGAGTCTACTTTAAGAAATCCGGGAAGAAAAGAATTGCACGCATGGTTGATAGTCCTCACCACCCAGAAGAAGAAGTGATCTTTGCTCTAGGTGAAGCAGGAATAGTAGATCCAGAAGATGCTGAAAAGAAGACCAAAAAATCCACAGCAAAAAAAGAGACTAAAAAGACAACCAAAAAGGTTACAAAAGAAGAAGAGCAAACTGAATCTCCTCCAACAGAACTTCCAGAAATAGTTGCAGGAGAGGCATCTGAACTAGAAACAATCGAGAATCCTGAGACATTATCTCTTTCAGAAACTCTTGATGAAGAATTTAGTGATTCTACAACAGATGTATAGAGATTTTTTCTCTCTTTCCTGTTTTATTTGATTAACTTAATTGAATTTGGTAAAAATGTAGGGGGTATCTATGGGTTGATCAAATGTCCAAACACTAGGAAGGATAATTGTTTGAACTACCTTGAGATTATTTTTATCGATCACTGATTTCCATCCTCCCTCTGATATGTTATTTGATTCTGTACCTGGAAAATATTTTTTGGAATAAGTTCCAGCAAATGTCATTCCTGTATTTTTTTTGAGTTCTGTAGTTTCATCTAATTTTTCAATTATGCTATTTGCCAAAACATCTCCTCCCATCTGGGCTAATCCACCAATGAAAAATACTGGATGCTCTAATTTCAAACCTGCATAGTCAAATTGTACAGCGTCAACACAATTTGGATTAAAATTAATTTTAGTCGCAAAGGTAATTAATTTTTGTAGTTTTACAAGTGACTCATCAACTTCAATTGAGACTGTCTCTAAATCTAAAAGTTTTGCACAATATGCAATTCTTCCGTCTCCTGACCCAATATCCACCAATTCTTTAAAGCCAAGATTTTTTGCAACTAGGGAAATAATGTATGCAGTAGTAATCCATGTTGGATAAAAAGGCTGATAACTTGAACCATGACTAATACTGTTTAGCCAATATTCGTTAATATCCCCTTCATAAACCACGCATGGTGTTTTATCAATATTCTGTTCGTATGAGTTGTAGTAAATTGGGTTTTTTTGGGCAAAACTATGTAGCATTTCTAAATGGTTTTTGTCAATAGGGAATGAGTCTGAACTTGTAATGGGAATAATCTCTTGAATGTGGCTATTTCCTTTATACTCTTTTACAAAATTTTGTTTTAGTCTTACTGCCTGCTTCTCCAAAGATTCGATCATGATTTGTTTTTCTGGAACGGGGTTTGATAAACCCATTGCAAATTCCCTGAATTAAATTTTCAGTTAATTATTAATTGTTTTATGATACTGTTCCACAAATTCCTTTGTACTCATCATTTTTCGTAATTCCTCGTACTTTTCTGCTTGTTTTTCTATTTCCTCTTTAGTTTTGGAATTTTGGTTTTGATTTTCTTTGAGATTATTTTTTGTAGTATCAACTAGCCCCTCAATTTTCTTTAATATTTTGGGATGCAGATTTTGGTCAAATTCTTCATCAATAATTTTTTGTGTATTTGTAATTTGAACATTTATCTCTTCTTTGGGATTTTCATAAATTTTTTGAGAATATTTTACTAGGGAATTAACATTGATTACTTGATAATAAAGGTCAATAATTTGGGACATTGATAAATTTTCAATATTTTGGTTCCAATGGTAGATTGTTTTTTTTAGTTTCTCTGATTCTTTTAAAAATAAAATTAAAGATTCGTCATTTGAACTCATAAGGGGTTTTTCATAATGATTTAGATAAATGTAGATCCAAAAATGTGAATAATATTTTTTCAGGTCATTCTTTTTTTCGTTTACATTTTAAACAGAACCATTGCATTTGGGTATCTTCTCTTACCAACAAACTCCCGCACTTTTCACAATGTTTAACTTCGGTACCAAAACTCATTTTCCCTCAAATTCCTACTAAATTGCATTTCAACACCTAATTTTGTCTAAAGACAAAGAAAAGTGTTAAAATAGGGTTATGGGAGATTTCCCTCAGATATGGCAACTAAGAAATCTTCAGGTCGCTCACATGGATTTAAGCACAAATCTAGGAAAGTAATGACTAAAAATGCTCCAAGAGGGGTGTCTTTCTTACTTAGAGAGTACCATGAAGGTGAACAGGCACTTGTTATCATTGACCCTAGACAACACAAAGGTTTGCCCCACAGACGATATCACGGTAAAGTGGGAAATATCGTTAATGTAGGTAGAAGGGCTGTGACCTTAGATGTAAAATTAGGCAATAAAACAAAAACCTTAATCACTAGATTAGATCATATCAAACCATTCGGTGTGTGATATGGAAGAAGTAAAAAAGAAACAAGCTGTATCTCTTTCAGAAGTTAAGGAAATTTTAGGTAAAGTAGATCCAGAAGAAATGGATCAAATTCAGCGTTGGACATTTGATTATGTTTCCAAATTTGTATCAATTGATCCAAAAGCTGCAAAAGAAATGAAAAAACAACTCATGAAAGAATGTGAATTAACCGAGGAAGAAGCAGTTGAAATTGTAAATATTAGACCTACAAGTTTGGCAGAACTTCGTTCATTTACCTTCGGTTGGAAGAAACTTATTCTTGCAGAAACTCTCGAAAAAATGCTCAAAATTATCAAGGAGCATTCTTAATTTTCGC
The DNA here is from genome assembly GCA_033720715.1 of Nitrosopumilaceae archaeon. Classification (GTDB taxonomy): domain Archaea; phylum Thermoproteota; class Nitrososphaeria; order Nitrososphaerales; family Nitrosopumilaceae; genus Nitrosomaritimum. Next base: position 32,387 of record JAWWBZ010000003.1, on the reverse strand, counting down.
GGAGGCCTTTATTTTGTATAGGGAACAACAACCACCTAGAAAATATGAGGAATATGCATATGTTTTAGATTTCAACCCTAGGGGGAAATCTACAACAGTTCGGGGAAGGGACGGAATCATAATTACTGCAATCGGTGAAGATAGACTAACTCTTCTTGAAATCCTTGGAGTTCCAAACTCTACTTTTGAAATCGGTGAAAAGATCTACATTGGAAAAGATGGTAGGACAAAAGTACTTTCAGTTCTAGGAAAACTAGACTATGAACATATTTCCTCATCTGCTCAGACTGAATTAACATCGGTTGTGGAAAAAATAGTAACAGAAAACGAATCAAAATTTGTACAATACCTAAACAAAGCCCAACCACTTACTCCACGTATCCATGCCCTTGAACTTATTCCCGGGATTGGAAAAACCTACATGAAAATCATGCTAGAAGAAAGAGAAAAGAAAAAATTTGAAAGTTATGATGATCTGCAAGACAGAGTTGGTTTCAAAGAACCAATAAAACACATTACCGAACGAATTATGAGTGAAATTACTGGAGAAAGCCGTATGAATCTCTTCGTTAAGAGATGATAAAAAGAAAAAAATTAGGACAACACTTTCTAAATTCTCAATTAATCGCCTCAAAGATTGTTTTGGAAGCCAATATTGGGCCTGATGACACAGTTTATGAGATTGGAACAGGTTTGGGGATATTAACTCGGTTATTATGTAAGAAAGCAAAAAAGGTAATCTCAATTGAAGCTGACAAAAACTTGTTTATTCAAGCACAAACAAAATTTGTAACAACTTCGAACTTATCTTTAAAATTTGGTGATGGATTCAAAAATAAAAACCGTTTTACTATTTTTGTGTCTAATTTACCCTATTCAAAAAGTAAAAAAGCCATTGAATTTCTGGCCTCAACTCCTTTTTCACATGGTGTAATTATGGTACAAAAAGAATTTGCTGAAAAAATAATGGGAGAAAAAGAAAAGAGGTCAATTCAGATTATTGCAAACCATTGCTTTGAAATTAAAAGGCTTTTCAAAGTAGGCAAAGAAAATTTTTCACCCCCTCCAAAAATTGACTCTGTTGTATTAAAAATTGAGAAAAAAATTAATCTGGATAAAGAACTCATTAAAATAATTAACAAGATTTTTTCCTACAAAAGAAAAAAAGTTTCTAATATTCTAAAACAGTTTGGAATGGAAAATTCTTCAAACCAAAGACTTGAAGAATTATCAAATAAGGAGATTATTGATCTTGCCTCAAAAATATATGAAAAATGACGAATACTCCCCTGCTGAAGACACTTTCTTCATAGCAGAACATATTGAAAAAGAAAAAGGCAAAGCAGCTCTTGATGTAGGGAGTGGTTCAGGTTATCTAACAAAACTTCTTTTGAAAAATTTTTCATTAGTTGTTGGAACTGATATTAATTTTCCAATTCTTGCAAAACAAACCTACAAAACAGAAAATTTAGTCTGTTGTAATGGTGCTGATGCATTAAATCATCAATTTGACTTGGTTGTATGTAACCTTCCTTATTTGGCTACTGAAGAAATTCTTGACATTGCCACAGACGGTGGATTGGAAGGGTTTGAAATTCCTAAAAAAATCTTTGATTCAGTTTGCAATAGTATGTCAGATTCTGGGAAATTTATTTTTGTGACGTCTTCGTTATCAAATTACCAAAAACTCTTTGACTACGCTCAAAATCTGGGCTTACAATCAGAAATTGTCGCTAAGAAAAAATTATTTTTCGAAGAATTAATCTTAGTTGAATCTAAAAAAATCTAATTATTTTCTAAGATTGTTTTTAGAGTATTCAATAATTGCATCTGTCATTTGAGTTGTTGATGCATTTCCTCCAATATCCCAAGTGACATGTTTTCCTTCGTTGATTACTTGTTCGGTTGCAGCAAATATTGCATTTCGAAGGTCAGTCTCTCCCAAGTATTCAACCATCCAAGCTCCAGAAAGAACTGTAGCAGTTGGATTTACCTTGTTCTGTCCAGCAAATTGAGGTGCACTTCCGTGAGCTGCCTCAAACATTGCAAAATTGTCTCCCATATTTGCTGAGTAAATCAAACCAATAGATCCTACCAAACCAGAAGCTAACTCTGAAATTATATCCATAAACAAATTAGTACTAACTAGAACTGAACCATTGAATTGCTCTGGTGCTACAACTAATTGTTGTGCCATATTGTCAATATAGATTTCTGATAACTCAATACCAGTACCTTCAACTGATTTTTGGGCTTCCTCCCAAAAAATTCCATCGGTTTGTTTTAGAATGTTTCGTTTTGTAATTGCAACCATTTTTTTTAAATCATATTTTTTTGCCCAGTTGACAGAAGAGTTTAGGAATCTTCTTGAGCCTTGTCTAGTAATTTTTCTAATTGCAATGGCTGCATCATCGGTAATTTTTGCTTCTACACCGGTATAGAGACCCTCAGTGGCTTCTCTAAAGCAAACACAATCAAGTTTTCTATCTGGTGTAAGCCTGTCGTAGGTTTTGGTTGGTCTAATGTTAGAGTATAGTTCAAATTTTTGACGAAGAGTAACTGCTACGCTCCTTGGGGCGTTTGGAACGGGAATAGTAGTTGTTGGGCCCTTAAAACATGCGTCAGATTCTTCTAAAACCTTCATTGTTTCATCTGGGATGTATGATTTGTCTTTCCTTCCATTTTTGTCCCATTGCTCTGAGCCTGCTTCGCAAAGAATTATCTCGGTCTGTGAATTGCATTCTTTTAAAACCCGCAACATTGAATCTACTACTTCAGGACCAATACCATCTCCCTTCATAACGGCAGCCTTTTTACTCAAAACTGCCGGAATTTGATGTGTTTATTATTTAATTCTACCTTGAAAAATTATTTTACGTAAATTATTGGTGATAGGTTATTAAATAAACAAATCAAAAATAGGAAAATGATAATAATTCAACTTTCCGATTTACATGTAGGTTCTCAATTTCTACCCGAAAAATTTGAAACACTAGTTGACGAGGTAAACCAGTTAAAACCTGATGTTATTGTTGTTACTGGGGATCTTACAAATGAAGGTTTGAGGAAGGAATATGAAAAGTGTAAGGAACTTTTAACACGATTTGATACGAAAAAAATTATCTCAATTAGCGGAAATCATGATTATAGAAACACTGGATATTTGTTATTCAAAAAATATTTTCCATTTGAAACCGTTAATGAACTAAATGATGATGTGGTTCTGGTAACTATTGGAACTGCAAGACCTGACCGAAATGAAGGAGAAGTTGGATATCGTCAAAATTTATGGTTAGAACGGACAATGAAAAAATACAAAGATAAAGTGAAAATAGTTGCAATGCATCACCATCTAGTGGCAATCCCAGATACAGGTTCTGATCAACTAACTGTCATTGATGCAGGTGATGTATTAAGAACAATTTTGGATACCGACGTTGATCTTGTATTGTGTGGACATAAACACAGGCCATGGGTTTGGAATTTTGGTAAACTTTTGGTTGTTAATGCAGGTACTCCAACTTCAGAAAGAGTCCGAGGGTTGTTTGAAAATACCTATAATATTATCACAGTTTCAGGTCATCAAGTCTCTGTTGATCTCAAGATAGTTGGAGGAAAACGAACCCCAATTGATGATATTGTAACTAACTATAGCCAATTTGGTGACGAATGAATTTATTTACAGAATAAATCAAGCATCCTACGTGCGGGGGTCGCCTAGCCCGGTATGGCGTAGGATTGCTAATCCTATGTCCTTATGGACACGGGGGTTCGAATCCCCCTCCCCGCGCCATTAAATTAAACTTAAAAGACCGTTTTGAGTTAGGTGGTTAATGGGACGTAGGAAAACACAAAAAATTATTCGCACTGGACCAAAAAATGCAACAACAGGAATGTGTCCCGAATGTAGGACTATTGGCAAAATATTCATTCTTGGTCAGCCTGGCCAGGAGAGAGGCAAATGTGAAAAATGCCGAGCAGAGTTTGAAATATAGTTCAAAAAGCTAACCTGTCCATCAACAAATTTACCCATAACTTTTTAAGAGAATTTTCAGAGGATAATTAATCATGAGTTCAGATGCTGAAACAATTTATGAAAGAGTAGCAAAACTCGAAGATGAAATTGCTTTACTTCGCAGTGAAGTTGATATAATTAAAAGAGCACTTAGAAACAAAATAGCACGTCACGAAATCGGTCTTATCAAAAAAGGCCAAGACGTAGATTCTATCATTGATTAATTCTTGTTTTTATATTTCGTATCAATTCTAAAATGTAATCTACATCCTCCCCATTTGGATTAATTTCTAAGTAAAGATTGAGATACTTTAGGGCCGTATCATGATTAAATAATTTTTCTTCAAGAATTCCTTTATCCCTAATGTCTTCGGGGGATTCGGGTTCAATTGCTAAGGACATGTTTACACACATCAAAGCCTTTTCATGCGCATAAGATTGTGAATAAGAGTTTTTCAGATTGCGAGCCAATCTTACTAGAATTTTTTCGGAATTTATTTCATCGAGAAATTCTGGTTCGAATTCTACTTGTCCATCAAAATTATTATCCAAAATTTCTTGCAAGTCATCCAAATCAACTAACCTACCTCCATGAAATGGATCGAGAATCATCTCCTCGTTGTATTTTACCAAAACATGGCTAGGGAATCCAATTATTTTTAAATCTAATTTAATGAATTTTGCAATCTCTGAATACAAAATACAGATTGTAATTGGTATTCCTGATTTCTTATCAATTACTTCATTAAGAAAATTATTTTTTGGATTGTAATAATCTTCAATATCTCCAAAAAACCCTAACTTGTCAAAAAATAATTCATTTAAAATCGAGATCAAATAGGTAGGATTTTTTACCTCTCCGATAGATTCTTTTAATGATAATCCCATACGATTTATTTTTTGAATATATTCTTCAATATCTAAATCGGGGTATTCCAAAATCTGAGCAAATTTCAGGCACTTCTCAACCAAATTGAAATTGGGATTAGTTACAAATGAAATCCATTCAGCTACAAGTGGGTCAAATTTTCCTTGCAATTATTCAGGTTGAATCCTACTAAGGTATAATTGTGAATTTTTCAGTTCAAGAGTGTTTGGTGGATAATCCAACAATTTTTTAAAAATTTCTTTGTCTAATTTTTCAAATGTGGTCTCCACAAAGGTTATTCCAATGTTTTTTTGTGCCTGAAATGTCTGAAAATCAGTTCCTTTGAATACTGAAAGATAGTTTTTAAAATCAAGATCGTCTTTTAAGACATTTTTTAGAACTACATTTGCCATTCCTTGAATTACAGTCAATGCTGCATATTGTTTCTGTCTTGGTTTTAACCACTTGTGGTAGATTTCTGACAATTGGGGAATCATTTCCGAAAGTTTAGTATCAATCTGTCCTTCTTTGGTAGCCATTTGATCAGATGGCAACGTTCCAAGAATAAAGTTTTCAGGATTTAAAACAAAAAATAGGTTTGCTCTCTTTGCAATAGGAAATTCATCAGGTACTGGTTCTAGATTCATGTAATCGCAAACTGTAGATAAAGTAGAATCATCAAGATCCAAAATAACTTGAGCTAGCTCTTCGTATACCTCATTGACCTTTATTACAGCCTGTTTGTTGTTTTTATACAATTGTTGTTGAATTGCATGAATTGATTCTTCCAACAAAGTCATCTTGATTCCTCCTATGTAGCTTGATTTAATTAATTCAAAATTATTTTCATATGGAGGACCTAGATTGTATAATTTTATTTTTGGCAAAATTGAAAAAAACAATTTGTTGAGGTAAATGGTTTTTTCAAAGTAATCCCCAAACGTTACAGAAATTTTTGATATGTAGTTTTTAGCATAAGTGGAATAAACCAGAAATTTTGAAGTATCTTGTTTCATTAGACTAGAGATCTTTCCTAAATCTTCATTTGAAATTGATTCTACTAAAGAATCGACAAACCCCCGTGCCTCATCAGTAGTATAGATTCTTTTTCCCTTTAGTTTCTTCAAATCAGGAAGATCAGGATACTCTATTGTTATATCTTGAGGAACTTCCAATCCTGTAAATTCTTGAATTTTTTGTTTTATCCAAGGGAATAAATTTTCAGAGGCTTTTTCTAAGGAATCAAAAGTAATGTTAAAAGAAGAATCTTCATCAATTTTTGAGGCTAAATTTGAATTGTCTTTTTCTTCATTAATCTCTACTGCCAGTTGGTCAATCAAGGCTTCTGCAAACTCATCGTATTCTGTCAAATCAAAAAAACTCTATGTAAACTACATTTAATATTATCTTGAAATTTTTTAAAAAAACTATTAATTCAAAAATACCTACCTGATTTATCATTGAAAGAATTTAGTTTGGACTATCTATGTTGCATCAAATGTGGATCTAAACTAGAATTAGATATAATCAAAGAACAAAATGAAATTGAAGAAGGTTTTTTGGATTGTAAAAATTGTAATTCCGTCTATCCAATAATTAAAAAAATTCCAATACTTTGGGACGATTTTGGAAATTATTTGGCACATAGACGAAGTTTAGGAGGTAAACTTGCAAACTGTGTTTCAGAAAAAATGAAAAAATTTGTAAAATCTTCATTTTCCACAAACTCTCAAAAATTTGATGACAGAACAACCCTCGAGGAGAGATGGACTCGGATATACCAAAACAGTAAGCGCTCAAAATTTTATTCCGAAATAAAAAATCGCCTGGATAGTTTACCGCCTTCAAAATTAGCTTTGGAATATGGATGCTCTATTGGAAGAATTAGTTCCAAAATTTCAGATTCATGTGAAGTAGTGTTTGGAGTGGACAGATCTTTTAGTGCAATTCAAATTGCAAAAAAAGAACCCAAAGAAAATCTTGATTTTCTGGTTGCAGACTCGTTATCTCCAATATTTGGAGACATCAAATTTGATCTCATATTGGCATTAAATCTACTTGAAATCGTTGAGCCTCTTGAATTTCTAAACCAAATTTCCTCACAAATCCAAAAAGGGGTATTGGTAATTTCTGACCCCTATGATTTTGAGAGGGGAAAAAATTCTGTAAAAAAATATCTTGACGAGCAATCCTTGAGGCTAATTTTGAAAAACTTTGGGTTCAAAATAATCAAAAATACCCAAAAACCTTCCCACATACCGTGGAGCTTGAAACTAAACCAACGTTCTACATTAAACTACAAAACTGACTTGGTAATATGCCAAAAATAATCTGATTGGACAGAAAAAGAAATTCGAAATGTTAGTTAAAAATGGAACTTAAGACCAAAACCGAGGCGAGGATTATTTGGTGACAGTTCCACTAGGTTTGATTTAGAAAAAAAGTATTTAGGCAATACTGATAATTCATACTGATAAATTCTACGAGAGTCTTTTAAAGAAAATTTGCAAAACCATCTTTGTAAAATAACCACTAATAGGAGATTTGTGTAAATGTCTATTAGCGGCCTTGCGTCCTAGGGTTGGGCATATTTGCCCAATCTTCTAAATTTTCTAAAGATAATTAAATTAATTAGAAGAACTTATGGATATTTCGGAGCCTGATTAATTGAAAACCTCCAAACCTCAAAAATTGAATTTTGATACTCAAAATTTGTTTTTGATTTCCTTTTTCATAGCTTTAGTTGGTGTTTCTTTATCTATGTGGGGTGCAAGTTGGGATATTACCTCTCATTTACTTAGAACTCCTGAAACTTTTTTTACGCCATCTCATATGGTGCTGTATACAGGCGTAGGACTAAGTCTAATTAGTGGAATTTTGAGTTTAATCTTACTTGGGACAAAGAAAGAGTTTCGAAAAAAGCCCTTTACATTTGGTTCTAAAATAATAATAATTGGATCAATAATCCAGATAATTGCAGGACCTGGAGACTTTTACTGGCATGAAATGTTTGGAATCGATGGATTACTCAGTCCAACTCATCTTGCATTGGCACTTGGTATAATGATGGCCTCAATTGGGTCTACGATTGGTTTTGGAAGAATCTACTTGGAAATGGACAGAAAAAGCAATTTTTTGAAAATTATTCTGCCTATTTCTTTTGGGGTTTTCTTGTTTAGTGTAATGTGGCTAATCTTTTTCTTTGTATTGCCAATCTCAGAAGGTGATACTCATAACTTTAATCCAGATCTCTATGTTGCAGTAATACTAGGAGTTGTATTACTTCCATTTGCATATTCGCTTGTTTTTTTCTCTGCCGCAAAAACGATAGGAAGGTTTGGAGGTGCAAGTGCTACTGTTCTTGCTTTTCTAACAATGAACATTACATCAAATATTTTAACATCAGAGAACCTCATGAACTTTCTTCCCTGGTATGCTGCTGCAATGACAAGTGGAATTATTGCAGATTATGTGTTAAATAAAAATAAAAAATCAGGATTCCTTAAGATTCATTCTACCAAAATCTCAGGAGCAATTCTAGGTTCCATGTTTTTTGTTTTTAGCTTTCCAATGTTAGCAATGACTTTTCTTGAATTTTATGTTTTCAATGATGTGTTTTCATATGACATCATACATACCTCCTCAAACACTCTTGCAAATATTTGGGGGCTGACAATAATCCCTGGAGCAATTTCGGGAGCGATTGGAATGATTTATGCAAACAAGAAACTTGGCAAAAATTTAGAAATTGATTCAGGAAACAACCAACCCAAATGAAAATCTCAAAAGTGAAAATCAATGGATTATATTTATCAACATATTTGATATGTTAACTCATGAGTGATATTCAATCATATCAACAAAAGGCTAATCTAATTGCAAAGGATCCTGAAATTAGATTTGCAGGATTTTTAGACATGATGGGAAATTTGGTAGCAGGAAGTTTTAGGGAAGGATTGGTTCCACTCAAAAATGAAGTGGAAAGAAAAAAGATGTTCATAGAGGCAGTCTTAAGGATAAGAACCAGACAGGATTTTGATGAAAATCTTGGGGCCGTAGAATATGCTGCTGCAAGAAGAACCAAAATTGTAACTATGACTTTTTGTTTGGGTGATAAAGTTCTCTTTATTTCAGCAGAGCCTGATGTAGATATTGATAAAACTGCAAAAAAAATTCAAAATCTCCTCAAATAGTTTCATGACTTAAAATTGGTAAAAATATTTTATAGTATTTTAAAAGCCTCCTAACAATGACATCAAAATTTACTAAATTACCTATGGTTGCATTGATTCCATTATTGGCAGTATTAATTACTCCAACAATTATTTCTGAATCATTTGCAATTGATATGGTTACATGTAAAGACGGCGATGTTCTTGTTAAAAAAACGAGTACTGGAAATCATGCATGTTTGCATGAATCTTCAGCAAACAAAGCAGAGTCCAGAGGTTGGGGAACTATTGTCCAATCAAATGACAATGTGATGATGGAAGAAGGTGAGGTTGTAGCGGGTCCTGGTTCATTACTTACCCTATCAAGGGCCAATGTTCCAGCAACAATTCCAATGCATATGGGATACTATAATGGAGAATCAGTATACTTCATCATAACAGACTCTAGTGATCCAACTCATGCTCAACTAATTACAGAGAACCAAGGATGGAAGGTAGAACTTGCACCATTACTTGCAAACGCTCCTGACTCTGCATTGTCAACAACATACATGTTTACAAACGGAATTCAAGGTGATGGAGTCCATGGCTTCCAAGGAGAGGTATTTACTAGTACGCCAGCTCAGGCAGAACTCTACAGTGCTCTAACAGGTCATGTTCATGTAACATGGAATGAGGGTAAAACTCCGCGAGTCTTAGATTCTGAGGAGATGATCATGGCAGCTCAAAGCTCGGGTGAGGTTACACTATCTGATGTTCCTGTAGTTCTAAACATGCCACAAATCGTTTGGCCAGGTGGTCAGATGACGGTAAAAGAGGACAAGACATTGGCCGATGATACTCCATATGGAGGTGGTCAAGTATTGGAAATCGACACCGAGGAAATGACAGTAACCTTTGTAGCGCACAGAGGTTGGGGTCCAGATGGCAGAACCATCTACTATATTGTAACGGATGCAACCCCAAGCGGTCCAGCAGAAATGATGGGGGTTGTTGATGCTCCAACATCTGCTAGCTTGATTGCAAACTCTGCAGCCGTTGATTTGTTCCAATTTGGAAATGGAATCAAGGGTTCTGGTCCGTTGGGCTTTCAACCAGGAATTGCAGCAGGAGCACCAGGTGATGAAAACTATTCACCAATGTGGAGAATCTTCATGATTGGTTGGGAAGATCCGGAAAACGCCGCAATTCTTGAAACCAAGGCAGACATTGATGCCTATCAAAAGGCTGGATTAATTTCAGTAGGGCTAGCAAGACCAATGGATTCTGATCATATCGTCAACTGTCCTTTCATAGATCCCTTCCAATAGGGGACCACTTTTTCTTTTTTAAGAATATTTTATTAATTACGCAACTGTAAGTCTTTTTTTATGGTTTCAAGCTTTTGAATGGTTGAAGGTTTTTCCTCAACAGAATGTATTCCTAACTTCAAAAGTTCCTTTTTGTGGCTTTCTCTTAACTCCAGCACACTTACAATGATCACCTTTTTTAGTTCAGATGGTCGTTTAGCCTTTAAATCATGAATAAATTCCATTCCGCTATATTTTGGCATACATACATCAAGCAAAATTAAATCATAAGAGTTTTTTATGGCAAGCTCCAAACCTTCCCTTCCATCATTTATGCTTGTTACAGAATGATTTCCTACAGATAACATGTCTGCATAAAGCTGACAAATTTCAGGAGAATCATCTACATGGAGAATATTCATAATTTTATTTTACATTCTAGGATCATAACCCTCTGTTTGTTCATTTTGAACATGTTTTTGACTGTGGCTTTTGTAACAAGGAGAAATTACACTTAAAAAAATTTAATATCCTCATACTGTAAAAAAAGTTCGGCGATAGTGATGGAATCAAAATGTCAAAATTGTGGGAAGCCACTTAATGATCCTTTACTGACTCATTGTTCTAACGAATGCCAATTCCAACAGTATTTAAAATCCCAGAAAAATTTATCTGAAATTAAAGGGTAGTTTTTCATTTTTTTGTATTTCCACTACCGTAATTACATTTTAAATTCAATTTTTTGAAAATTCGCAAACACATTCAGGATTTCCACAATAAGGGCATTTACAGTGACAATGAGGTCTTGTAATGTGGCATTGTTCACAAATTTGCTCTTCAATTCTTAATTCTAACTCACTTTGTGACATTTTACCCCCTCTAGTATTGGCCCTCTATCCAACCTCCACAGGAATCACAAATAATCATGTTATCCTCATTGACATGACTTGGTGCCCCTGGTGGACATTCACACTTTTGAATCTCCATAATTCTGTTTCCTATCTATGATATTATAGTGACTTATTTTCAAAAATTAAAACTCATTTAGAATTTTACTTCTAATTAAACAAATTTTCAGAAAAAAGAAAACAAAAAATTTCATAAAAAATTAAACTAAATTACTGTGAATTTTCACCTTTAGAAATTTTTATTTTTTTTTAAAAATTTGAATAAATGTTAAACAAAGTTCCACACTAATTTATTTCTCTTAATAACTCAAATACCTTGGATTGAATATCTATGATACAAGGTCAATCTCATGTGTTATTTGCAAACAAGTAATTGGCGAAGTAGATTTTGATGCAGAAATAATACGACCTAAATGTGGTCAATGTTCTCATCCTACCATACATCCAAAAGACAAAATGCCTTATCTTATACGTCACTAACCAGAAAAAGCCTGTTTGATCAATCTTAGATATTATGAATTCTTTGATATACTATGGCTTTAGTAAAAACAACACGATTAAGAAAACAAGATGAGTCATATGAGATTGAGATTCCCAAAGAATTCATTGATAATCTTGATTGGAGAGATGGACATATTTTAGAAATATGTGAAAAAGAAAACAAGCTTGTGATTGAAAAACTTCATGGGTTTGTTGGCTCCTAGTCTCAATTTCTTCTTTTTTGGTTTAGCAAAATTCTAAAATTTTTAGGAACTTTTTTGTCCCATTCTGGAAGCTTCTCCACTCTTTATTCTGTTAAAATCTTCAATAATTCCCTCATCAGAAGTTTCTTCATCATTATGGTTTTTTCTTTGTTTATCCTTTGTAACTACTGCAGTCCCTTGGGCCTTTGCTACTAAAATTGGTGGATTTAAAACATTACAAGCTGATTCATTATCTGCCTCATTTGCCGGAGAAATTATCTTAAAAGCTTTAAAACTAATTTTTCTACTTGTATTTCCAATTTTTGTAATTTTTCCAATCACCTCTAAAAAATCTCCTCCGTGAACTGGTTCTAAAAATTCCACATTTTCATAAGCTCTTAGTAGTCCTTCGTCACCGTCATAACGAATAGTAAGTTCGGTGGCTACATCTCCAAAGAGCTGCATAATGTGGGCACCATCAACTAGATTTCCAGCATAATGGGCATCACTAGAACTAATCCTAACCCTTAACTTTACTTCTGGTAATACTTCCACAACTAATTGAAAAGTTTGTTGCAATATTAGATTTTCATTGAGTCAAGAATTTTTTGGCTTTATTTTTATGCAAAACTACACAAATTCAATTGATAGGGGTTTGATAATTTCTATCTGGAATGTTTTTTAATAATTATTTTTTTCAATGAGTTATCTTGAATTTTCTAAAAGATAAAGTAAGGAAATATCAGGAAAAAAAACTACTAGAGGCGCAAGATAAAATAAAGTTTCATACAAAAATAAAAAACCATCTTGAAAAGGATCTTAAAAAATATGATGGTGGAAATATCTCAAATCTGAAAACAGAAATAAAAAAACAAGATGAATTTATCAAAATCTGGGAAAAAAATGTAAATTCGATAAAAAACCAGATTAAAAAACTGGATAAATGAACTTAAAACACAAACTTGTTTTATCTTGAAAAACTAAGAGTTAAAGCAAGTTATCTTAAACTACCAACATGCCTCACGATGATTATTTTTTGGCTTCGTTGATAGAATTTACTCAGTGGATAGATGGAAAAGAAAAAACAATTGCAAAATACAATAATTTTGACGAATTACCTACAAATTTAGCAAATCCTATTAAAAATAATTCAGACTCCCAAATTAATTTACTTAACCAAAATTGGAAAATTTTAGAAATAAACAAGGATCTTAGAGCTCATGGGAAAGGAATCCATGTTAAGGTACGATTAGAATCACTGTAATTTCTTTCCATGACCAAAGTAAGTTCTTGGAAGAAGATAAACTCTAATAATTAAGATGGTTTGGATAGTCTCATGGACTATGAGAAATTTTGTTCCCAAATTTTAGATGCTGATAACAAAATTAGGTTTGCCACTGTATATGATGAATGGGCATCAAAAGTAGCTGGGGGAATAAGGGAGGGAGTAGAAAACCTTCTTACTGAAAGACGAGAAAACGAGTTGGTAAATCTATCTGTAATGGATTGGAAATCAAGAAAAGAAATGTCTAAATGGCTTGGAAAAACCATTTACACTCTTGCTGAATATGACAAGGTAAAACGATTTTCTTTTTATCTAGGAGATGATTATTTACTTTTAGTAAGCACAGAAAAAGATGCAGATACCAATAAGGTGGTTGAGCAGGTTATCAAACTCTATTACCAAAATCAAGATTAGCCTAGGTTTTCTGAAATCCTGTCATATTTTTGGATAAAATTAGCAAATAAAATAAAAACTTCTATTGTACCTTAAATTTTATGGCAAACAAGGCTGCCCAAAAAGAAGAGAAAATTTCTGTCTGTGAATTGATGAAAGATAATACCTCAAAAATAATTGCAAAACTTGAATCTCAAACTCCATCTTATTTTCAACAATATTCTGACCTGTATTCGGCGTATCTTCACTCACTAGACCACATTTATGGGACTTGCTATATTTCTGAAAAAGAATTTTTTGACAACCTTGACATTGATAGGGGGGTTTTATCCGCTTATCAAAATTATTCTGCAACCCTAACTGATACAATTCTTCAACAAATTGAAATTTTTGGGAAAATAAGAGAACATACAGTCCAAACACAAATCTCATCACTACGAGTTTATGATAATTTTATTCACTCAATAATTGATTCTTATGCCAAATATCTTGACCAATTTAAGAAATTTTCTAGTTTTTGGCACAATCCTTAACAAGAAATTTTTTAGGTTGATTTTTCTGCAAAACATTATGTATAAGTTTTACAAATTTTATCCATCAACATGACTTATGAAGAATTGATAAATGATTCTATTACATTTTTTGAAAATGCCCAAAAACGTGCCCTTGAAAACCTTGAACAAACTGATAAAGATAGTACTAAACTGCAAATAAAAAAAGAATTAGAAGCCTTTGAACATTTGAAAGGATTTTGGAGCCAAGAAAAACTAAGAATTGAACTTAATAAGAAATATTCTCCAAATTGACTTTATACCAAACTTCATTGTAAGTAAACCAATGAAAGACAAGTTTTTTGTCCATGAACTCTTAATTTAATGAAAATACTTAAAAAAAATTATTTTTTCCTAACCTTGAAGGAAAGGAATTTGTCAAACGAGGTACCAAAACACTCATACATGAATAGTTTAATCTCAGTAATGAAAATTGTATTTGTACTTTAAATCAAAACCGGGGACAAAAAAATCATTGAAAATATCTATTTTAGGGATTATCACATCAATATTAGTAATTTCTTTTTTCTCTACTGCTAGTGCAACATCAACTTATGATATTCTTATTCCTTCAGGTTCAGCTGATCCAAATGCTCCATTTCATTGGTCCAGTGAAAAAGATGGTGACGCGACAGGTTACATTGAGATAATTGTCCAAGATACAGTGGTTTGGAAAAATGCCGATACCGTAGAACATACAATTACTTCTGGAAGTCCTAAAACCGGACCGGATGGGATTTTTGAAAGTGGAGATATTGAGTCAGGAGAGTGGTTCTCGTATCAGTTTGATAAAGTAGGAAAATATTCTTACTATTGTTCTCTTCATCCTTGGAGAACGGGCTTGGTTGATGTTGTAAGTGGATTTGCTACTCTTCCAAATGTTGCCTCTGATGTAGGAGAGGGTGACAAAACATTTGATTTAGAATACAAATTCAACCGATTAATTCAAAGTGCTAGTGTAGATGAAAATGAAAAATCAATTTTGTTTAAACTTCAGGGAAATACAAATAGCGAGGATAACACACTTACAATTTTACTGCCATCCGAACTAATAAGCGGAATCATATCTGTGTCTGTTGATGGAATTAACACTGAAAAATTTTCGCAAGAATTACAGAATGGTTTAACGCATCTTGAAATAAAAGATCTTCCGCCACAAGCTAAAGAAATTTCCATTACAGGCTCAACAATAATTCCTGAGTTTGGGGGATTAGCCGTGTTAATCCTATCAATTTCAATTATTGCTCTCGTATTTTCAACCAGATTTGGAAATTTCTCGAGATTGACCAATTAATTCACCATTACATCCCCAAAACACCATCTATTTGTTTGAATTTTTAAAATTTTTTTAACAATCTGCAAGTGAATTCAAATGAAGGCAGACCTGCATCGCATGTTATAAGGCAGCTGTCTTATCACGAATTCACTGGTTAGGGATATCTAAATTCGGGTAATTAAAACCTGAGACAATTGACTTCAAATCGAATGAAATCAACCCTCAATTTACTTAATAATTTGTTGAATTGGTTGGTATTTTGAGGTGCCAATTTTCATACTGGAATCAATCCATGAGAATGGAAAGAAAAAACTTCAAGAAACCAAAAAAATGAAAATTAGAAAAAAGGTTTTAAAGTTTCAAAAAACCATTTAGTAAGTACAAAATGTCAGACAATGAATTAACCAATGCTCTAAAGAAGAGTTTTGAATACTGGAGTGGAATAGATGAGGATTCTCGAATAGAGTGTCTTCTAGTTTGGAAGAAAATCCTTAATGATCATGCCGATTTTCTAAAAAACCAAACAATTTTGATAAATAATAGTAATCTTGATGCTAAAAACCAAGTAGAACAGTTCTTAGAGTTATGGTCTCAAGCTATAGAGGAAACTGATTTTGAGGCTGCGTTAAACATGATTAGAGAGTGGAAAAATTTCTTAGAAAATACCAGTGAAGAAAATCAAAAAACCTTTACCAAAATTTTAGACTTACTAAAGAAATCTTGGGAAGACATGCAAAGTAGAAATATAGAGTAACCAAGTATTTGATGAGGAAAAAATGGCTAGAGTGGAAACAGTTCAAACAGAGGAAATATCACAATTAGACAAACTTGTTAATGAGATAATTGAGCAAAGAAAAGTAATTGATATAAAACTAACAACTACAGTATTTCAAGGCAAGATCCTGTATACAGCCCTGGTTTTATTTGAAGATTAAATCAATTCAAAAATTTTTACTTTTAGTGTTTCTAGTATGATTTTTAACTACACCTAAAAAAGAAGATCATTGCTGTGATTTCCAAATTTTAGGAATTAAATTGATCTAACCTTGCATGAAAACATCTTTTTATTAGTTTAAGTATCAATTCAAATTCCAACTACAATGAGGAAAAAACAACTATTTGTTAAAAATATAGAAAAAATGACCCGGTTTATTGTTGATCAACAAGTAGAAGATATTGAGATGCCAGAAAATCTCAAACTAAATACCTTCTTACAAGAGTTTCAAACCAATTGCCAAAAACCTGAATGTAATTTTGGAAATTATGGCTTTGCTTTTGGCCAATCGCCCTTTCCAATTCCCACACCGGTAAAAAACGCATTAATAAAAAACGCAGACAAGGGAGCCTATGCCCCAGTAGCAGGTATTTTAGAATTAAGGGAAGCAATAGCTCAATACAACAAGAAATATTTCCAAATAGAAATTGATCCAAAAAGAATCTTTGTTGGTCCAGGAACAAAAGAATTAATCTTTAATCTATTAGAAATTCTTCATGGTACGATAATTTTACCTACTCCTGCCTGGTTAGGTTATTTGCCTCAAATCAGATTTCTTAGGAAAAACTTTCACATGTTGCCTGTAAGAGCAAATGGAAAGATCACTCCAAATGATCTGGAGCATCTAGCATTGCGTTTACATGATAGACAAAAAATTTTGATATTGAACAATCCAAACAATCCAACAGGTTTGGTTTACTCTAGACTAGAATTAGAGGAATTAACTGATGTTTGTAGAACCCATAACATTATTGTAATTTCTGATGAAATTTATGCTCAAACCACATACCAGATTAATAATTTCTTAAGTATGGGAAAAGTCTACCCAGAAGGAACATTTGTTACAAACGGATTATCAAAGTCCCATGCTTGTGGTGGCTATAGATTAGGATACGTAATTTTCCCTCAGCACACTGGAGAAATTCGAGAACAATTCAAAAAGATTCTGGCTACCGAATACACTGCCACATCAACCCCAATACAACATGCTGCAATTGCAGGGTTTGTAGACGATCCAGAAATTGAAGAATATTTTGAAATAACAAGGAAAATTCATCAAATAATGGGAGAATATACTTACCGAGAACTTAATTCAATTGAGGGAGTTTTAACAACAAAGCCCGAAGCAACATTTTACCTTCTTGCAAATTTTAATAATTATTCGGACGATTTTTCGGCAAATAAGATTTTTACATCTCAAAAATTATCTGAATCTCTAATTTTACACCCTTATCATACCGCTATAGTTGGAGGCGATAGCTTGGTCTTAGAACGAACTGATTTTAGAGCAAGGATAGCCTTTGTTGATTACAATGGGGAAAATGCAATGGAGAACTATCAAAACAATCCACCAAAAACTTCTTCAGATAAGCAATTTTTCGTCGAACAAAATGCTCCAAAAATAGTAAACGGAATAAAAATGATTGAAAGATTCCTAGGAGATATTAAAAATAACTCGTTGAAAAAGGCTCAACACCCTCCAGGCACTATTACAGTATCCAAAAGTCATTAATCCTTAGTGGTTTGGTAGCTTGTTGTGGTTGTCTCAATCTTACAAGACCTGTAAATAACTCTGGGAAAAATCTGGTATTTTTTCATTTGTGGGTATTATCTTCCTCATCTTCACTATGCTCTTCATCTTTTAACAAACTCTCCATGATGTGACTGCGAGACAATTTATGAAAAACAAAAACAGTGTCTGTAATCAAAATAATTGCTATCGCAAATCCAATAACTGAAATAATCAACGAGAAAATCTCAATTCCAGAGATTTCGGTAATGTATGGCTGTACTGTAGCAATAAGGAAAAGAACCACCCCAATAAACAAAATATTTCTTATTAGTCTGTGTAGGGGTTTTGTTTCTAACTCACTCGTATCTCCTGGAATCAACTTTGTAGAAATTAAATCGGACAAATTGGTAACCACTTTCTCAATTTTTCCAATAATTGAAATTATTGGATAGGCAATCAAGATGATTGTTATTATTGTTAATAGGTGCGCAGGTTCAATAAAGAAAGGTATCTCAAAATTTTCTATATATTCAATAATATTTTGGTTGAAATAATCAATTACCGCCAAAATTGCAATAACTATTACAATATTTACAAATAATCTTGGACCATGTTTTTTTAAAACTTGATTAAATTGAGTCTGATCCTCTGAAGATTCCAATAACTGGTTAAAAAATTTCCCTACTATGTGAATAGGTTTAAAAAATTTTAAAGGAACATGACTTTTTTTATCTGCCAAGGTCGGTAATATTTTTAGTAATAATGGCATACAAAGCATTGTTGCCAATGTTACCAACATTGTAACGGGATACAAGGCATCACTAACGGCCTTGCTATCTACTGCCTGTTTTGCCATTATAAATGAGAATTCTCCTCTTGGAACCATTACAGAGCCTACAGTTGATGCTCCTACAAGGTCATGTCCTCCCATAGTAGAACCAAAAAAGTTTCCGACAAATTTTCCAACAACAGCAAGGATAATTATTGGAATCGATATTAGGGCAACACCTGGGATAGCCATAATGTCTACTAGCATTCCAATTGACACAAAAAATATCACTCCAAAAAAATCTCGTAGCGGAAGAACTTTTTGAATAATTGGTTCAGAATGTTTTGAGGATGCAATAATCATTCCCATGATAAATGCGCCAATAGCTGAGCTTTGACCAAGAAAATGGGCTAATACTGCAAGACCAAACCCGAGAGCTAAAGCGGTGATAAAGGGGCCTTCTGGAATGTCTAGTCCATGTATCTTGTCTAGTAATTTTGGTACAAGTTTTATTCCTGCAGCTATTGCAATCACAAAGAAGGTTAAACTTTGAAGTATCAATATTCCGACATCAGAAATAGCAATATCTTGTCCAGCTGAAGCATTTCCTAGAATTACAAGTAGTAAGACAGCTGCGAGGTCTTCAACAATTAAAATTGTAATTACGGTATTGAATTCTTTTGTTTTTACAAGCTTGAGGTCTCTCATCAATCTTAAGGAAATTGCAGTGCTACTAATTGACAAAATACCTGCAAGATAAAGTGATTCTATATGAGACCAACCAAACGAGAATGCTCCAATGTATGCCAAAAAAAACATTATTGATAATTCTGATAATCCTACTATGATGGCTTTGATTCCAGCTCTTCGTAACTTTTGAAGGCTAAACTCCAAACCTACAACAAATAATAAAATTACAACACCCAGTTCTGCAAGGAGATTAATTAGTTCAACATCTTCAACTATTCCAAGACCATATGGCCCAGCAACCATTCCAATTAGAATAAAACCGATTATTGTTGGGAACTTTATTTTCTTCATTATCCCAGCGCCAATCATTCCCCCTCCAAGCAATACAGCCAGAAGGGCCAAAAATTCGGTTACTCCAGTTCCCGCCACTTAGTACCCTCTAAAGCAGAAAAGTTATTTTTTGATTTAAAGGATTCTAGAAAATTGAAAAACTAATCCTTTAAACCTACAAAATTTGTATCAATTTGGTTTTTTTCAAATTTTCAGGGTGATTTTTTGTTTTTATCAAAAGCTGTCAAATAATTAGGATCATTGTCATTTAGGAGAACGCCATTCCTAGAGTAATCTACATCAATTGCAATGATTACGGGTTTATCTTTTATTTTTTTGGCCTCTTCTAAAGTCTCTGCAAAGTTCTTAGTTGATTTCACAATAAATCCAACTGCACCAAAACTCTCTGCTAATTTGATAAATTCTGGATTGGTAAATTTAGTAAATACGCTTTTCCCAAATTCATTTTTTTGTTTCATTGAAATCATTCCCAAATCTCTATCACACCAAACAATTGTAATAATTGATAATTTCAAGCGAACCGCAGTTTCAAGTTCCTGGATATTCATCAAAAATCCTGCATCACCACACATTGCAACCACGTTTCTATCCGGATAAACGATTTTTGCTGCAATGGCTCCTGGGAAAGCAAAACCCATCGAACAAAACCCGTTTGGGATTATACAGGTATTTGGTTGATAGGTTTTGTAAATTTTTGATATCCATAGCTTGTGAGCCCCCACATCTGATAACAAAATATCGTTTTCATCTAATGCCTTCCTGACATCATTGACCAATTTCTCTGGTTTTATAGGAAAAGAAAAATCATTATCAAAAAAGTCTCGCCTTTCATCTACTTCTCTCATTATTTTTTTCAAAATTTCAGATGTTTTTGTTCTCGGATATGTTTCAAGGTTGGGATTCATTCTTTTTTGATATTCTAATTCATCTAAAATGGCATCAGCTGCAAATTCAATGTCTGAAACTATCTCAATTGTAGGTCGATAATACGTATAAACTTCAGAAGGAGTAAAATCAATATGAATTATTTTCTTGTCCAAATTTTGGTTCCAGTTTTTTGGTGAATACTCTACCAAATCAACTCCAATCGCAATTACCACATCAGCAGATTTCATTGCCAACAGTGCATGATCAGCATCTTTTATCCCAATTGTGTGTAAATGAAGAGGAGACTTGTCGGATATTACTCCTTTTCCCATGAAGGTATTCATTGCAATGATACCTGTTTTTTCCACAAATTTTCTGATTTGTTGACTTGCGTTTTCTCGAACACACCCATTTCCGATTAAAATTATTGGATTTTTGGCTTCAAGAATAATTTGAGCTGCCTGTTTTATCAACTGTTCATTTGGTTCTGATCTAAATGTTGGTTGCGGAATAATTGGGGGAATCTCAGATTCTTTTTTTGCAATATCTTGTGGTAGCTCGATATGTGTAGCTCCTGGTTTTTCTTCCAAAGCAATCTTAAAAGCCCTTCTAACAATTTCTGGAATATTTTGGGGGTTTCGAATCGACCAATTCCATTTGGTGATGGGTTTAAACATTGTAATTACATCCATGTTCTGATGAGACTCTTTGTGTAATAGATGAGAGTCTGTTTGTCCAGTGATTGCTAATAATCTTGACCTATCCATGTTTGCATTTGCTACACCAGTAGTAAGGTTGGTTGCCCCAGGACCCAATGTAGCTAAACAAACTCCGACCTTTCCAGTCAGCCTTCCATAAACATCTGCCATAAACGCAGCCCCTTGCTCATGCCTTGTTAAAATGAATTTGATTTTAGAATCAGCTAAGGACATCATAAAATCAGCATTTTCCTCGCCAGGAATTCCAAAAATATATTCAACACCTTCAATTTCAAGGCATTTTACAAACAAGTCTGAGGCCTTCAATCAATCGACCTCCTGTTTGGTGTTATTTTCTCCAAAATCAGTATTATTTCCAGTCATCATTCATAAGAATATTTTGACCACATGTAAATTCGGGCTGGAAAAATAATGTCTTGCTAATCTTCATTTTTAGTAGCAAATCTGAATCTTTTGTATTTTCCTTACTTTTGTTTAGGTTTTCCAGAAAGTATGGTTTCAATGCGTTCTATAATGTCATTTGGCTTTCCTTTGTTATCTAAGGTAACTATTAGGAGCATTTTATCCTCAAATGGAAAAATTGCCCTTATCAGATTATCAAATACCTGCAATGTATAATGAGCATTCCCAATTTTTTCTGAGATGCTATTTCTAAAATTCCAGGAATCAACTGTGTGTTGCAAAGCAATTTTGTTTTCTTTTTCAGTTAGGAGATCTGTAACCCCATCCATTTTTCTGTGTAAAATTTTATTTCCATTCAGATCATAAATCATCACATACCTAATGTTCGCCGAAACATGTAGGATACTGTTTAGAAATTTTTCTTCATTAACTAATTTTAATGTGGTCATAGAATCCATACTTTACTTATTTCTATTTAAAGAGATTATCAATTGATTTAACATTGAATGAAATCATCCGCAATGTAGTAATTACGCCAAACAAAATATTCACCAATCTTGTTATATTGAAAAATAAATTGATTTCAAAAGAGATGAGCACATCTTATTGGTAGTTTAAATATTTGAAATTTAATTTTTTAATAAACTTGCTTAAATCAAAAACATGTCCCGAATGTGGAAAGGGATTCCATTCAATTGTAAACCAATATTGTTCGTATCAATGCGAATTCTTTGCGTCCGTATTCAAAGGTAAAATTATTCAACCAAATTGATATTAATAGGAAACTCCATGAACTATTTCATAAATCAAAAGGAACTTTACCAACAAAATCTCATAGGTTTAGACTCTAATCATGGAATAAAATCTATTTTTTCAAAAGATATTATTGTCCATTTCAAATTTAAACGAAGAAAATTAAATTTATCCAAATGAAATGACTCATGATCGCGTAACTATTAGACAAATGAAAAAAGAGGACATCCCTAAAGTAGTTGAATTACAAAAAGCAGCTTTTCCACATATGGCGTCAGAAGGAGTATACTGGAAGGCTAATCAACTTGAAGCCCATCTGCGTGTATTCCCTGAAGGTCAATTTGTCGCTGAATACCATCAAAAGATTGTTGGTTCCTGTAGCAGTCTAATTGTGAAACTGGTACCAGATTACAAGGAACATACATGGAAAGAAGTTTGCGGAGATAGTTTTTTTAAGGGACATGACCCAAAGGGAGACTCGTTATATGGGGCTGATGTATCCACCCATCCAGATCATAGGAGATTAGGAATTGCAACAAAGCTTTATGATGCGAGAAAAAATCTTGCCAAAAAACTTAACTTAAAACGGATAATTGCAGGGGGAAGAATTTTCAATTATTGCGAGTATGCAAACGAGCTTAGTCCTTTAGAATACGTGAAAAAAGTAAAACGCCACGAGATAAAAGAACCAGTTTTAGCATTTCAATTACGAAATGGATTTAAGTTTATTAAAATCATGCCTAATTATTTGAAGGATCCTCGTTCATTAAACTATGCAACGTTTATTGAGTGGAAAAATCCGGACTTTGTAGAGAATGATAATTGATTGCCATGTTCATGTGAACCAATACGAGCTAATGCAGAATGTACCACTGCTAGAAGATCGACTTAAACACCTTCAAACAGAAATGATTAGCAATAATGTTGATTATGCAATAATTTTATCCTCATACAAGGTTAATTCTGAAAGACCCTCTACAAAACAAATTATTGATGCCATTCAAAAATATGATAACCTAGCAGTAGCTGCAGGTTTTACAATAGATAACCACACTGATGAGGATTTGAAACTTTATAGAAATTGGATAAAAGATGGAAAAATAAAAGCCATGAAAATTTACTCTGGATATGAACACTATTATCCATATGATGCACGGTATCAAAAAGTCTATGACACCTGCATTGAATTTGACATTCCAGTAATGTTTCATACAGGTGACACTTATTCTGAGAAAGGAAAATTACGATTTGCAAGACCCTTGAATCTTGATGAGGTAGCAGTGGACAACCCTGAATTAAAAATTGTAATGTGTCATTTGGGAAATCCTTGGATTCAAGATGCTCAAGAAGTTCTTTACAAAAACAAGAATGTTTATGCTGACGTTTCGGGTTTGGTGATTGGGTCCTTTGACCACTTTTTTGAAAAAATGATTAAAGAAAAAGTAGCAGAGTTGATCAATTATGCTGGAGATCCAAGATACTTGTTATATGGAACCGATTGGCCAATCAGCACAATGGATTCCTACTTGAATTTTGTGGCAAAACTAAAAATCAAAAAAGAGTTCCGTGATGGCTTTATGTTCAAAAATGCCCAAAAATTGTTCAAAATTTAGAATATTCTAGAATCCTTTTTCTTGAAATCAGAAGGAGGCCATTTTTATTAATTATCATAATGGGATTTCCGAATAACTTCAATGTTGATTATTTTGTTTATTCCAGTTTCCTAAATCTTTGGAAAAATTGTCTGTTTAGATTTTGATGAAATAACAATGATGGAGGTTATAGCTATTGCTAATATAACTCCGGCAACGGCACCAAATTCTGGAACCACATGTGTTCCAATAATTTCTATTTCTTCAGTACCTAAAGGAAACAAAATTTCTACAGTTCTATCAGTGGAAGTCTTTCTTTCCTCAAAAACTACTTCTTCTCCATCAATTAGTATAAAGAAATCGTCATCCTCATTTCCAATTTTTGCATCAATAATATCTCTTGGAAGGGTTGCAGTAAATTTTCCTGAACTAGTAGTTTCCAATCCGATAATAAGAGAATTTGCATCAATATCTGGGGTGATGTGAATCACTTTTCCACCTGTAATTTGATAATCCAGTGTAATCATTTCTTTTTCGTTCATTTCAGGTCCAGGGTTTGTTCCTGGTTGTTTGGCCATTGTTTCTCCTACCAAGACAATTCCTTCCATCCAAGGATGAACCATGCAAAAGTAAGGAAATTCACCTTTCTCCTCAAAAGTATAAGAAAACGTTGTTCCTGCCATAAACAAACTACTGTCAAATACTCCTGATGGACCAGAAGAAGCGCTTCCTGCAGTAACGGTGTGAGCTGCAGAGTCATCATTTGACCAAATTACAGTGTCTCCAAGTTCAAGAAGTACTCTTTCTGGAATGAAACATTCGTTTGTCGTCTCGCAGCCGGGAACTGAAGTTCCCTGAGGAAGACTAACAGTAACACTTTCTGAATAAGCATTTGGGAGACTAAAAATCAAAATCACTGTAAGAGCAGAGATTATTGATATAGTGGTTTTTTTGATTTGCACCAGTTACAAGTTTAACTATCAACCATAAAAGATTTTTCCTAACTCATAATGAAACGAGCTAAAACTTCATTAGAGTTCAAAATTTGGGTCAAAAAACCGGAAAGACTTTATCCAATTGAAAATAAACCATCCTTATTGGCAAGCCAAAGAAAACGTAAGAAAAAAGGAGATTTTTTTGACAAGCTAAGGGACAAGACAAATGAAGCAAAAGAAATTGGTTCTTCAATAGGAAAAGTAGCCAAGGAAGAAGGAGGGAAATTAGGCAAACAAATTGCCCAAAAAGGAAAAGAAGGAATTGATAAGAGTAAAGAAGGAATTGAAAAGGGTGTAACTTCTGCAAAAAAGGCCGGTGCCAATAAGATGAACACCTTAGAATTAATTGAAAAATTAGCAAAAATGAAGGATTCTGGTGTTCTCACAGAAAAGGAATTTTCTCAAAAAAAGAAAGAACTCCTTGAAAATATCTAAATTACAATTTACATATCTGCCAAAATAAAAACCAAAATAACAATTCCTATTCCCAGATAAAGTATCCATCTGAATTTTTTGCGGTTACCCGTTTTGAATTTTTTATTCAATTTCGTATTTTAATTAAAAATTTACTTTTGCGTCTCCAAAAAACATTATTCCCATAATAACTCAAAATTAAAGAACCTTAAGATCATACGGGTCAATTCGCAGTACAGCAACTTTGTTATTTGAATCCAAGCACCGTGCCTCAAAAATTGGAATGAATACCTCTTGTAGCTTATTAATGCTAATTTTTTCTTTAATCATCCTTACATCTTCGTCTTTTTCTTGCTTTAGAATCTCTACCAGGTTTGTTATTGCTTCTTCTTCATTAATCGTGGATTTCCTAATATTGGACTCGTTTTGTTTTAATATGTCTTCAGGAAAATTTTCTAGATTTTCAGGTTTTATCTTGTATTTGAATTCAATCTCTTTTCCTGCGGCATTTAATGCAATTTCTTCTTCAACATCTAACAAAACATGTTCTTCAACTGGGATCTTCAATTTGTTTTCTTTTTCACCTACCTTGATACTTTTTTTGAATTTATCCCAAGTTCCTGATTTTGAAGTTACAGGAAAAGTTCCTTTTCCAATTATTACCTCAGTAACATTGTAATCCGTATTTACATCATAAACATTTTTTCGAAAATAATCGCCGTGATAATGTCCCCCTAGTAGCCAGTATGTTTCATAAAATAACTCTATGTTAGTTACCTCTACTTCGTCTTCTTTTGGACGAGAAAATACATTACCAAACAATCCAGTTTTTTTCTTATTTGCAATCGCTGAAACTTCTTCTTTTGAATGTAAGGGTTTTAAGACAATAATTTTTTTTGAATCTATTTCTTTTTCCATCTCTTATCTTACTATCATATGGGTATAAACTATCTGTAAATTCTCTGTTTCAGAGGATATTTCCTAATGAGACATCAAATAATCAATTTTATATGAAATTGCAATAATATCCTAAAAATGAAAGGAAGGAATAAAATTTCAGGAACATCAATTAATCAAAAACTTTTGTGGGCAAGCACAATAATTTTTGGTATCAGTGGAATCCTGCCCTGGTTTGTTGTCAACTTTCCAATCGGGAATCTAAAAATTTCTATTTTAGACTTGATGATATATTTTACGAGCGAGCAAAGAGTACAAGTTGATATTTATTCGACTTTGGTTTATGTGATTTTGCTTGTAGGTTGGATATTTGCCTTGTTTTTTTTGATAGGTACTTCTGTTCTACAAAAAAATAAACTTGTTTTAGTTTCTTGTCTTATTACCACAATACCTGCAATTATTTGGTTTTTTGTGATACCTCAATTACAGATTCAAATGATTTTTCTGAGTTTGTCAAACCAACCCATCAACGTCAATCAGACGGTTGGCTCAGGA
The DNA here is from genome assembly GCA_033720715.1 of Nitrosopumilaceae archaeon. Taxonomy (GTDB): domain Archaea; phylum Thermoproteota; class Nitrososphaeria; order Nitrososphaerales; family Nitrosopumilaceae; genus Nitrosomaritimum. The sequence continues at coordinate 5,436 of JAWWBZ010000003.1, read as the reverse complement.
CAAATAACTGCAATGATTTCGGGATTTATTTTGGGGTACTCATTTATTAGAATGAAAATTTAAGGGAAAAATATTAAAACCAATTTTATGCTAAATTCTATCTAAAATCTGTTTTTTCTTTTCTTCAAACTCTTCTTCAGTTATTATTCCTAATTCTTTTAATTTGGCAAGATCACTTAGTAAATCAATACTTGACTTTCCATACTGAGTCCCAACTCTTATTCTACCTACAAATTTTTCAAATAATTCAAAAATAATATCTCTGATTTTAATTAAAATTTTGACAGTTTTTTGCTTGTGTTTTTCTTTTTCCTCTTGATCCATATTTTTTAGCCGATGAGTTTTTTCTTGGACTTCTTTGAAAAAGGAACTTTCTTTGGTTTTGTGTATGGTCTCCTTTAGGTTCTTATCGATTTTTTGTGATGCATGAATTGCAAAATCAAGTGATTCTTTAACTCCCTTGTCTGCCTTTTCTTTTATTTTTAGAAATGAGTCATGTGTATTTTTCTCAAATCTCTTTTTTTCCTCTAAATTGTTTTTAGAATTTTTTTCATGATTTTGGTTTATCCCTTTGTTATTAGATTCCAATTTAGTACCTCATAGATACGCCGTGTATATTTTAACTTGTTTGATTTTTGAAAACTTTAACAATTACTCTTTAACCTATTGCTAGTACTTGGCTAAAAAATTCATTGTAGCAGCAGTATTATTTGGCATTGTGATAGGCTCATTAGGCACCTATTATTCTAATTATCTTTTGGATTCAATAGGTTTGGAGAACCTTGATTTCCCTTCAAACCAAAAAGAGGAATCATCACCAGAACCAATTGATCCCCTTCCAAAAACTCTTCTTACAAATGAAATACAATACACCTTACTTGAAGTTAAACAAACAGATTTTGGAATAAGAGGTGAAAAACCTCTTGAAGGTGGAATTTTTCTAATAACAAAATTGCAAATAGAAAACTTTGGAAAACAAGAGATTGTTGTTTATGGAAAGAATTGGTCTTTAAGAGATGAAAATAATAGAATTTACACTCCAAAAACCTTTGATGTGACCAATGAAGACAATGAAAATATTTTCAGTATACGAATCCCTCCTGGTTTTAAAATTGAAACCAATATTGGTTTTGAGATTCCAGTAAACCTGGATTCCAACCGTGAATTGTATGTTTCTGATAAGGGTGGGGTTTCCCAACCAATTTTCCTTGCTACCATCTAATTTTTTAAATTAGTTTTGAATTTCATTTCTGGTATTTTTTGGGAATAATCAACTAGAACAAAAATCCCTATCTTTAAGAAAATTCTGCTTTATTGTTTCTGATAATACTTTTGGTAATGAAAATTCAAGTGGTTTTGCAAATCTAAACAAAAGCATTGTAGATATCTTGCTCTCTCCAATAAACACAAAATTTTGGCAGGTAGAAAACCTCTATTTTTTGTATATCTATACCAATTATTGTCTGTATAACAAAAATATCACATACAGAATATACCCCAAAACAAGAAGTAATCCTTCTTTTCTGGAAATGACAAACCCGCTTCTCATTATTGGAATTAACACCAAAGAAAAAGCCAACATTATTCCAATATCTAAAAGAACCTTTTCACTTGTTGCAATCCCTGAGATTAAAGATGAGATTCCTAATATTGCCAGAATGTTGAAGATATTGCTACCTATAATGTTGCCCACACTTAGATCAGCATGACCTCTTCGTGCTGCAACTACAGATGTTATTAATTCTGGGAGAGAAGTACCTATTGCAACAACTGTCAATCCAATAAACAACTCAGATATTCCAAAACTAGTTGATAGAAGTACTGCGTTATCAACTGTAAGAAAGGATCCACCAATTAACAAGGCCAACCCAATTATTATGAAAAAAATCGATTTTAAAAAAATATTTTTATGTATTATTTGCGAGGCAAGTAAAAATCCTTCTTCTTTATCCTTTTTTGAGCCACGATAACTGTACCATGTAAAAACAATTATTCCAATAACAAGCAACATACCATCAACAAAATCTATTTTGCCATCAAGAATAATTGCCAGTAAAAGAACAGAAATTCCAATCATTATAGGCACTTCTTTTCTTATTGCAGATTTTGACACAGCAATTGGGCTAATAATTGCAGATATTCCCAAGATTGCTCCGATATTGACGATATTACTTCCAACCACATTTCCTACTGCAACATCTGACAACCCTTGCATCGCAGAAGAAATACTTACTGCAAGTTCTGGAGTTGATGTTCCAAATGCTACAACTGTTAAACCAATTACTAGCTGGCTCACTCCAAGCCTTTTTGAAACATTAATTGAACCTTTTACCAACAATTCAGCACCAAAGTATAACATGGCCATTCCAACTCCCACAAGTAAAAAATTAAAAATTATCTCCAAGGTATTCTTTCTTATTTTTTAAATTAATTCTCTTAATGTAGGTTTTTGTATTTGTAGGATATCCTTTGGTTCCAATTACGATGGCAATAACTACACCTTCTCTGGGTTTATATTTTAAAAAGAAAAAATAGATTTAGGATATAAATAAATTGAATAATCCTAAAGGGTTCTATTCTCAAAGTATTTTGAACTAGTAATTAGGTCAAATCTGGAATCTATGTTGGATTAAAGAGCTTCCTTTACCATCTGATCATAAGAAGACTGAACAAGTAGAGCTAACAATAAGATAACTACTGCTATTATTCCAATTATGAAATTAACAGATTTCAATGCATCAAATATTGGATTTAATACCTTTGATTTTAATTCCGAAATATTGTGGGGAACTTTGTTTTCAACTTTCTTAATTATTTGTTTTAGTGTCAAATTCACCTCACCTCCTTTAACAAATTTATTAGTTAAAACAGGCAAACTAAAAAACAAGATTTTACTAGTTTCCTTGAAAAATCTGTCATTTCCCTGTTTTTGATTTTTTTGTTTCGAGTTTTCCTCCAACCTCAAATGTCTAATTTACTACTTAAATGACATATCAAATGATCTCAAATTAAACGAAATCAACTGGTTAACCAAGAACTTCCTTTATTCAAAATCATGTCTGTTAATTAATCCAAAAATGGGATTAGAACTGATGAAAAATTGAACATTTACGACACAAAAAATGTCTCTTGTATCCAATGTGGAAAATCCATTGGTGAGGTAGAATATGATGCATTAATCATTCGTCCACTTTGTGGACAGTGTGCAAACCCATTACCTGAGGGTGACAAAATTCTTTATACAGTCAGTGCTGTCCAGACGTCAAATTCACGGCAAAAAGGAGGATCTTAAACTTATGGCTACACAGTATTGTCCTAAATGTGGGAGTTTTATGGCTGAAAAAATTCACTACAATTCCGGTTCTCAATTAGTTCAGAGAGTCTGCTTTTCATGTTGTTTTACCCAAAAAGAAAACGACCAGTTTCTCAATTCCTAACACACTCCCTCTGATTATGTTATCAAATCGGAACGTTGTTTGCAAATTCGATAAATTCAATATGTCGTTATATAGTCATCAATTTACGGTGATCTAGTTGTACAAAAAAATTCTTGTTCCTCATGGGGGAACATCTGCAGGGGATAACGCAGTAAGGCATGCAATTCACCTTGCAAAAGTAGATTCTGCTAAGATAATCCTGTTACATGTTGTAGAGTCGCTGCAAATTCCTCCTACGTTTGCATTATCAGAAACTGAACGCAAAAAGTTAATTCAAGATATAGATGGGGTATCTGAATCCTTAAAATCCTCAATGGAAGAAAAACTTGAACAACAGATTGCAATTTGCAAGGAAAACGGAATAAATGCTGACAAACTAGTATTGATTGGAGATGCAGCCGAAGAAATTTTGCGAGTTGTTATGAATGACAAAATTGATCTAATAGTAATGTCAAAACGTAGAAAACTAAAAGGATTGAGAAAACTTCTTAGCCTTGGAAGCGTTTCGCGAAAAATTGTAGAACATGTAACTTGCCCAGTATACCTAATTGATGTTGAGAGTTCCTAAATACCTTGAATTATTAAATAAACACAAAAAGTTGACAGAGCTGTCTGTATTTTAATCTAGATTAGTAACCTTGCGGAAATGAAAATAGTGAAAATCGAAATTAACGCAATGGCAATTAGGTTTAGTATTATTCCATGTTTTAGCATCTCTTTAATGGAGATTTGTGCCTTCTCGTAGATGAGGGCATTTGGAGGGGTACCCATTGGCAACAAAAACGCAAAGGATGTTGCAATAGTAATGGCATACAAAATTGGTAATGGATTCCAGCCATTTATCAGGGCCATTGTACCAACAATTGGAATGAATATTGCTGCAGTTGCCGTATTAGATTTAACATTGGTAAGAAGCATAATCATGGTGACTAGTACAACTACAATTAGTTCAAAGGAATAATCTCTAACAAACGAAAACGAGGTTGCAATCCATTCGGCAAGCCCAGTGTTAATAAAAGCCAGGGAAAGGGCAAAACCTCCTCCTAGAAGAAACAACAACCCATAAGGAAGCCTTTCAATTCCTGCCCAATTCATCAAACTTTCAGACCGGGTTTTTGGAAGAACAAATAATGAAATTCCTCCCAAGATGGCAATTACGGAATTTGTGATAAATGATCCTTCTGGTTGCCATAAAGGGGTAGTAAACATTAAAGTCAAAACTCCGATTAAAACTCCAAAAACAGTTTTTTGTTCATTTGTTATTTTTTCTAACTGAGATTTTTCATATACCAAGGTCTGCCTGATTTCATTATTGCTTTCTATAGAATTTTTTTGGATTTTGCTAGTAAGATATAATCCACATATTAGCAACATGATTCCTGATAGAGGTAACCCAATCATAGACCATTCAGCAAATGTTATCCTATGACCAAACATTTCCATAACCGTTCCAGCCAAGAGCAAGTTTGGTGGCGCTCCAATAAGTGTTGCAACGCTTCCAATGGATGAAGAATAGGCTATTGATAACATGAAAACTATCTTAAATTTTGTATTGTTTATTGTCGGTGATTTGGAAAGAGCAGTTAAAATTACTGCTCCCACCGGCAACAAAATCAGAACAACAGTTGTACTCATTATAACAGTTGATAGTAAAGCTGTTGTAATCATAAATCCCCAGACTATTCTTTTTGGTGAATATCCAAAAATCGAAATCAATTCATAAGCAATTTTTTTGTGTAACCCAGATTTTTCAATTGCCAAAGCTATCATAAACATTCCCAAAAGAAGAACAATTATTGGATGCATGTATTCAGAAGCAACCTCTTTTACTGATAGAATTCCCAGGACCGGCATTAGCCCCAAAGGAAGCAAAGCAGTTGCATAGACGGGAATTGCTTCTGTAATCCACCAAACAATCATCCATACTGAAATTGCAAAAACTCCCTTTGCAAGTTCTGGCATCCCTTCTGGTGTGGGAAGGAAAATTATTAGGAAAAAT
>JAWWBZ010000002.1:0-45980 GCA_033720715.1 Nitrosopumilaceae archaeon | reverse complement strand
TACTATTCGGTAATCCTTCTTCGCTCACCTAGAAACTGTCTTTTTATTCCATAATACCTAGGCGCTCTATTTTTTTCTCATTTGCAGTCAACTCTTATATTGTCATATTGAAAAATCAATTTATGAAATCCGCCAAAATAACCGGACCAAGTGAACCCCTTTCTATTGTTGAATCAGACCCACCAAAACCAACTGGTAACCAGGCACTAATCAAGGTAAAATCTGTAGGTGTTTGCCATAGTGATTTACATCTTTGGGAAGGCGGATATGATTTGGGAGATGGGCAATTTATGAAAGTAACAGATAGAGGAGTAAAATATCCTGTTACTCCAGGCCATGAAATAGCCGGAATTGTTGAAGAAATTGGTGAAAATGTTTCTGGAATCTCCAAAGGAGATGAAGTGTTAGTTTTTCCTTGGATTGGATGTGGTGAATGCCCTGCATGTAAAGTAGAAAATGAGAATCTATGTGATGCGCCAAAATCAATGGGTATATTCCAAGATGGTGGTTATTCTGATTACACACTAATCCCAAATGCAAAGTATTTGGCAAAACTTGATGGAGTAGACATTGACTCTGCAACTTCATTAGCTTGTTCTGGACTTACTGCCTATAATGCTGTAAAAAAAGCCATTGCAAATTCACCAGAATATTTATTGATAATTGGGGCTGGTGGTTTAGGATTGATGGCAATTCAAATTGCAAAAGAAATATCCACCGCAAAAATTATTTGCATTGACAACGATGATAAGAAATTTGATACTGCTAAGAAAATGGGCGCAGACTTTGTCGTAAACACAAATGTCACCGGTTCAATTTCCTCAGGAGGTGGAAGTCCAACAGAGAAGATAATTTCAATTGCAAATGGAAAAGGCCCTGACAGTGTTATCGATTTTGTAAATGCACCTCAAACAGTCAAAACCGCCCTTGCCGTGTTACGAAAAAGAGGAAATTTAGTTCTTGTGGGACTTTTTGGAGGTTCTTTGGAAATCTCCCTTGTTACTATTCCACTCAAGTCAATTACAATTCAAGGAGCGTACACCGGCAACTATAATGATATGGTAGAGTTAATTGAGTTGGCAAGAAAAGGTGTAATCAAACCTGTTATTTCGAAAAGATATCCTTTAGATGAGGCAAATACTGCCTTAGAAGATCTCAAGGCACGTAAAATAATTGGTCGTGCAGTCATCAACCCATAATCAATTTCATTCTTCTAAAATCCAACCCTTCTTAATTTTCGATTTGTCCTTTTCCTCCCCAATCCCTGTAGCATACCTCCAAAGAAAAGGTGCATCCGTACTCATGTGATTTTTGATTTTTAATAGTGATTCAATTTCGGCGTTCAAGTTTTCATTTGCAGTATTACCTTCTTTACAAAATTTACATTTTTGATCAAGAGTTATCGGATTGGATTCTACAAGAGGATATGACTTACATGCAAGTGGTCTATCACAATAAATTTTACAAGGAAATCCACCGTGTGGGGATTTTTTACCACTATCCGTATCAAGAAAGGGGCATGTATTTCCATTTTTTTCAATTCCCATCATTTGATATGCTAAAACTTTGATGGCATCAAAATTTTTTTCCTTGGAAATTCCGATCCGTGGTACAATAGAAACTGAAATTTGATTTTGTTTGGCTAATTTCTCAATTTTTTCTTTTTCTTGTGGTAGAATCAAAACCCCGATTTTTCCAAATTTTGTATTTGGATAATATTCTCTTTCAATACAACACTGTGAACAATCTTGAACGCACCTAAATTCCATGAACAATATACCAGGACTTGCCATAAAATTGATTATATTATTTTTTTATTGATATTTTTTCAAATTTTTCAAAAACCCCACAGTTATATGGTTAAAGAAGCGAGGTAAGGTATGGGAAAGCGTCAGGTAAAAAATGAGAGTGAGTTAAAAGAAATCCGAATTCCTGAAGAAGGAGAGTTATTTGGAAGGGTCCTAAAAATGCTTGGAGGCGAAAACGTTATGGTAAAATGTACTGATGGTATAACTCGAAGAGGAAGGATAAGGGGGAAACTCAAGAGACGAGTATGGATTAGAGATAACGATATTGTAATTATTGCCCCATGGGATTTTAAAAATTCTGAAATGGGTGATATAGTTTGGAGATTCACTTTGCCCCAAGTAGATTGGCTAAAACAAAATGACCATATTCCAAAAGATTTCTAAGATCAGATCTTTGAAAAAATCATTAAAATTTAAGACATTTGGACCAATTTTCTTTGGGAAACTATGTTAATATACAGAAGCCTATGAGCCAAAACAATGGAACAAGGCACAGTAAAATGGTTCAACCGAACTAAAGGCTTTGGTTTTATCGAACGAGAATCAGGTGATGATCTCTTCGTCCACAAAACAGACGTAGAAGGATTCATCAACGAAGGCGATAAAGTCGAATTCGAAATTGGTGAAGGTAGAAAAGGACCAGCCGCACAAAAAGTCAAAAAAACAGCATAAAGAAGTTTTATTAATTTAAGATTTTATCATTAATTTCTTAAATTGATTTATTTTTTCTTATTTTTAATTAAATATCTAGGTTATATCATGTCTTTCAAAAATCCGGTAAATTCATCACTTGGAACAACGGTTCTAATCTCCAAGAATCCTAAGTGATTCAAACTTTCCCGTTTGTCGTAGTATTTGTAAAGCCCTTCTTCTGTGGGATAAATCGTGATAATGTCTTGTTGACCTGGTTCTAACAAATCTGTTTGGACTTCCATACCATCAATGAAAAGTCTGTGGTGTTTGTCTCCATTATTGATAACAGTTAGAACGTAAGCAAACCCTGTTCTGCTGATTAAATGAGGGTTTACTTCTTTGATTCCTAAAACCCCGCGTAGATGTACTTTCCCATCTAGGTCTTCAAAAACAACGGTTTGTTCAACCTTTTCCGTCCAAAATATCTCTACATGACGAACATTTCCCTGTCCAATAAATCCAATAAATACAGCCAAGCCTACAATTCCAACTATGATGGCAATTGCAACTAATTTTCTGTCGCTTAATACCATAAATGTTTAATCTCGTTTATTGTATTTTAAATAAAACACAATTGTTAAAGTTGGAAATAAACATGAACAATTTTGAAGGTCTATGAGAGTTTTATAAAATTAATTGAATGCTAATAGCTAGGGTTATTAGAACAAAAACTGTGGTTACTACTTTTCTATCGTTCATATAGCTGCGATTTCTGAAGTGTATATAAAATTTAGGTTCAGTAAAATCTTTTCAATAGATATTTAGTAAAAAATAAAATTTTCAAAAAATTATTTTTTTAAGCTTTCGCGTAATACTTGATTCAAAACCATTGAAAAACTAACCGAACTGGTCGTGTTTTGAATCATTTTTGCTTGAAGTTGACGCATTTTTTTGTCTAAATCACTATCCAGCATTATAGTTACTCTTTTGCTCATATTATGAGTTTAACATTTCTTAATTTAAGATTTTATTCAGTTTCCCAAATATGGGAAAAATTATTTTTGAATTTTTTCTATGACTTCGTCCATTTTGAAAGGCTTGTAAATTACGGGAATCTCCAATTTTTCCAATCTTTGCTCTGTAGTATATCTGCCGTCTCCAGTTACGGCGATTATTTTTGCCTTGGGATCCATTTCTTTAATTTTTTTTATAGCATAAAATCCACTGCCATTAGGCATCATTATGTCTATTAAGACACAATCAGGTTTGTTTTCTTGATATAGACTTACTGCCATTTTTCCATCATAACCCTTTCCGATAACTTGAATTTTGTTTTCTTCTAAAAACTCGCTAAACAATCTTACAGTGTCCTCATCATCATCTACAACAATTACGGATTTTGTCACAAGATTCATAGACATTTTTTCGATTTATTCCTTTTCTATCTTATTTATAGAGTAAAATATGAGAATCGTATTTTTTCGATTATTTTAGAAATTAGGTATGATTTTTTGGTAAGGTTATAACAAATTTGGTGGGATTGTTTTTTGCAGAAATATTTCCTCCATGGTTTTCAATTATTGTCTTGCAACTTACCAATCCCAAACCTGTCCCAACTTGTTTTGTTGTGACCAGAGAATCAAAAACATGAGGTAAAATCTCTTCTGGTATTTTTGGTCCATCATTCTCTACTTCTATCTTGGTATATGATTTATCTTCCGAAAATCTAAAAATGATCTTTCCTTTATTTTTTCCAATAGCTTGTATGGCGTTTATAATTAAATTATTAAACACAATTTGCATTTGGAAGGGATCTGCATTGACTTTGAGATCATTTTCAGGAATTTTTATGTTGATATTTTTTGGGATGGCTCTTGCTTCTAAAGTTTCTTGAATACATTTGTTTAAGCTAAATTTCACTTTTTTTAGTGTTCTATTTTTTACAAACCCTAAAACATCATTTACTTGATGCGAAATTCTTTCAATGTTTTTAGAAATCATGTCTATCTTTTCTGCTATTACTCTGTCATCTAATTTTGTATCTGGAGGACTACTTTTTATTAATTCGATTGACATTAGAATGTTTGAAAGTGGATTCCTAATATCATGTGATATCCTTGATGCTATTTCACCGATGGCAGAGAATCTTTCATTTTTTATCAATTCTTTTGATGCTTCTTCTAACTGTAAAGTCCGATTTTGTAAGGTTCTATTCAATTTAGAATTTAATAAAATAACTACCGTTGAAAACAAAATCACAAGCATTACCAAAATCCACGAGAAGAATTCTAAAATTGTGTCTTCCCTAGGTTCAATAAAATAGTTAATCCCAAACAAGAGGAGAATTACTGTAGTATTTATCAGAATTAATCCTATGACAACGCCATATTTTTCTGTCTTCTGGGTTTGGTAATTTTTGGAAAATTCATGAAATTCTTTTGGTTCCCTAACATATCTGGATTCAGTAATTGCATAAAACATCATGAATGTCCAAATTGTGTAGCTCGAAACCCAGAGTATATCTACAGGGTGACCGTCTACATACCCCTCACCGAGAACCAAAAATAAGAAAATTGTATCGGCAACCATCATGACAATAATTCCTGCAATTATCATCAACCAAAAGAAATTTCGTTTACTTGAAACAAGAAAAGAAAAGGAAATAATGGCAGGGACTAACAGTATGGAATCTACTATTGGATATGCAACAGCAACAGCATTTTCAAGAATACTGTCTTCTGTTCCGGCTTCCAATGTAAAAATTAATGAAGGAACTAATATTGTAGCAGAAATTCCAATTGCCAAGACAATATGTTTGAATGGAATTTTTTTCCCTGTTGAATTAAGAAAAGCAAATAAAGAAATGAACATAAAAATTGGAGCTGCAACATAAAACAAATCCGCAACTGAAGGATATGGGTCAATTTCTAAAACATGTTCATATAAATTCCAGATTTGTTCAGCCAAAAACCAACAACTAAAAGCAATTGATAGAAATATCAGGGCCCCTCTTGATAATTCTGGAAAAGTTTTTGATCTAATTATTGCCCAAATGGAAAATAATACCATGGTGCCTGGAATAATTGTATATACTGGTAGCGAAACAGTTCTTGAAAAATTCTCAATTCCTATATTGATATTTGTAAAATATAGCGAGGCAATTATGACAAGGATGGCAATTAAAGAATACGCCCAAATTAGTTGAAATCTGTTACTCCGGCCAAAATTTAATACCATTTTTTCTCATAATATGTGAGATACTTACTTCATTTATCTGTGAATGGGCTTTAAAGTGTGGATTTATCAAATTTGTAGGTACGATCTTAATAAGCAGAAGAACGGAATTTTCTTGTGCCAGGAATAGATCTGTTAATTTCACGATACTATTCGCATGAAATAAAAAACATTTTGACCTCTGCGGAACTGTCCAACTTTGAAAGAAACTTATTTTTCCAACATGGTATGTCCATAAAGCTTTCAATTGAAAATTTTGATGTTTTCCATTCGGTGTTAAAAAACTGCTACAAAAAAGACATCGAGGAAATAGAAAAAAAATGTTTTGATAATATTTTTACTTACACTCAATTTGGACAAAAATATTCCCTAACAATAAATAATCAAAATTTAGCTGAAAAAATTTTTGATTATTTTGGAGATCCAATCAGTAGAAAAATACTCTCTTATCTGATGGAAAAAAAACTAACCGTCTCTGAACTTTTAACTTCTACCAAAGTATTAAAATCTCCAGCATATAGAAAAATTGAAAATCTTCTTTTAGATGGAATTATATGGGAATCAGGCAAAATTCTAACAAAAAACAAACGTGTTTCTCAATATTCGTGTATCTTTGATGAGGTACACATATTCCTGAATAATAAGAAATTAGAAGTCAAATGTATTATCTCAAGAAAAAACTTTGAAGCAAGTTCAGTTTTTCAATCAAGTTTAATAAAATATTAATTTTTTTAGTTTTTTGGTAATGTACTTGTAAAGGCTACGAATGTTTTTAACATAAATTATTCCTCCATAATTTTTAAGGATTATTTGTTTTATTCTTAAATGTTGATTTATCAAGAAAATAAAAATAATTTTTTTGAATGATCTTGGGCACATTTTGAGGAGCAAAAACTAGAGTGTTTTGGGATAAATTCCTCAAGACAGTTTCTACATCTTGGCATAGTAATCCACATCTATTTTTCTTAATAAGTATTTAGGTAAATACGAAAATCATAAAACATTATGATAATGTATGCATAATTTGACTATAATTGACAATGAATGGTAGTATTTGGATATTGGAGAAAACATCTCTAAACTGTCATGTGTTTTTGCATCGGAATGATCTTTTCATTTTTAGTAATGTCCTAAAAATCGGTAGTACGGTTCTCTTTAAACCTAAAAATTTTCAAAAATTTATTCAACAAGCACGTCCAAAAAATAACAATGTATTGTAATGGTTCGTGTAAACAGTACAAGGCAAATTGGAATACAAGAGAAGGTGGCAGATACGAACAGGGGCAAAAACGATGTCATGTTTGTGAAATTTACATGGAGTGGGAAGGACTATGGTGCCCGTGTTGTGGTTATTTGTTGAGGACCAAACCTCGTGGGACTAAGCCAAAGAGACGAAAAATGTTATTGAAAAAATCTAGACTGGAAACCTAATCTGGGTTTTCTAAATTAAAATTAACTGTCAATTTCGTGTATAAGGTGTGGAAAGAAAAAATTGCAGGCAGAAAAACATGAATTTTACACCAAAGGAGTTTTTGAATAAAAATTCATAATTTTTTAAAATACTTTACAAATTTTTGATTCAAAATACACATCCATTATATTTGAAAACATTTCAAGTATTTCATGGTTATACATTGTACATGTGGAATATGTGGACATAAAGGAGAGTTTGAATGTATTAAAAAAGAATGTCAATGCTGTAATAACTTCCACATTCGTTCTGGATGATTTAAAAAATTAACTTTTCCAGAACCCTTTTCTAGGTTTGAGAGGATTTACTCCTATTACAAATTCATATAACGTTGACATAAACTAAGAATAAATGACAATGTTCAAAAACATCGCAGTTGCAATAATTACTCCTACTCATACCAAAAAATCTTTTGATATGGGACTTGGGTTGGCAAAAAAACACGGTGCTAATTTATCTGTAATCGAATGCGTTTACAAAATTCCACCAAAATTCTATTTCTTTGAAACGGAATCAGATAAAAAAATCGCACAAACTCAGATTACTAAAATCAAAGCGGAATTAAAAAAATGGAAGGAATTAGCCGCAAAAGAAGGTCTGGCAATCAATACTAAATATGCTTTAACAGATTCTATAGCTCATTGGGTAATTGATTATGTCAAAGAACATAAAATAGATCTATTGGTGGTAGATTATCCAAAACTTTCTATGATTGAGGCAACCCATCATGATGATATAATAAATCAAATTCATCATAAAGCTAACTGTCATATTCTTACTATGAAGCAATAGCTAAAAAATTCTAAAGATGTTTTTTAATTGAAAGAATTTTCAACCTAGTTTAGTTTTAGGATTATCTTATATTGCAACAAATAACTTTAAACCATCTCAATAGAAAGTGGATCTTTAAATTTTTTACTTAAAACCTGACTATTTCATTTCTGGTTTTTTGAAGACATCTTAAATATCCCAAGGATTAGTTTTTCTTAATTGATAACAATAAGTGAATTACGAGTTTGTAAATCCTGTGGAAATGTGTTCTCAAAAAAAGCTGGTGTTACTAATATTCTTGAATGTCCCCAATGTAAAGAAACAAAATTTGACACAATTGTGATTGAGGATGAAGAATTGGTACAGGAATAATCGATTTGCAAGGCCAAATCTCTCTTGTAATTTTGAACCTAAATATCAGCAAGTGTTCTAATTGTCAGTCCAATTCCAAACAGAATCTTTTTCCATGCATAATTCAGAACAATAGCTAGAATCTACCTGGAGTTTCAAGCCACAATATTTGCAAAAAAATTCTTTTTCTTGCCAAAATTCTTCGTCTGAAGGCATTTTCATTTTATTTCCTTCCAAATTTTCTTCTCCTACCTAATTTTCTAGATTCTGTTTTTGGTGGCTTTTTTCATGTTCTAACACCAAAGAAAATGAATCCATGTTTCCTTCCCATTTGAAGGCACAATTTTGACAGTTGTATTTCATAAGAAAACTGGATGAATTTTATTTTTAAACTAATCAAGGATTGATTAATCTCCGAATGGAGTAATGTGGTTGACTTTGTTTTCCATTTACTCAAATTAAACACAATTTAAATAGATACAATAAATACACACATCAAAAATTTTTTTTGATTTCAAGTCACTCCCTTCTAGTGGTCTATCTCAATTGAAGAAAAATGAAGGTCCATTAATTTCATAAAATGCCAATTTTAAATTTTGTTAAGATGTGGGAAAGTAATCTTGCAAGAAATAATATATCTGCTTTAAACCCTTAAGACCTATGGGTAAAACCGTAAAATTTGTTGGTGCTGGAATAATTGGGATTGTAATAATATTGGCATATTTTTATACGAATATTTTTGATTTAGCACAACCAACAGTTGAAAAATCTGTTAACTCTGCAAAGGATGTGATCTCAAAAGTGGATGGAAAGGAGGTTGTTGACGGTGCAGAAAAAATTTCTTCAGCAATAAAAAACGAAACATCAAAAATTGAAATTAAAGATCCTTTTGAGTAACTGTTCCTAAATTTCGATAAAAACTCTCAAAAAAATAACTTCAAATTAAATCTCAACTAAGATCCACAATTAAAATAATGAATTTGGGTGGATGTGTCCCTGATAATTGCAAGACTGCCTACTGTAGCTTGTCCGTAATCCGATTTTGCATGTTCCAGTGTCCCCTTGCGGTTGAAGAGAGTACAAATAATTTCAAAAATTAATACAATTATTAAGGGATGAAATACTAATCATCTGAAACTTTTTCATTTGCCTTTACTAGGGTCATATCTGGCCCTTGACATGATTCGCATTTTTCCATTAGTCCAAATTCATTTTTGTATCTACCCTTTCCATCACATCTAAGACACGGCAATAGTTTCTACTTGGCATAAATGAGATTAAAGTTTTCATGCCTAGAACTTTCTGAAAATACCTTTTAATCTCGTAAAAAAGTAGATCTAAAGATGAAATTCAAATCAACCTTTCATGGATTTGAAATTGAAAATCTTAGGAGGTTGCAAATAAACAGGTTTGCCATTATAAAAGAAGAAAATTTTTTACTAAATAGTAAACTTGCTTGGGTTTTTCAGCAAAAGGTGCATGTCCTGCATCCTCAATTATTTCTAGTTTAGAATTTAAAATACTGTCTTTAAAAAATTTAGAATGCTCCAGTGGAATTACCTCGTCATAAATTCCCCAAAGAATTAAGGTT
The DNA here is from genome assembly GCA_033720715.1 of Nitrosopumilaceae archaeon. Lineage (GTDB taxonomy): Archaea > Thermoproteota > Nitrososphaeria > Nitrososphaerales > Nitrosopumilaceae > Nitrosomaritimum. Next base: position 36,121 of record JAWWBZ010000002.1, on the reverse strand, counting down.
GGTATTGGATTGATTTTTGTTAGCCTGTCTAATCCAATCTGAGTTGTGGCACTATTCACTAGAGTGGATTCAAAAGCATGTTTGGCGTGTGGCATATTTATCCGACGGATAAAACCATCCACCAAAGGTTGAGGTATTCTTTTGGGATCTGCAACCATTTTCTCAAAGGCTTTTCTGACGTTTTCTTGTGTGGGGTTCATTGCAGCTTCATAATATTTCTCTAGCACAGCAGTTGGTTTTTGTAACATTCCAGAAGAATCGATTAGAACTAGTTTTTGAATGATATTTTGATTTTTTATTGCCATTTCTGAAGCGATGTATCCTCCTAAAGAATGCCCAATCAGATTTAATTTCTTATCTTTAATTGAAATCTCCTCTAGAAATGATAGTATAGTTTTCCGAAATTGGTCAATGGTATATTCCATTTTTTTGGGTTTGTCACTTTCTCCAAAACCTGGTAAATCAATAGCAATAGAATGAAAATCTGAAGACAGTTCCTCGGGAAAATTCATCCATCTATCTGCTGCTGAGCCTAAACCATGGATAAATAACACATGTTTGCTTGATCCTTTTCCGGATTCAAGATATCTAATTTGAAGCCCATCAACGTTTACCCAACACTCGTTCATTGATGAATTAAAATCGAATCTCTCTATTATTGTTAAATTATTCTCCCTTTTGAAAAATCCCCAAAAATGTTTTTAAAAAATTAATTCCCAGAAAAATAATGGCAAAAGAAGACACCAAACGCTTAGCAAAGGAGATCTTTAATGCTGATCCCCAAATCTTACATATTGGAATTCTTGACATGGAAGGAAATGTTTTGCTTGATCAATCCTCTGCAGCTTCTTCCCCAAGTGATCCTGATTCTGACAGGGTTCAGTTTTACAAACAACTTGGTTTGAGACGAAGTACAAGAGAGCATTTTGATGAGGCATATGGCAAAACTGATTATATTCATATACACCGAGAAAAAATGCAGCAATTGATTCTGTACTTGTCAGATGCCACTATTTATGCTACCTTGGAAAAGTCAATGACTCCTGAGGAAGTAAAAGGAGCTGCTCAAAAAATCAAGTTTCTTCATAGCGACATTATGAAAAGTGGAGTCTAATCTTCAACAAAAACTCAATTCTAAATAATATATTATGAAACTATTGGTTTAGATGACCTCTTTGCTTATACTCTAGCGATGATGTGTGCCTCAAGGTGGTATTTCATTCAATATTTTTGTCCTGAATATTTCTCCAATACTCCTCTAGCATTTTTAGAATCTCGATATTGAATTTTGTTTGAGAATCTGAAAAATTTGTAAGGTATTGAGAAAGGGATTTTGTAGCTTTTTGAAAATTTGATTCCTTTATTGAATTCCCCCATGATTCCAAAAATTTCTGTAAATTTGATTCTGATTCTCGAGTATTAATTTTCCATGCTTCCTGAAGTTGATTAAGAAATCTTGAATTAGATTCTAAGGCCTTTTTCCAAACTAGAGGAATGTTGATAGGAGAATCATCATAAATTTGATGCCAAAACTCATAACTTTTTTTCATATTCTCAAAAAGATAGTTTTGCGTAAAAATCATTGATTCAGGAGGTTCAGATTTTGTTTCCATTTTTACCCAAATCTTTTACATCATTAAAAGCAATAAAGTTTTAATTTTTTTACCTTAATCTAGTGCAAAAAATAAATCAAAAAATTTAGTTGTAATGACTTTGGGTGATTTGACCTCTATGATTTAATTGATTAAAAAGGGCGTGCACAAGTTCATCAATTACAAAAAATGGAAACATTTAGGTAGAAATCATTCCTTTTTTGCACAAGGTGCTTATTCATGAACCCTATTTCAATTAAGTACAAGAAGCTACAATCAAGAAATCCCAATTGTAAAAGAAGCTTTGAAGGAATTGGAAATTAAATGTAAGGTACGAAATGGGTATACAATTGGTGAGCCTTTTAATCATTTTGGTTGGACTTTTTTTAATATTTAACTTAGCTAAGAGTTGGTAAATATTGTCGAAAAATTTGGTTTGATGGAAGGGGCATTTGGGTTTAGAATAGGAGAACAATTAACTAATTTTGTTGGACATTTTTTAGAAACTAAAGGAAGTAACATTAGAATAAAGAAAATTGATTATGGATAGAATTATTTTTTTTCAAACACTAACTGGTTTTAAAACATTACAAACTGAACAAACCTTAATTTTGATTCCTAAAAAATTTACAGTTTTGTATAGTTAGGTATCTAAATTTCATGTCTAGAACCAATCCTAAAAATTGTGGTCCCAAGTGAAGGAATTGAACCTTCGACAACCCGGTTTCTGTATGCCTGATATGCTGTTATTCGGTCAGCCATCTAAAGCCAACAACTACAGCCGGAAGCTCTACCAGGCTGAGCTAACTTGGGACAAAAAATTCGGTGTTTTTTAGTATTAAATAACTATCGCAGGAGGCAAATTCCTACGATCTGTGACATTCAACAACCCATAAATACTCGACAAAAAATTTTTCCACAGTGTCAGAATTAAAACTGTCATATTCGGGCTATGTATGCGCACCTTATCTACATAATCATGAATCTGTTGAATTAAAGGATCTATGGATTAAATCAAAAAATGTAGAAAAATTGTTTTTTGCAACTGGTACTTTTTCCATTGAAAGTAAACCATACTTTAAAGAATCTACAAATCATTACCTTGTAGCAAAATTCAAGGACAGCATAGACATTTCCAAAAACCTAGAAGAATTCAATCAAGATAAAATTGCCTTTGTTTTCAATATTCAAGATGATCTATTTCAAAGAGAAACAGAGGATAAAACAAATTTTGTTTCTGTTTATTATTTGGAATATGGTGACTCTGAAGAAGATGTAAGAGAAGTTGCATCTTTACTTGTTTATCGAGATAAAATAGAATCAGCAGGTTATGGAAAAATGGAGACATATTGTACAACTCCGTTAAAATTTACGTTCCCATATTCTGACAGCATTTTAGTCCTGGAAGTATCGAGTGAAAAAAGCCACCAAAGTGTGAAAAAATACTGTGATCAGACCAGGAGAACTGTTTCAAGAAAAGGATTAACAATGACCAATTTGGTGAGTCTTTCAATTCTTGATACCTTAAAGTAAAAAAGTTAAATATTCGACCAAAACCTGCATCAACATGAGTAAACCTGCAGACCTTGGTTCATTAAAAATTGGTTCATATATTTTACTACCTCACTCAGATCAACCAAGTGGAGAGCCATGCAGAATTGTTGAATACGATACTTCAAAACCAGGAAAACATGGTGCTGCTAAAGCCAGAATTGTAGCAGAAGGTATCTTTGATGGACAAAAAAGACCTCATGTCGGGCCTGTAAGCATGCAAATTCATGTTCCTCTGATTAACAAAAAAACTGGGCAAATCATCTCTATTGCAGGAGATACCGTTCAAGTCATGGACTCTGAATCCTTTGAAACAATTGATGTGACTTTGATAGACGACGAAGTCAAAGGAAAACTTGAAAATGGACAAAATGTTGAATATTGGGTTGTAATGGACAAAACAAAAATTATGCGTATTAAGGGTTAAATTTTAACAATATAATTATTTTATTTGAAATTAATTCTTTTTTTGACAAAGAAGACATTTTTCAAATTTTCTAGATAATTTGGTGGGAAACTATTTTTGAAACATTTACAGGATTTTTCAGAGTAACGATGCAACCAGTAAAGTATAGGAGTAAGTGGTGGTACCTACTTCCAATTTTTATGGGTGTTATTGGTGGGCTGATTACTTGGTTTGCTTTAAAAAACGATGATCGTAAATTAGCAAAAAATTGTTTAATTCTAGGAATAATTCTTGACTCAATTCACCTTGTTTTTTTGTTGTCTTTACTGGTATCTGATAATCTAAATTTGATAACCCAACTTGATCCTCTAATGGATTCAAATGATTTGGGATTTCAATTTCAAATTGAAACACCCTGATGTTTTGGAAAATTACACATAACTATTTTAGTTTGTAAACAGGTTTTATATCTGCATGATTGCTAACCAAGAAGAATTTTACCGTCTCTATAATTCAATAATGAGTTTGGATGAAAAAGTAAGATTTGTCACAATTCTTGATAAATCTGGAGAGATTCTTTTTGGAGGACAAAGAGAAGGAATAGCAAATTATCTTTCTGAAGAAGATCAGAAAAAATCAATAAAACATGTAACTGATGCATGGTTTAACCGAACCCAATTTTCTTCAGGGATAGGTGAGGGAAAATATGCGATGGCTGAATATGGAAAAGTAAAAAGATTCACTTTCCCAATAAATGCTAGCCACATTATTTACATCACAACTGAACCTTCTCTTGACCAAAACTCCTTCATTGAAAACATACTAAAAATAAAAGAATCTCATCAAAATTAAAATCACAAAAATTTATTTTATTTTTTCCATAGGCCTTGCCATGATTCAGTAAATTGTTTTAGGGCTTCACTATAAGATGTTGCAGGCTCCATAGAACTCCAAAAACTTGCCCATTTTTCATCATAGTATTTCATAGATTCAAGCCCAGTGGCCTTGACCATATTTTGCCATTCTTTTTGGAATTGAGAAATTTGCTCCATCCCGGACTCCATCCAAGAGGTTCTCATCATTTCTGTCATTTTTTGAGGTAACTCTTTGTTTAATTTCCCACTTGCTAAGGCTTTATTGTAATTAGACATTGCTTCAATACCTGCCTTTTGCCATAATTCGAAAGCTAATTTCCATTTTGCAAGTGAGCCAACATAAGTTTTCCATGCATCTCCTGCCCCTTCAACCCTCTTTTCAGACATGGTATTCAATGGGATTAATTGCGTAAATCCTTTTTGTTTTTCACAAAATTTTTTATCTTGTCTTTTTTTGAATACTACAATGACTAAACCAATTCCTGATGATTTTCATTCAATTACCCCTTCAATTGTTGTGAGTAAAGCAGGTGAGGCCATGGAGTTTTACAAAAAAGCATTTGATGCAAAAGAAATCTATAGATTTCCTACACCAGATGGTAAAATTATGCATTCCATGTTTCAAATTGGAGATTCTAAAATTATGATGTCTGATGAATTTACCTCAATGGGGGTTCGTTCACCCACAACGATTGGAGGTACATCTGTCACATTGCATCTTTATGTTGATGATGCTGATAAAATATATCAAAAAGCAATTGATGCAGGGGCGATAGTTACTGTTCCTTTAATGGATGCATTTTGGGGTGATAGGTACGGTGTTGTAATGGACCCATATGGTCACCTTTGGGCAATCGCTACTCATAAAATTGACATGACTCCCGAAGGCTTAAGAAAGGCTGGGGAGGAATATTTCTCAAATTTATCTGATAAAAATTAGATTTTTTCTTAATTATTTTTCAATACTCCAATTAAAATATGAACAAAGAAAGCCTTTTTCGAAGTTTCCAAGCCGTAGGTCACAAATTGTAATACATGATATTGTAACTACGCTGTTTTCAAACTCTGATTTTCTTTAGTCCACCTTTTTAATTTTGATATCTCCCTTATCTGATTTTTTGAAGGGGATTCTAATCTAGATATTCATTAATTCAAGTTCTCTTTTAGAAACTTGACTGTTTTGTTCCATGCATCTTTTGATTCATCAGGTGCATATCTATCTCCGGAAGGGTTTGCAAAAGCATGATTTACTCCAGGGTAAATATGAATTTCATTTTTTACTCCTACTTCATTAAGACTAGTCTGAAACTGATTGACGGTTTCTGGAGGAATTCCAGTGTCAAGCTCTGCAAAGATTCCCAAGATTGGCCAATCAATCGAAGATAACTGGGTTACTTCTGTAACTAAACTCCCATAGTAAATCACTGTAGCGTCCATACTGTCATTATTCAAGGCCAAATTGAGTGACTGACCTCCACCAAAACACCAACCAATAGACCCAAAGCTAGATGGGCTGTATTGTTCTTCTAGGAATGATACTGCTGAATTCATATTTTCTGTCCATTGAGATTGTTCAAAAGAACTTCGAAGTTGTCTGGCTTCTTCTGCAGTTGTTCCTACTTTACCTTCATAAAGGTCAACAGCAAGAACCACATATCCATGGGAGGCTAATTTTTCCGCCATTTCCTTTATGTTTTCGTTTAACCCCCACCATTCATGAATCATTATAACAGCAGGGTATTTACCCTCTCCTTTCGGTTGAGACAAAAATCCAGAAACCCCATTAAAATATTCCACTTCTTTGGAATTGGTTTCATGTTCTCCTAAAGCAAAAATTTCTGAGTTGTTATTATCTTGTGAATGATCTGGCAGAACGTGAATTCCCCAACCTCGATCGATTAATTTTGCAACACTTGATGACTTGACACACGCTGGATTTCCATTTGATTCTTTTAGAATTAATTCAAACCCTTCCGTGCATGTAACACTAGTTGCCTTTACTCCTTCTTGAATCTGCTTTAGGGGTGGAGGGAAATATGTTATGGCTGATGTCTCAGGAAAATTTTCAGGTGAACTAATAATTAAAAGAGGAATTATTGCGATAAGCCCGACTAATGAAAGATCTTGCAAGTGAAACTTTCTCAATGGTTTGTTTGATAACTAATGGAATTTATATGATTTGTATTATTAGAAAACTTTTACACCCTTTTGTAGATATTGTGAAATTCTTTGTAAAGATTGTAAACTACATTTTGAATGTGGGAAATTTCAGTTACCGTTTTCTTCCCTTTTGAAATTTCACGCATTATTGTCAAACACTTGAATGCCTTTGTTTGATCAGGTTGGCTACTTCCAGTCCATATCTCAAAACATTCCTCAAAATCCAAACAGAATTTTAAAATGATTATTTCCCATTCATTAGTAGTTGTAGGAATTCGAATACTTTGAGCAATTTCTTTGAATTCGTTTTTTCTATCTCGTAAAAGTAATTCTAATGCTTTTTTTGCTTTTTCAGGTTCATATCCTTCAATTAACCCGATTCGACTCATGAAATTTTCCTGTCTTTTGCGATTATTAATGATTATCATGAAAACCGAAATTGAGAAATTTATTTTGGAAAATTAAAAATCACCTTTTTTGTTTTTAATAACCTCTAATTTTTTTAAAAAAATTTTAACTCTGCCACCTGTGAAGCCCGTTCAGATACAATGTGTTTATTTATGGATGAAAAATAATTCTTCTTCAAAATCGATTTTTTTCACCAAACTAAATTTAATTTCAATATACTTCTTAAAATAGCCTGGAAGCTGACTATTGCCGGTTGCATCCTTTACGTAGTGTCGACGGATTCTTCACCAGTAAACCGATGCCAGAATTGACCCGATAATGAAAATATCGTATCAGCTTCCTAAATATTATATGCATTCACCAAATAAAAAATAGATCCTAATATCCCAAATTTAGGAATAACCAATATTGCTTTGAAAAATAATAATAAAAAAATTCAAAAATTATACTAAAATATTCCAAATTAAATTTTTGATTGGATGCTGATGATGAGCGGAAAAGCCGTCTGATTGATGATGAGGATTATGAGTGATGAGGCATCTAACAATTTTATTTTAGTTAAGGTATTTTGTATGTGAGATAAGATTTAGAAATTATGAGGTTGGCTGCATTATTCTCAGGTGGAAAAGACAGTACATTTGCAATTTATCTGGCAAAGAAACTGGGTCATGAAATTATTTGTTTATTAACAATCTTTCCCAAATCAGAAGACAGTCATCTCCTTCATCATCCTAATTTAAAATGGTCATCTCTTCAATCAAAGGCCATGAATATCCCCCAACTACAAATTCATTCTGAATCTAATGAAACAAAATTTGAACTAGATGTAATTGAAAAAATTTTGGTAAAGGCAAAACAAGATTTCGAGATTGAAGGGATAGTTCATGGTGGAATTCACAGTGAATTTCAAAAAAATAATTTTGAGGATGCATGTAATAAATTACAATTAAAATCATTTTCCCCTCTTTGGAACACAAACCCGAATCAATACATGAATGAGCTTATCGATTTAAAATTTGATTTTGTAATTACTAGTGTCTCTTCAGGGGGCTTGGATGATTCTTGGCTTGGAAAAAAAATCAAACGGGATGATCTTGGCCAATTAAAAAAACTGTCTGAGAAATTTGAATTTAATTTAAATTTTGAGGGAGGCGAGGCAGAAACGTTTGTAGTCAATTGTCCATTATTTATCCGCCCAATTGAAATAATCAAAAGCGAAAAAACTTGGGATGGTTATAGAGGAAGGTTTGAAATAGTAGATGCGAGGCTAGATTACGATGCTTGATAATCTTAAAAACAATTTAAGAGGTGCAATCAAGAAAATTGTTAAGTCTTCAGGAATAGATGAAGAGCTCATAAAGGAGTTGTCTAAAGATGTCCAAAGGGCATTATTACAATCAGACGTAAATGTTCGATTAGTATTAGAAATTACAAAAAATCTGGAAGAAAGATCTCTTAATGAAACTCCACCACCAGGGCTTTCACGAAAGGACCATATAGTAAAAATCCTATACGATGAACTATCAAAACTACTTGGTAATGAAACTGAATTCAAATTTTTACCAGGTAAACAAAACAAAGTAATTCTTTTGGGAATTCAAGGAAGTGGAAAAACTACTGTTGCATCAAAACTTGCAAAATTCCTTACAAAACAAGGATACTCTGTTGGAGTAATTGGTGCAGATACCTACCGTCCAGGGGCTCTAGTTCAATTAAGAACAATGTGTGAAAAATCAAATGTTGAGGTCTATGGAGAAGAGAATAACAAGGATTCACCTGAAATTGTCAAAAATGGATTAAAACATTTTGAAAATTTACCATTGGATATTATTTTGATTGATACTGCTGGAAGACACAAACAAGAACAAGATCTTTTAGATGAAATGGAAAGGATAAACAAAGTATCAAATCCCGATCTTGCATTACTTGTAATTGATGGGACTATAGGCCAACAATGTTTCAATCAAGCTGAAGCTTTCCACAAAACTGTTCCGGTAGGGGGAATTATTGTTACAAAACTGGATAGTTCTGCCAAAGGTGGAGGAGCAATTGCAGCATCAGCTGCAACAGGGGCTCAAATAATGTACATAGGAACAGGAGAACGAATTGATGATTTAGAAAAGTTTTCCCCTACTAGATTTGTTGGCAGACTGCTTGGGATGGGTGATATTCAAGCAGTCTTGGATTTGGCAAAAAGATTAGAGACCGAAGGGGATGATGTAAGACTAAAAAGAATTTCAAGTGGGAAAATGAACATGGAAGATTTCTTCTATCAACTTGAAGAAGTCACCAAAGTGGGTTCTTTAAGAGGATTCTTGGATAGTATGCCTGGTTTATCAGGCATGGTTAAGGATGATCAATTAGACCAAATGGAAGAGCGAGTTTCAAAGTGGAGATACATAATTCAGAGTATGACAAAAGAGGAAAAAGCAGATCCTGACTTGCTAAATTCCTCAAGAATTAAAAGAATTGCCCGAGGTTCTGGTTGGTCCGAACATGAAGTAAAGGAACTTTACAAGAATTATAAAAATTCTAAAAATATGATGAAAGCATCAAAAGGAAGACAAATGCAAGGTAATCTTCGCCGAATGGGATTTGGATAAATTTTTTAAACTTTTATTGTTTTGAAATTCATGTCTAGCGTAGAAGAAGTTATTCCTATTGCAAAAAAAATACTTAACAACCATTATCTTTGTGATACTTGCTTAGGACGACTTTTTTCTAAAAACCTAAAACTATCTTCAAATAGACGTTTAGGTAAACGATTAAAAAAAAACATTTCTAAATTAAACACTTGTTATATTTGTAGGAATTTGTTTGAAGATCTTTCACCTTACTTGAAAATTATGTTTGATTCTTCTGAAAAATTTGAATTCTCTTCTTTCCTTGTTGGTGCAAAAATTAAACCATCAATAATTGATAGGGATGATTACATTAGATCCAAATATAGACTACAAGGAATCGACAGCATTAAGACTTCATTGACACATGAGCTTGCAAAAATATTCTCTAGAAAGACCAAAAAAATTTTTGACCATTTGAATCCTGATATAACTATGACACTAAATATAAAAGACCATACATGTCAATTACGTTCAAAACAAATTTACCTTCAAGGTCGTTATAAAAAAACCTCAAGAGGATTATCCCAAAAACAAAAACCATGCACAAATTGCTCTGGAAAAGGGTGTAGAATTTGTCAAATGCATGGGATTACAAACTATGATAGTGTCGAGGGAAAAATTTCAAAAATTCTTTTTCAAAAATTTGGGGGAACGGTTACTAAGTTTAATTGGATAGGTGGAGAGGATAAATCAAGCCTTGTTTTAGGTACAGGAAGACCTTTTTTTGTTCGAATTCAAAATCCATTAAAACGGAAAATCCGATTTCCCAAAATTTTAAAGGTAAATTCGTTGCAAATATTGGATTTAAAGATAATTCCTGACCTACCAAAAAAGCCAATACGCTTTACTTCTAAAATCAAAATAAAAATATCTACCAAAAATTCTGTTGATTCAAAAAATCTCAAAAAATTAAAAAAGTCCTTGGATTTACCCATTGTAATTTATGAGCAATCTGGAAAGAGGTCTGAAAAAAAAGTTTTTGATATAAAATACATAAAAAACTCTACAAAAAAATTCACTTTAACCATAGATGCTGAAGGAGGATTTCCTGTCAAAAGATTTGTTTCTGGAGATAATGTATCTCCAGGAGTTGGCCAAATAATTGACAATTCTTGTAATTGTGAGGTTTTTGATTTTCTTCAAATTCGAACAATAACAAATAACTAGCCCATTATCACAGGGTGGATATGCCACTGAGGAAAAAAGGAAAACATGCAAGATGGGCAGACCAAAGAGCAAGGCGAAGAAAAACAAAACTTTCTAAACGCGGAAAGCCCAAATCTTGATAAATTCATTTTTAAAATAATTTTACTTGGGTAGATAAATTGGATCCACTAATTAAAATCAAAGAAGCTCATCAAACAGGTTTAATTACAGATAGAGTCTTTGAATTAATTCAAAAAAGATTTCCTATTGCAGTTCAAGGAATTAACAGAATCGAAAAAGCTTCGGGAATAAAATTCCCTGCTGCATATGTAGAACCCTCTATCGTTGTTTCGTCTCCTAATCCTAATTCCTATGAATTTGGAATTTTATTTGCAAGAACTATACCGATTATGTTTGAAGATAAATTTCAGGTTGTAATCCAAATTTCTGCCCCTCTTGTGGCATATGGACTTAAAGGAACAATTCATGCCATATTGGCTCATGAATTTTTACATTATTTGGAGTTAATTAGAAAAATATCGAAGATGGATTTACTTTCAGATGAAATTTCTGGGAATTTATTTGAAAATGTTTTCGCAGATGAAACAAGGTTATTTGAACCACGGGCAGTTTTTAGTGATAGGACTCTCCTTAACCATATAATAAAACGATTTCCCTCTGGATTTCGTGACTATAAATTAGAAGATAAAGTGATAAAATTCTGGATAGATAAGGACCTTCCAAAAACCAATGTCGCTCTTGATACTAATACTGTAAAGCTTTCAATGACCTCATTGTCTAAAATAAAACTTGATCCAGGGTTTGTAGAAAAAATTGAAGAACTAGAACAAAAAAGTACCAAAATACGTAAGAAAAAACTTTACTAATCTTTTTTTCTAATCAAAAGGTCTTAATTTTACCTGCTTTGATACAACTCATGTCTTCTTTTGATATTGAATGGAAGGGAAATTTTTATGGAATTTACTGGGCCTATGAAAAAGACAGGCTAGTTGTTTCAACTGTCTTCGAAGATAAAGATGAAGCTATACAGCTAGCAAAAGAAGTAGAAAATTGGAGTGACAAATTTACAAGAATGACCTTAATTGAAAAAAATAATGATGAATATGCGCTTTGCTGTTATCAAGACCCACAAATATCCAAAACTAAAAAAAATTTTGGACTTTTTCGTGGTGGAATGGGGCAAGCAGGTGGATATGCCCAAGCGAAGCCAATGATTGAAGAGAGAGCTCCCCTTCTCCAAATTGCTTATGCCGCAGATGTAAGATCAATTAATACTTATGAACAAATTTCTAGGCTTGTCCCAATTAGGAAATGTAGAATAATAAAAGAGTCTGATTTAAAGAAGCAAGAATATTTTTTTGAAAAAACAGCCTATGAACAACATTCCATTAAGTAGGATTGATAGATTAAATGTCACAAAAAATGCCTCCTGAACCTATAGTGTTTCTTTCCGATAAAATCTATGTTCATCATTGGCCATTAGATACGCCAAAATGGGACTCTAAATTTAAAGAGCGAGTTGATCAGGAACTACATAAAAATAAAAAATTAAAAAAAATCCAAATCAAGGGTAATTACATTCAAATTAACAATTTTCTCTTTACACACCTACAAAAGATTGGAATAACTATTCCTTTATTCAAAAAAGAAACAACTATGGTATTTGAGGCAAAATTTGATGATTATTTTGCTCACGTCCATATTACTTCTAAAGGAGTAAACTACCTCGAAATATTTAACAGCCTAATGATTTGGAAAAATACAATGTTTCCTGAGTAGATACATTTTCTAATCTTGTTAGACTTTTTCAATGCCTGATCGATAAATTTCTTGACAATAATTTTCAAATCTATCTGGATTCTAGTAATATCCTTATGGAGTGCAAGAAAGGTTATGTTCATAATTTTGCATGGTTTGAAATACAATCCAAAAAGATGTGTATCAATTGTGGGATGGAAGAACAAAACTAAACTATTCTAATCCATTATTTTTTGCCCAACAATCACAATGTTTCCAAGTACAATTTGGGCAATCATAAGGAGTTTCACTTGTTTGGCATTCAGAAGGGTTACAATTACAACGTGGACATTTATTCTCCATCGCTAATGGTCAAAAATCACTAGTTAGTATATTTACATTTTGTAAATATAATAAAAATAACAATAATAAAAATTGAAAAATTTTTCTTTAATTAAAAATTTTTAACGTTTGAACTCAGTTAGGCCACATTTTCCACAGGTATGGCGGTCTTTGTGTTCAGACATATAGATGCCTTTACCACATCTAGAACAAATCTTCCTAATTCGTGTTAACTTGTCCCCATCAACTTTAAAATATTTGTAAACGTTAGGACTGGACCCTTTTTTCCCTGCCATTATTCTGCTTTCTCCTCTTTGACTTCTTCTGATGATGCCTCGCCTGTTGCAGCTTCTGCTACTGCGGGCTCTTCAGATTTCTCGGATTCTGCTTGTTTTGCTTTTGCTTTTTCTAGTCGTGATAATATTGTGGGATTGACGTGTTTTTTTGCTAGCACCTCATCATCATAAACAAAAAAGGTCCCTGTTGTAACTGACTTTCCTGAATGATTTTGAATTCTCATGGGAATGATTACTTTTTCTCCCAAATTGAATTCATTTTTTATCATGTCTACTGCTTCAAGTTTTTTGAGTTTTCCGGAGAGTCCTGCAAAATTACAGGTTAGTTCTCGTCTTGACAGAAAGGTATTGTTTACATCGCTTAACGTTTCAATTATGGACATGTATGGGAAATCCTCTCCATATTTCATATAAATCTTGATTGGAATCCAAGAACAAATTTATGAAATAACCTATTACTAGTCTCGTGGCCAGGTATATGCTTCATCTCAAAAATGAGAGGTATACTCCAAACGATTCTAGAACACTTGTCTATAAGGCAAGAGATCTATGTTCTAAAATGAAAGCATCAATACGTGTGGCTAGGGTAGCTTCGAAATTTGTTGAATTTGATGTTGAAGTCGACCAGGAGGATTTAGATTTGTTAATTGAAAAATTAACTCCAATAGGAAAATTAGTAGATGCTCGCCATATTTCAGAAGAAAATATTGACAAAGAAAAGGGAATAGAAGATGGAATTTTTTATTTTAACAACGAACGCTTCTGGGAATGTCACGAGGCATTTGAAGGAGTGTGGAAGGGATGTTATGGACGGGAAAAGGAACTGGTTCAGGGAATAATTTTGTTAGCGGTAGCGTTTGCACACGCACAAAAAAATGATTATCTAATTGGTCTAGGAATGCTTGGAAGGGCATTGGAAAAACTTGGAACATCACCATCTGTATATCACAATATTGACGTAGATAGAATTAGAAATAAAATTAATTCTATGCAAGAAACTAAAACTCTAACTAGATTTGAGATTTAATTAAATTTAGAGCAGTCGTAACTACTTCTGCTCCTTGCAATAACCCCATACTTCCTTTCCTTGCCTGCTGTTCAGTCATTCTGGTTGTCCCATCATTTTTAATGAAATTTCCTGAAACCAAAACAGGAACTGGGTCGTCACTATGTCCTTTATTTATACAAGGTGTGGAGTGGTCTGCAGAAATTATGATGGCTGTTTTATCTAAATTAATATTTTCAAGCAATGTTTTAAAAAATCGCTGGTCGATTTCTTCGATGTTTTTCATTTTACCAATAGCATCTCCATCGTGGCCAAATTCGTCTGGACCTTTTAGATGAACATAAATAGCATTTTGACTTTCCATGGCCTTAGCAGCGACTCTTGCTTTCTCTTCATAGTCTGTTAATCCTCCTGCTTCAAAAGCTTGCATTTTCAAAACATTCGAAATCCCTAATTCCACCGGCATGTCTACAATGCAAGAAAATTTCATAGAATATTTTTCATTGATTGGAATTACATCCGGATATTTGTTTCCTGCATCTCTTAGCAAAATGCAACTAAGTTTTTTCTTATTTGCTCTCTCTCTTCTTTGATTTACCTGACTGTGCTCCATGATTTTTAAAGACTGTTCGGTAAACTCATTTACTAAATCAGCTGTAATTTTGGAATCTTCGGATTCATTTAATGGAAGGCATTTTTCGATTCTCATAAAATCTTCAACGGCCTTTGCAATTCCCATTCCAGCCACTCGGGCATAAGCTGGGTCAGTATTAGTAATTTCAGAAGAAAGTCTTGCGCCATCTTTTCTAATCCTAACAGTAACTCTATGGCCAATTGTGGGTGCTACAACCACGGATGAATTTGGATAGGAAAAATTTATTTTATCTTCAATTTCTTTTGCAATCTCCAAAGCATCTTCCTTTTCTATTTGTCTTCCTGCCCTTCTATCAATAATTGCTCCTTCTCCATTTAATGTTGAAAAGTTTCCTCGTAAGGCCAGATCTCCGTTTTTGAAATCTATTCCAACTCCAATTGCTTCAATAACTCCCCTTCCGGCATAATCGGAGTGATGAAATTTGTACCCCAACATGTTGAAAACCGCAATATCTGATTCTGGGGCAATTCCTTTTCCAACTGAAATCACTTCTCCGATTACTCCATTTTTTGCAATTTTATCTAAATTTGGGGTATTTGCAGCCTCAAGAGGGGTTTTCCCTTCCAAATCTGGATGAGGTAAATCTCCTACTCCATCTAGTAGGACGTAAATCATATGAATATCAGAATTGTTCATCCGGGGTTTCGATTTTTCATTTTTTACATCTCTGTTTTAAATCTTGCATAACTTTTTCCGATCATATTTTGAAAATGTGACAGGGTCTGGAAATTTTGATAATAACTTTATGTGTAAATGAAATTTCAATTTCTTTCCGGTAGATTAATTTTTAATCTTTTTCGAAAATTAAGATCTTAGTAAACATTTTAACATACATCTCATGCCAATAAGAACTATGGGAGACATGAGAAAAGACTATGTTTCTGAACGTTTTATGATAATTTCTAAAAAAGATGACAAGGTTGTGGATCCCAAAAAAATGCCCTTTGCCCCTGGTAATGAATCAATGACAAATCCGTCAGTTCTTTCTTTGGTTGCAAAAGATGGAATGCTACAACGTTTACAAGATAATGAAGACGAATATGTCAAAGACTGGTCTATTAGAGTTTTTGAAAGTAAAAATCCTGTGGTTTCCATTGAAACTGAAAACTCCTATAGTGATAAACCTCATTATAGTGAACCTGCTTATGGTTATCACTACATTGTAGTGGCTTCTCCAAATCAAAAGGATACTTTTGCAACGATTGACCCTGAACAATGGTCCAATGTTCTGGTTGTCGTCCAAGATCGACTAAGATGGCTATATACCCAAAAAGGGGTTACCTATGTTTCAATTTACGGTGATCAAGGAGAAAATGCTGGAAATAACAATCCTCACCCACACCTAAATTTGATAACATTTTCAACAATACCTCCTATAGTAGAATCAGAAGCCGAGGCATCTCATAATATTTTGAATGAAAAAGGTGTGTGTGTAATGTGTCAAACCATTAATGCTGAGACAAGCAGCCCTAGACAAGTCCTTCAAACAGAGGGCTTCATTGCTTTTTGCCCTTGGGCACCTTCCTATCCATATGAATTCTGGATTGCCCCAAAAAAACACACTACTAGCTTTTCCAAAATCACCCAAAAAGAAATCAACGATTTGTCTTTAATTTTAAGAGCAACCTTAGGTGGACTATCTAAAACTATCAAAAATGTTTCCTATAACTTGGTATTTCATTTATCTCCTGAAAAGAAAAACAGTAGGCAAATTCATTGGCACATTGAGATTTATCCTATTACAAAATCTTGGTCAGGTTTAGAGCGAGGATATGGAATCTTTCTTAATGATATTTCACCAGAACAGGCGGCAGAAAAGCTAGGAGCTGCATGTAGAAAAGAATTGGCCAATTTAGTTGGAATTATTTGAATTTCTGAATAGTTTATTTATCAAACCAAGAGACAAAATATTATGGGAATTGAGAAATGGATTGCCGTTACTAGCTTAGCTTTATTTTTTATGTTTATTGGCGAAATGATTTCAGTTTACACCTTCATGATTGAGGTCCCTGAAGAAATTGAATTTATGGATTTTCAACCAAATCCAAAAATTTTTCAATTCATATCCATTGGTGTTGCACCTGCTGGGGTATTAGCTGGACTTTCTTTTCTAATGTCTAGAAGATACGGTTCAAAATTAATAGGTTTTTTGATTATTGCTGGTGGAATTGTACTTGCAAGTGGAATGGTATATGTCTATACTCTTGTTGATAAAATTGATGAAAGATACATTACCGAAGCTGTAGAATTTACTCCTATCCTGTTTATCATTTTGTCAATCCCAGTTGTGATTGTAGGTGCTTCTCTTTTGAAACTAAAAAAGAAAAGGCCAAAAAAAGAGTATTTTTAATCATGATCAAACCTCAAGGCATTTGCATGATGCTTAAACCCTAATTTTTCATAAAAGGGTTTGACATTATCTGTGCAATCTAAAATGGTCTTGTAGCAGCCTTGTTCCTTTGCAATCGCTAAAAGATATTTGATAATCTTTTCACCAATTTTTTGACCCTGAAAATTTTTGTCTACTGCAACATCTTCAATATGTCCTACAATTCCACCATTATGAATAAATTTAGTTTCTAAAAGTAAGGTTGCAGCTCCTACTACTTTTCCCTCCATTTCTGCTACTGCGATAAAATGATCAGGATTATTTTGGATTTTTTCAAAAATTTTTTCTGCCAAGTTTCTTTCAATATTGCTTGCTTGACGAAGAGAATCTAAACTATTTAGAAAACCATTGAAAAGATCCTTTTTTTGTATCTTTCTAATTTCAACCTTTGCCATTACTAAATTTTCCCAAGTTTTTGGATAAATTCATCATTTGCTTTTTTGTAGGATTCTTTATTTCCAATATCTATGAATCCATTTTTGCTTAAGTAACTACTTACCAATTTTTTTTGTGCCATCACCTTTTTTATCACATCGTCCATTCCATAAGGTTTGTTTTTTGGGATAATCTTCATGATTTCTGGCTCCATTACATAACAACCCATGTTGATTTTGACCTTTATTTCTGGTTTTTCATTCCATGCCGTTATCTTATTGTTTTTTGAAGTTTCAATTACTCCATAGGGAAGATTAGTCTTGTATTCATGTAAGCTCATTGTAACAAATGATTTTTTTTGTTTGTGCTGTTTTATCATATTGTTCAGATTAAATCCATATATGGAATCTCCATACATGCAAACAAAAGTTTCATTTACAAATTTCTCTGCAGTCTTTAATTGGCCTGCAGTTGCTAGAGGTTTGTTCGCAACAGCGTATTCTATCTTTACTCCAAATCTTTTACCATCCTCAAAATAATCTTCTATAGTTTTACGTAAATAACTCACACAAAGTACAATGGATTTTATTCCATTCTTTTTTGACCATTCAATCAAGTGTTCCAGAATTGGTTTCTCGCCTAAAGGTAACATTGGTTTTGGAAGAAACGTGGTGTATGGCTGTAATCTTGTGCCTAGTCCTCCGGCTAAAATGACTGTTTTCACAAAAATTTCTTTTATTATTGACTATTTATGTTCGCGTTTGGTATGAATAGACACTAAATTTCTGAAAAAGTTTGAGACACTTTTTTTACTACTCCCGCTGGATTTTCTCCAAAAATAATTATCATGGGTTCTTTTCCAAAATCGCCCTTGTGGTAAATAGCATCTGGTGGCTCTACAGAATTTTTTATTGAACTAGTAATTCCCCATTCAATCGAGGCTCCTTCTTTGTTTTTTACGTTAGTCGGTTCTTTTGTTCTGTCATAATTTTTTACGATAAATCCCTTTTCCTTTAATTTGGAGACTGTCTGTTTATCAAATTTAATATTTATTGCTGAACGAATTTGTGGAAATTTTTTATTTATTGAAAGAACTGCCCTTGCAACATGCTTTGATCCTCCATATTGTAATTCTCCCGCGTTAATTATGTTATTTCCAGATTTTACAATCCTACCTGAAATTCCGAGGATATCTAAAAGTGAAGTAGGTGTTTTTTTTGAAAAAACAAAATTTGTTTGACATTCAGGAATTGCATTTGCAATATTATTTATTTTTGATAATTTTGAAATAGCTTTTGATAATTCTAAATAATCTCGATTTGAATTATTGAAAGTTATTTCAATTTCTTTTCCAATTTTTTTTGCTCTTCTGATTGATTCAAATGTAAATTTTTGTGCAAACCTTGCAGAATCCAAAATGGAATTTCCTTGTGATATTGCAAATGTGATTGCTGAAGAATAATTACAACCACTACCATGATTAATTGAAATTATTTTTTTATTTTTGAACACAGCAGATTTTTTATTAGTCATAACAAAATCAATGATTTGATTTTTTTCAAATTCTATACCTGTAATAATTACATTTTTTGTACCTAAATTAAGCAGCTTTTGTCCTACTTTTTCAAGATCATCAAATGAATTTAAACAAGTTTCTGTTAAAAACTCTGCCTCAAATTTGTTTGGAGTAATCACCTTTGATTTAGGAATCAGATATTTTTTAAAATCCTTTAACGCAGATTTTTCCATTAACATTCCTCCTGTAGTAGATTTTATTACAGGGTCTAAAATTATTGGAACCGACAAATTTTTTATTTTATTAAAAACTGTCTTAATTATTTCAGAATTGTATACCATGCTTATCTTGATTCCATCAATTATAAAATCAGAAAAAAGTAAATCTAATTGATTTTTTAAAATTTTTTTTGAGACGGGTTCGACCATTCCAAATTTAGAAGTATTTTGACCAGTTATCGAAGTTACAACTGTCAATCCATATGCTCCTAATGAAGAAAATGTTTTAACATCACCTTGAATTCCAGCGCCTGAAGAGGGGTCTGATCCCCCTATGGAAAGTAGAATCATAAACTTTTTTCCAAACCAGTCCTAATTTGTTTATCTTTTTTGTGTGAGTGTTCTTTTAAATGTCAGATTTATATCAAAATTCAATTAGATGATACATGTGAATAAAAAAATTCCTGAAATAAATGAGCCGTCAAAAGAAATTAGTTGTACTACCTGTTTATTGCCAATGCAATATCAAAATAAAATAAATGAAAAGTTTCTCTGGCAGTGTTTTAAATGTGGTAAAAAGTTTCTAATCTTTGAGGGGAACGGTGATTATTTTATTGAAGAAACCTGGAGTCCTCCTAAATAAGTAAACTTTATTGAATTTTTTGTTATGTTTGTGCCTAATTTGGTTAAGTTTGATTTGAAAAGAGTGGATTTTATCATTTTGAATTTGCAAAGGTAATTTAGAAGAAGGAAAAAACCTGCATTTGATTCAAGTTAATCTATTAAGAAATCTGTTTGAGGCAATTTTCTGAAAAATATACGTCCCTTAAAATTTGGAATTCTCTTCCAGTGTTTGCACTCTTACCCTTCTCATTGTTTCGATATCTCTCTTTTCAGATATAAGATCGATCTCTTTTGTTATTTTAGGACCGGAATTATAATGGCGATCAAAAAATAACTGTCCTTTTCACGATTGTTTAAATCAGGTTAACTCATAGAATAATCATGAGTACCCAAATGAGTGCAGCCCGCAGGGGTGTTGCAACTGATGAGATGAAACAGGTAGCAAAGGATGAAGACGTTACAATTGATTGGCTAATTCCAAAAATTGCAAATGGTTCTATTATTATCCCAAACAACAACGAAAGAAAACAAAAGGTTCACAGAGTTGGTATTGGAAAAGGTCTCAAGACTAAAGTTAATGTTAACATAGGGACCTCTACTCTAAATGTAAACTTAGATGAAGAAATTGAAAAAGCAAGAATCGCAGTAAAATATCATGCTGATACTATTATGGATTTAAGTGATGGTGGTGATGTTAAGACTATTAGAAAAAAATTACTAGAGGAAGCTCCAATTACATTTGGTACTGTTCCAATCTATGAGGCTTATAATTATGGGGTAGAAGTTCACAAAAACCCTTTAAATTTAACTGAAGACGATTTTCTAAAAGCCTTTGAAAATAATGTAAAAGATGGAGTTGATTATACAACAATTCATTGTGGAATAACCAAAGAAATCGCAAAAAAAATTCTCAAAGTGCAAAGATATGGTGGAGTTGTAAGCAAAGGAGGTACTCTAACTGCTGCTTGGATGTTAAAATACGACAAGGAAAATCCATACATAACTCACTATGATTATTTGATTGAACTTGCTCGAAAACATGATGTTACTTTTAGCCTTGGTGATGCTCTAAGGCCAGGCTCAATTCTAGATTCTCATGATGAATTACAGGTTCAAGAGATGATCAATATGGTTGATCTTACAAAACGAGCACATGAAAAAGATGTACAAGTAATGATTGAAGGACCTGGGCATGTTCCTCTAAATGAGGTCGCAGCAAATGTGAGATTAGCAAAATCGCTCATTGGCAATGTTCCATATTATGTTCTTGGTCCTCTTGTAACAGATGTTGCATCTGGTCATGATCATATTGCAAGTGCTATTGGTGCTGCGGTTTCTGCAAGTGAAGGCGTGGATCTATTGTGTTATCTTACTCCTTCGGAGCATCTGGCATTGCCTAATGCTGAAGAAGTAAAAGCAGGTCTAATAGCATATAGGATTGCTGCGCATGCGGGAGATCTGGTAAAAATTCGTGACAAGGCAATAAAATGGGATGCCGCAATGAGTGAAGCTAGACGAACTTTGGATTGGGAAAAACAACTATCATTGTCTATAGACCCTGAAACGGCTGCACAAATTCATAGTAGAACTGGACAACATCCAGGAAATAATGTTCCATGTACAATGTGTGGAGGAGCTTGTGTTTACATTATGCTTCCCCAACAAAGAAAGTACGAAAAAGAAAATTTACAACAAACTGAATAAAACTTTGTCAATACTTGGCACTGTCTTGTAATTGTTTATTTGCTCAGGTTTAATCCATGTGTATTCCGAATTCTCCCAGTTGAGTTTGATAGATGGTTTTTTGGTTTCAAACAAAAAAGGAAATATTTCCCATTCATGATTTTCATATTGAGGTGAGTGTACCTTCATTTTTTCAGCTGCCTTTAGAAATTTTATTTGATCTTCTGGTAGTCCTAACTCTTCAAAAATTTCAATCTTTGCCCTAGAAATTGGTTCTTCGTTTCCCTCGATTATACCACTTACCCCTGCCCATAAGCCTTTCATCGTTTTTACTTGGTCACTTCTTTTTAAAAGTAAAAATCTTTCATTATCCTTGATAAAGCAAGTCACAATTTTTGTTGAGCGCATTTCTATTATTTTTTTTCAACGACATTTACCATTTTTGTGAGTTTCTTATACGATGCATCCAAATCCGTTTTAGTTGCAAGTCGTTCTTGGCAACTCTTAATGTAAGTAATCACTTCCTCAGTTTTTGATTCTTGAACTGCAGTTAGTAACCTTCCAACATCTTTCCACAGATCTTCTGCTACTCTACGAATCTCTGGATTGGCAATAATGGTTTCTATTAGTTCAGGAGATTCGGTCATTATACTTTCTGCAAGAATCTTCTGAACTCTAAAAGTGGTCCCTGACATTTTCTCAGTTAATGCAAATTTTTCATCTTTTGAAATTATATTTGCAAAAACAAGATTTAGAAGATGAGTTAAACCTAAAATCACTGCAATTTTTTTGTCATGCTCTACTGCATCAATGGTCACGAAATTGGCTCCATCAAACAAGGATTTTGCAAAATTAAGCTCTTTTTTAGCATCTTTTACGGGAACTGAAATAATGTGCTGCCCTTTGATATTTTTTACTCCTGGACCAAACATAGGATGAATGCAAACAGGATTTATTTTTGCAGGTATTTTTGATAAGGCAGAAACAACTTTTCCTTTCTCAGATGAAATCTCAATTAAAAATGTCCCTCTCTTCATTTCTTTGGCAATTAATCTAATAATTTCAGGAGTGCGTCTAGTAGGAGTACATAACATTACGTAATCTGCTTTTAGGATTGCTCCCACGAGAGATTCGGCTTGTATGACATTTTTTCCTTTAATTTTATTTTCTTCATCATAACCAGTCACATGAAATCCTTGGTCAGAAAAATATTTTGTGAACCATTGCCCCATCTGACCGCCTGCTCCCACGATAGTAATTGATTTTGTCATCTTTTTTCACTTAAAACCTCGTTAAGTATATTCATTCCGTCTTTCAGAATCTTTTCATCCCTACATGCTGAAATTCGAATGAAATTTTTGTAATCTCCAAAACCTTCTCCTGGCGCTACCGCTAATCCATGTCCTAGTAACTCATTAGCAAATTTAACCCCATCAAACCCTTCTTGTTTTACTTTCGCAAAAAGATACATTGCTCCTTCAGGAACAATAAACTCTAATTCCATCTCCCTTGCTTTTTGAGCCAATACTTCTAATCTCCGTCGTACTGTATTAGTATTCTCTGTAGTGTCTGCCCCTAATGCCTTCATTGCAACATATTGTACTGGTTCTGATACATTTGTAAGGCAAAGAGCTTCAAATTTGGACATCTTCTCTACAATTTCTGGGTTGGCAATTGTGTATCCAATTCTAAAACCAGTCATAGCGTGAGACTTTGAAAATGATTGTGTTACAACACTTTTTTCATAATTATATTCTAAAACACTTTTCCATGGAACAAATGCATAATCTGAATAAATCTCATCACTTAAGATATACAAATTGTTTTTCATTGCAATTTCTACAATTTTATCTTGAGTTTTTTCAGAAAGCACTTTTCCAGTTGGGTTGTTTGGATAATTTAGTGCAATCATTTTTGTATTCGAATTAATTGTTTGTTGTATTTGTTCGCTGGAAGGTTCCCACTTACTTTCTAAGGTTGTGGCAATTGTCCTAACTTTAACACCAGCGTACAGGGCACAATCTTTGTAGGCAGGCCAAGCAGGTTCGATCACAATCAACTCATCTCCTGGATTTAACAAGGTATTGATGGCAGTAAAAATTGAAAACCGTGCTCCAGGACTTACCAAAATATTTTCCATTGTTTTATCGACTCTAAATTTCTGTGAAACATATTTTGCTAAGGCTTCTCTAAATTGAGGGATTCCTTTGGATTGTCCATATTTTAAAAATCCTTTATCATAAACTTCCGTTAATGCCTCTTTAACAATTGGTGGAGGTAAAAAGTCAGGTTCTCCTACTTCCATATGGATTATTTTTTTACCCCTCTGTTCAAGTGCCTTAGCTTTTAGGAAAATAGAAAGATGTGTTTGTTTGTTATTGGATTGTACCTTCACTGATTCATTTAAAAGAAAATTCAAAAATTTTGTTGCAATTGATTCATCAAAACTCAGCTCCTCACACAAAGAAACTATTTTTTTTCTTAAATTATCTTCTCTGGATTCGTCTGTTACGACCTTTCCAATACTTTTTTTGACTTCTCCAATTTCCTTAGCAATGTCTGTTCTCGTCTTTAGCATCTTTATCATTTGGATGGTTATATCATCCATTTTGCTCCTAAGATCGTTAATGTCTGACATTTCCTACAGGACAGGTTTAATGTGCCCTGCTAATATTGCATGGTCTGCAAGAGTCAGTGCTATTAGAGAGTCAACTACTGGTGGAGCTCTTGGAACTACACATGGGTCGTGTCTTCCTTGAACTTGAAGTGTGGTTTGCTTTTTGGTTTTAATGTCTACTGTTGTTTGTTTTTGTGCAATAGAGGAGGCAGGTTTAAATGCAATTCTAATTGTAATGGGCATTCCATTTGAAATTCCTCCTAAAATCCCTCCAGAATTGTTTGTTTTTGTCACTATCTTTCCTCTCTTGATGGTATACAGATCATTATTTTGTGAACCAAACAATTTTGAACCTTCAAATCCTGAACCAAACTCAATCCCTTTTACAGATGGAATTGAAAAAATTGCTTTACTTAAATCCGACTCTAAGGAAGCAAAAATTGGTTCTCCTAGTCCTACTGGGACATTGGTTGTAACAGATTCAATAATTCCACCAAGTGAATCACCTTTTTTTCTGGCATTCAAAATTGCTGTTCTCATTTTTCTTGCCGTGGACATATCAGGACATCTTACCTCATTTTTGTAAATCTCCTTTGACATTTTTGAATTAAATTTTTTTTCCATCTTTATTTTTCCAATTTGTGAAGTGTACGAGTTTATATCAATATCCAAACTTACTTTGAGTAATTTTCTTGCAATGGCTCCTCCCATCACATGAGTTGCTGTTAGTCTACCAGAAAATCTTCCTCCTCCTCTATAATCATTAAAGTGGTTATACTTTATCATAGCTGGATAATCTGAATGACCCGGCCGAAGCTTTCGTTTCAAGTTTTCATAATCCTTTGATTTGTGATCACTATTCCAAATAATCATTGTAATTGGTGCTCCAGTAGTAAAACCTCGAAAAACTCCTGAAATGATTTCGACTTTATCTCCTTCTTTCCTTTGGGTTGTTATGAGAGATGTTCCAGGTTTTCTATAATCTAACATTTTTTGAATTTCTTTTTCCTCTATCTCTAACCCCGCAGGACATCCATCCAAAACTGCACCAATGATTCTTCCGTGACTTTCACCAAAACTTGTCAGAACAAGTCGATTTCCAATAGAATTTCCTGGCAACATTCTTTGAATGAATGGTGATGCTTATAATTCCTCATTTGGACATTATCAAAAATATTGAGTTGATCTATTATGGATCTAAAAAAATTATGATTTAGGAGTTTAAAATTTATAAAATATAGTGATATTTTATCAAAATATTTCAAATAAATCTTAAATATTATAATAACGTATACATATAACGATGAAAAACGCAAATTATATTAAATAATTTGCGCGGCCCTGCGAAAAATACATGTTATTAACGCAAAGGCGTTCCGGGTGAGGAGAAAGCTTTTCACTCTATACAGGGTCGCGCCGTTTGACCTTTTTTGCTATATTTTTTAAACCCTAAATAGAAATCTTGGCACCTAGTGTTTTCATATCCTCAATAAAGTTTGGATATGATACCTGTACTGATTCTGGATCTGAAACTACACAATCACCTACGTACAATCCAGCAATGCAAAATGCCATAAATAATCTATGATCATTTTCAGAATTCAAATTAACCCCTTTTAATTTATCAGAGGGGTGTAGTGTCATTCCATCTTCTTTCTCTTCTACTTTGACTCCCAGCTTTGCCAACTCTCTTGAAACAATTGCAATTCTATCTGTTTCTTTTAATCTTGCATGTTTTACGTTGATTATTTCAATAGGACTAGATGATTTTAAAATCAATATTGAAAGTGGTGGTAGAAGGTCAGGGGAATTACTAAGGTCAAATCTTCCACCATTAAGCTTTTCTGGAGTATCAATAGAGATGGTGTTATCTCCTATGGTTACCTTTACGCCTAACTGTTCAATTATGTCGATAAAGACTTCGTCTCCTTGAGGTAAATTTCCCATACTTCCTTTTATTGAAAAATTATTTCCACACAATATATCTGCTGATAACAACAAAGCAAGACTAGAAAAATCAATTGGAACTGTAAATTTTGTTTCTTTGTAAAATTGTGGGGATATGTTGTATCTTTTGTAAGGGATTAGATTTTGAACTGAAACTCCAAACTTGCGCATTGTAGCTATTGTTGCATCTAGATATGGTTTTGATACTAGATTTCCTTCAATCACGATGTTGAGTCCTTTTTCTGTTAGAGGAGCACAAATAAACAGGGCCGTAATGAATTGACTTGATAAATTTCCAGGAATTGTAACGTCGCCTCCTCGAATTTTTCCCTGCACTTTAATCGGAGGCTTGCCTTTAGAAGATTCACATTTTGCTCCAATACTTTCTAATGCATCAAGAAGTGGTTGCATTGGCCTTTTTTGAAGACTTTTGTCTCCAGTAAGAATAGTTTGATGATCAAATAAACTGGCAATGGCAGAAGCTATCCTGATAGTGGTTCCAGAGTTTTCAGCATTGATTTTATGTACGAATTTCCCTTTTCCAATAGGGACACTAACTTGAATTGAAGATTTTTCTTTTTTAATCTGGGCTCCGAGGTTTATACAGGCTTGGATTGTCGCCTCTGTATCTGCTGAAATCAATACATTTTCCACCTTACTATTTTTTCCAGCAAGAGATGCAAGAAAAATAGCCCTATGAGTATAACTTTTGTTTGGAGGGCAAACTAGGGTTCCTGTTAACTTTGATTTTTCTATTTTACAATTCATGAACTTCAGCTTTTTTGTTATTTACTTTTGAAACAATTACAATTCCTTCAAGCGATGAAAATACCTTCTTTATCTCTGATTCTTTTCCCTTTTTTACAATAGCTGCAATTGCTGGACCGTTGCCGGAAACCGATGCTGCTAGTGCCCCCTTATCTAACAATCTCGTAATAATTGAAGGATCGGAATTGAGTATAGTTGAAGTTGCTAATCCATTAATTATCATTGCCTCCCAATAATTTTGATTTTTTGCTAACTTCCATGCATTATCAAAGACAGATGATAGTGTCTTCAGATTCTTTACGTTGCCACGTTTACGATTTTTTGGGACAAAAATAATGGCAGTCAAGTTGGATGGAATTTTTTCTGAATGAATTATTCTTTTCTTGGAATTATCAGTTACATTAAACCCTCCATAGTAACAAGAACATGCATCATCATATGCACCAGTTATGCTTACCTTAGATTCTATTGATGCATCTACACCAGCTAATAGAATTTGTTGATCAGTCATGTTTGGTTTGAAAAGTTTTGAGCATGCAAGTGCCACGGCTGAGGAAATGGCACTAGAACTTTTTAAACCATATCCAGTTGGAATTTCAGATTCTAAGGTTACAATGATTTTATTTTGTTCTAGTTCTTTTTTTGAAACAATTTTTTCTATGGTCTTGTTAATTAAACGAGAACTGAGAGTTTTATTTTTTGATTGAATGATAATTCCCTTTCCTGGAATTGTCTCTACGCTGGCCTCTACTTTTAGAGAAATTCCTAAGGTTGCTCCTTTTTTGTTTGCAATAGCGTTTACCAGCGAGATTGCTCCATGAACCCTTGCTTTAGCTTTTGGCATTATACTCCTCCTAAGAGGGCTTTTTTCATGGCATTATAAGGTGCTTCTACTCCATGCCATATCTCAAAAGCCCTTGTTGCTTGCCCCAAAAGCATCTCATATCCGTATATGATGATGGCTTCTTTCTCTTTAGCCATTTTAAGAAAGTCTGTATTCATGGGCATATAGACAACATCGTAAACTATTGTTCCTGGCTTTATTGAATCAAAAGAAAGAGGGCTAGGTTCTTTCTTTAAACCTATAGAAGTTGCATTAACTATGATTTCATAATTTTCCAAACTTTTCACTAATGAAATTTCAACTCCCTTTGCATCTAACCCAATTTTTTTTGTAAATTGAGCTAAGTTATTGGCCTTTTCTAAAGTTCGGTTTGCAATATCGACGTGTTTTGCATTTTCTTTTGCAAATGCTGCAACAATTGCCCTTGCAGCTCCTCCTGCTCCAAGTAGAAGAATTTTTTTATCTTTTATTTGTAGATTTTTTTTCTTAAATGGATCCAAAAACCCATCCATGTCGGTATTATATCCCTTCAAAATTCCATTTTCGTTTGTAACTGTATTTACAGCTCCAATAAGACTGCATGATTCATCAAGTTTATCAAGATATTTCATCATCTCCACTTTGTGAGGAATGGTTACATTAAATCCTGTAATCTTTATTTTTTTTAGTCCTTCCACTCCTTCTTGTAGCTCTCCTTTAGGAATTCTATAAGCAATATATGAACAATCTAAATTCAATTCTCTAAATGCTGCACTATGGATATTGGGAGATAGAGAATGATCAATTGGATCTCCTATCACTGCAAACGTTTTTGACATGTTTTTAACCTGTGTAAATACAGATTTAAACTCTCAACTTTGAAATTTTTTCTTTAGATTGGAATTAATTTTTAATTTTCAGATTGAAAATTTTTTTCACTTCATCCACACTAAATTGACCTGGGGCCACTGGTTTTCCCAAAGAGACATAGGAATAGGGACTACCTAAATACAAACTCAAAATCCTTGATATTCTTCCTTCCTCACCCATTGCAAATGCAATCAGATTAATTTTTTCTTTTTTACTATAAAGCTGCAGGACCGTTGTAGAATCCTCAGTTGTTTTTGCAGTTGTAACAATCTTGATGTTGGTGGAAAATTTACTCATTTGTTTTATTCTTTTTAACAAGTCTGAAAATTTCGGTGTTTTTTTAAAATCATGTTCTGAAATTAACAATGAAGTCTTAGATCTTTTTAGAAAACTAGCAAGATTTGCATCTTTTTTTATTGTGTTAAACTCTACGTCTAATAAAAATGGATTATATTCTGCTAAAAGTTTTAGAATGGATTTTCGTTCTTTTTCTGTTCCTTCAAATTTTCCTCCTTCGTTTTTTGGCCTTAATGTGCAAACTATTTTTTTAAGATCCTTTTTGACTGCCTCTAAAACTTGTGGTATGTTTTGTGTTTTAAGAAAATCGAATCGAATCTCTACATAATCAGATTTTTTTAAAGCAATCTTTAAGGTCTTTTTAATTTTTGATGGAGAATTTTCTGCAATTGATACACAAGTTTTGTATTTCATTGTGATTATTTTTCTAAAATATATTCATCAGACACTTCCATGCCAAAGTGCCTACCTGTAGCTGTTTTTGAGTGGACCATTACAGTATCTCCTTTCTTGAGATGAGTTACAGAGACTAATTTACCGTTAGGTTTTACAAAACGAATTGTTTCTGCATCTTGGGCAATTATTCCACCGATCTCCCCATCAACTGATGCTTTAATCATTAACATTGGTCTTCTTTCAATTTTTGAACGTCCCACCGTAGCCCTTCTAGCTTTTCCTTTCGAATCTACAATCAAAACTTCTGAGCCTGTTTCTACTTCTGAAAGGTAACTTGTAGTACCATCAGGTGATAGTGTGTAACAATGTACAGCTCCTGCATTTACCCTAAATGGTCTTGGTGATGTAAAAGAGGAACCAACTGATTCATTATGCACTAAGAACAAAAAGTTTGATCTACTTCCAATTAACATCCCTTCTCCTTTATGGAGCATTGAAGCAGTATCTACACAAACACGTTCACCATCACCTACTTCTTTAATCTCTATTATTTTCCCTTTTTTCAAATCAAAACTTTTACTTCCCAAGTAAATCATTACTTCTCTTACTTCTCCAATTGAGGATGTACTGAAAATCACCCCATCCACTCCCACTTCTAGAATAGAAAACATTTTTCTGACTTCTTCGGGAGTTCTTGCTATTGCATAAATTTTGGTATGGATTTTGTGAAGTTTAGCAATAATGTTTTCTAGGGGAATAATCTTCCAATCTTTTACCTCTACTATCACAAAATCTAAACCTTTTTTTGCCAGGGTTAAAACATTTTCAATATCTTCATTAGATAAAATCTTGAATTTTCGTCCAACCTTTTTTCCTTTTGGTTTTTTTGCAAGATCTTTTTCTAGAACTATGTGGTCAGCATTTGGAGATGAATAAATTGTTTCTAGTTTAGTTTTGGTTTTCATAATTTTTTTTGGATCAAGATATACAATCTTAATTCCTTCATCCACTAATTGTGTTAGAAATTTCGATAATTGACCCTGTCCAACCTTGGGAGAGATTATTAGTTCTCTTTTTTTATTCAATTTTTTTCATTGCTTCCTTTGCAGTCTCTTTTTTGAAAATAATAGATGCCAAAGCTTCTGTCATTTTCTCAGGATCCTTGTGGGCAAAAATATTACGTCCATATGTGACTCCTTTGGCCCCTGCAGCCAATGCATCCTCTGTCATTTGCAAAACATCCAAATCTGTTTTAGCTTTTGGTCCTCCTGCAATAACAATTGGTACCGGTGTACTTTTTACAATCTTTGCAAATGAATCAATGTCTCCTGTGTATACAGTTTTTACGATGTCTGCTCCACATTCAGCCCCAATGCGTGCTACATGTCCAACAATTTCTGGGTCATGAGGATCTTTAACATTTTCTCCTCTTGGATACATCATTGCTAAAAGAGGCATATTCCATTTATGACATTGATCTGCTGTTAAACCAAGTTGTTCTAGCATTTCTGGTTCTTCCTTTCCTCCAACATTGATGTGAAGTGAAACTCCATCTGCTCCCAACCTAACTGCTTCTTTTACGGTGCCTGTAAGCATTTTTCGATTGGGTGACATTGATAATGATGTGCTACTTGAAAAATGAACTAAAATCCCTGCTTTAGGAGGACGTGGCAACGCCTTGATGATTCCTTTGTTAATAATTACACTTGTAATTCCATGACCATCACATTTGAAAATTGTTGAAACAGGATCTTCTAAACCCTCAATGGGTCCATTTGAAATTCCATGGTCCATTGGAATGCAAAGCATTTTTCCTTTTCTCATAATTCGATTTAGTCTTATTTGATGACCAGATACCATGGATGGATCTCTTTTAGGTGCCCTACTTAAAAATATCTTGTAAAGAATAGCCTAGATATTCTAACAAATTTGAATCAGAAATTATTTTCTTACAAAATAGTTTTCATAAATGGATTCACATAAAGGACAAACCATAGCATTTTTTTCAGCTCGTAGAGGAACTATAATTCGATCCATCACGCAATTCGGGCATTCTGTATATCCGTTCATGAATTTACTACTATTTTTACTGTATTTAGTAATCTGTCCGTTGACATTCTATCAGACAAATTAGGCAATAAACCAAAGAAACTCTTTCATTATTTACCTATATAGGATTAAATAGAAACCGCAAAGTAAAGGGAGCAAGTTAATTGAGTCAAATAACAGCACAACTATACCAAAGTGATATTGGAGATATTCTTGAAAATTCTCTAAATGGGATTCGACCTGGGCCTCAAGATTGTATTAGACTACTTGAATCTAATGATGTATTTTTGATGGGACTTGTCTCAGGTCACTTAACTCAAAAACAATTTGGAAAAAAAGCATCTTTTGTAAACAACATTATTTTGAATTATACTAATGTATGCATTACTGACTGTAAATTTTGTGCCTTTTACAGATCACCTGGATCTGAAGATTCTTACACTTTAACTATTGATCAAATTGAGTCTCGTGTAAAATCTGCATGGGAGATGTTTAAGATTCGTCAAGTACTCATTCAGGGTGGACATAATCCAAATTTGAAAATAGAATATTATGAAGAAGCCTTTAGGATGATTCGAAAAAAATTCCCTATGATTGGTGTTCATGCATTATCTACTTCTGAAATTGATATGATTGCAAGAGTAGAAAAATCATCAACACACGAAATTCTCTCTCGACTAAAAGAGGCAGGACTACAATCAATCCCAGGGGCTGGTGCAGAAATTCTAGTTGACTCTGTAAAAGATGTTATTAGTCCTAAGAAAATTTCGAGTAGTGATTGGCTTAGGATTATGGAAGAAGCTCATTCTCTTGGAATTCCTGGGTCTGCGACAATGATGTATGGTCACGTTGAAAACAATCAGCAAATTGTTGATCATTTCTATAAGATAGCATCTCTTCAAGAAAAAACAAAAGGGTTTATGGCATTTATCCCATGGAACTTTGAGCCCAATAATACTTTGATGCAAAAACAAGGATTAGTAGAATATGGTTCAGGTGGAATACAACTGCTAAAAATGATTGCAATCTCTAGATTAGTTTATGATGGATTAATTCCTCATATTCAATCTTCGTGGTTAACAAATGGGGTTGGTATGGCACAGCTCGCACTTCAATATGGGGCCGATGATTTTGGAGGAACTTTGATAGGTGAGGAAGTTGTATCTTGTACTGGTGCACGCTCCACCGAACTTACAGGAAAGATAATTGTTGATGCCATTCATCAAATTGGATTTGAGGTTGAAGAAAGGGATAATTTTTACAATCCTGTTGCAAACCTATAGTCCATAACTAGACCACTTTGAGTCTACTAATTTTTTAGTCTCATCGTCTACTCCAACTTGTTGTTGGATTTCTCTTTCATATCCTTCTTCTTTGGTTTTTTGAGTCGCGTCAATTCCCATCTTTGAGCCAAGGTTGACAATTGGGGAGGCAGGATCTAAGGTATCTGTGGGGGTGTTGTTAATGATGACAGTGTCGCGAGCAGCATCTGCTCTTGTGGTTATCGCCCATATAACATCATTAATGTCATGAACATTGATATCTTCATCGACGACAACAAACATTTTGGTAAGAGCAAGCTGTCCCATCCCCCATAAACCCATCATTACTTTTTTTGCTTGACCTGGATATCTTTTTTTAATTGAAATTATTGCCATACCTTGAAACCATCCAGCAGCTGGCATTGAAAAATCTACTACTTCTGGGTGAAACATCCTTATGAGTGGCAAAAACGATCTTTCTATAACTTTACCAATGTAAGCATCCTCAAGA
Organism: Nitrosopumilaceae archaeon; assembly: GCA_033720715.1. Taxonomy (GTDB): domain Archaea; phylum Thermoproteota; class Nitrososphaeria; order Nitrososphaerales; family Nitrosopumilaceae; genus Nitrosomaritimum. Next base: position 2,957 of record JAWWBZ010000002.1, on the reverse strand, counting down.
ATTGGTTTTCCAACAACGGTTGTAACGTAAATGGGATCTTTTCTTCTCATAATTCCAGTTAAGGTAAAGGTAGGGTAGATCTCCACCGGGGTATAGTACCCTGTATGATCCCCAAAAGGTCCTTCATCTCTAAGGTCTGTCGGATCAACGTATCCTTCTAAAACAATTTCTGCATTTGATGGGACCTCTAAATCAATTGTCTTGCACTTTACTGTTCTGATTCCTCGCTTTCTGGTTATTCCTGCAAACAAGTATTTGTCTAATCCCTCTGGAACTGGTGCAATCGCGGAAAAAACTGTAGCAGGATCAGAACCAATAATAATTGCTGTTGGTATTTTTTCTCCCTTTTCTCTAGAAATATCTGAATGATGTGCACCTCTTTTGTGTTTTTGCCAATGCATTAATGCAGTTTTACTATCAAGAATTTGCATTCTGTATACTCCAAGATTCCTCACACCAGTTTCTGGATGTTTTGTTGCAACCAACCCTAATGTAATGAATTTTCCCGCATCATTTGGCCATGATTTTAAGATTGGTAAATCATCAAACGATGCATTAGTACTAGAAAATTCCATAACTGGACCACTATTTTCTAATTTGGGAAAAGATTCTGTCATTTTCGATAACTCTGGAAGCTTTTTAATTTTGTTAAGAAAACCTGTTGGAATTTCCATCTTTGTCATATCTACAATTCGTTGGCCAATCTCAGTAAAATCTTTCATCTCTAAACCAATCTCTAATCTTTTCATAGAACCAAAAGCATTAGCTAGTACAGGCATTTGATATCCTTTCACATTTTCAAATAAAATCGCTGGACCGTTTGAATACATTTGTCTTCGCATTATTTCTGCAATCTCTAAATTCGAATCAACTTCTGTGTTTACTCGCTTAAGTTCATTATTTTTTTCTAGCTCTTCGATGAAATCTCTAATGTCTTCAATTGCCACAAAAATTGTGAAGATAAATCAAGTATAAGCTTAACTAGATTTCGTTAAAACCGTATTGTTTTAAAAATTTTTCAACCAAGGCCTTTTAATCCTCATGTTTTCTGTAATCATTTATGGGCGAGGATAAGTGCGCAGTATGCAAGGGAAATGGAACCATAGAACTTTTGGGATCTGAATGTCCTTTTTGTAATGGAACTGGAGAGCCAACAAAAACTGCAAAATCTTATTTTGAATCACATATTTGTCAATGTATCTTTCTTGACAGAAAAAGATGTCCTTTATGCGGACGACGTTGTCACCACGACACTCCAAACAAACCAAAAATTCTTCTTAGCCCTGAATAGTAAATTTATGGCATCGGTGGGAGTTCGCTCTTTTTCTCATGTCCACCCGAACCAAATTTGCAGTAAAAACACAATTCTGATTCCATATACTTGAGTTGTTCAACTTTAATTGCTCCAAGTTTTAAAGCAATTTTAGTTAGAATTTTGTATTTTAATGGCATAGCTGGAATTACTTCATCCATGTAAACTTTGTAGTGATCAGGACAAAACTTGAGAGTAATTTTTTGAGCCTCTCCTCCTTGCTCATTTACTGTTTTTGTGTAATTGATTTGTTCACGAATGTATTCATGTTTTGGACATGGACAATCTTTTCCTCCAGGATGTTTGTAGGCGGGAGTGTTTTTCCAATCAAATCCTGGGTATTCTTTTTCAAAATCGTCCATTAATTCACTGAGTTCTTTTATGCATATAAAACTTGATCAACATTAGCCATGGTAATTACCCAAATGTAAATAAACCCCGATACTTCACCACCAATAAATGGCAGCTGCTAAAAAGCAAACCAAAAAAGATCTTGAAGACAAGATTGCAGAATTAGAAGCAAAACTAACAAAACTTTCTTCACAGCTTGATAAACCAGCACCAAAACCAGCTGAAACAAAGCCTGCTGAGACAAAACCAGCACCAAAACCAGCTGAGACAAAACCAGCTGAGACAAAACCAGCTGAGACAAAACCAGCTGAGACAAAACCAAAAGCTACTCTACCAAAAGGATTTGATGCAAAACCAGCAGAGGCAAAACCAGCACCTAAACCAGCTGAAACAAAGCCTGCTGAAACAGCAACAAAACCAAAAGGTACACTACCAAAAGGTTTTGAAACAAAACCAGCTGAAAAACCAGCTGAAAAACCAGCAGAACAAGCTAAACAACTTCCAGCTACATTCAGTGATGCGCTAGAAAATGCATACCAAAATGCGCCAATGACAGACTTTCATAAATACAGAGCAACAGTTACCGGTTATTCTCCATCTCCAAACAGATGGTTTGTACGACACACTGCACCTGTAGGAAAAGTTCCAACCAAAGATTGGAATTTACAAAAAGCATCTGTTACTGGTTACACACAACCATCAGACCAATACTTTGCAACAAGACAAAGATTGGCATATCATCCACCTGACAAAACATTTGGTACATTCAGTGGTGTTCAGATGACTGTAGAAGGTGTAGCAGTTAAAGCAAAGGAAGCTCCTAAAGAGGCTCCAAAACCAGCACCAAAGCCAAAAGGTACGCTACCAAAAGGAATGGAAAAACCTCAAGCTCAATACACTCCACCACCTCCAAATACTAACACCGAACAAAAATCTAGGGCACAAGAACTAGAAGACTATGAAAAAGATTACTTGAAAAGACTTGAACAAGAAAGAATTGAACAAGAAAAAGCATATCAAGAACAAATGAGGCAAGAAGCAGCACAAGCTGCAGCACAAGCTCAAGCTAAAACAAGTTCAACTCATGGAACATTACCAAAAGGTTTTGAAGCAAAACCCGAACCAGAACAACCTAAATCTTCTAGAGGAACACTACCAAAAGGTTTCTAACCTTTTTACATCCTTTTCTTTTAATTTACTTTTAAGAAATCTGCTAAAACTTGTTTTGAGTGTCCTGCAGGTTTCACCTTGGGATAAATTTTGAATATCTTGCCTTTATCGTCAACCAAAAATG
>JAWWBZ010000001.1:0-62632 GCA_033720715.1 Nitrosopumilaceae archaeon | reverse complement strand
GTGTTGTTTAATTTTGAATCATACAAAGGAAATATTCAATATGATTGGAATATCGATATGCAGACTGGTAATGTGAAGGGAAATAATGAAGCATCGCAAAGTATTAAAAATTTAGTCGATTTTTATGATTAGCTAAATTGAGGCTAAATTGTAACCAAATCTTTGGTAAATTTGTGCAATACAACTGGTTTATCCTTTACAATTAAAGAATCCTCGATTCTGATTCCAAATTTATTTGGAATGTAAATTCCAGGTTCTACAGTAATTGCCATATTTTTTTCAAGGTTTGTTTCACTTCTGTATGAAATAGCTGGTGCTTCATGAACTTCTAAGCCAATTCCGTGTCCTGTAGAGTGTATGAAAAATTTTCCATAATTGTTATCCTCGATAAATTTTCGGCATGATAAATCTACATCTTTACAACTTACTTTGGGTTTTACAGACTTTAGTCCTATCCTTTGGGATTCCTTAACAATTTCATAGACATTTTTCTCTTTTTCAGATATTTTTCCCACAGCAAAAGTTCTTGTGGAGTCTGAAATGTATCCTTTGTAACGTAGAGTTAGATCCACAACGACAAGATCACCATTCTTAAATTTTCTTTGGGTTACTTGTGCATGTGGAAGAGCACCATTTGGACCACCAGCAATAATTAATGGGTTTAGAGTAGATTTGTAACCAGTATCAAACATTTGTTGTTCCATAGCATAACTCATCAAGATTGCTTGAAGCTCAGATTCTTTTTGACCTATTTTCATTTTTTTTGAGCATAGCTCAAACATTTCATCAATGATTTTTGATCCTTTTTTGAGAAGTTTTATCTCATTTTCATCTTTAATTATCCTTGAGTTTTGAAAGGGTTCAGTAGATGATTTTAGATTTTGGATTGATTTTTTCAAGGATGTTACGGTTGAATAGTCGTTGCAATCTGTGCAAACCTTATTTTTTTTGATTTTCTTTATCAAAGATGAGATTAATCCTACACCCCTTTCACCAGTAATTACTTCACAATTATCACATTCTTCTTTTGCCCTACCAACTTCTAATTCAGGTGCAATTATTGTTGTGGTACCTCCTTTTTCCAAAATTCCAATGGCTTCCCCCCAAAATCCGGTCAAATAATAAAGGTTCTCAGGCTCAAATGCGACTAAAGTATCACATCCAATTTTTTTTGTATTTTGTAGGAGTTTTTTTCTACGATCGTTCATGAAATTTCTGGTTTTTTTGTTAATTTATGTATGATGTAAAGTTTGTATATCCGCTTCGAAAATTTTTTGATATGACAGATGAAAAGAAAAAGGTTGTTGCACTTCTTTCTGGCGGATTAGATAGCCAGTTGGCAGTTAGAATGATGCAAGAACAAGGTTTTGATGTTTCAGCTGTTGCAATAAAAACACCTTTTTGTGATTTTGATTGTGGAAGAGGTTGTGGATTTGAAATTAGAGAAAGAGCAGATGATCTTAACGTTAATTTGAAAACGGTATACTTGGGAGATGAATATATCGAAATGTTAAAGCATCCTAAACATGGAATGGGTGCTGGTTTCAATCCTTGTGTAGATTGTAGAACAATGATGTTTAATGCAGCAAAAAAACACATGGAAGAGATTGGAGCGGAGTTTATAATTTCAGGAGAAGTTCTAGGGCAAAGACCAATGAGTCAACATGCACCTGCTTTGAGGACTATCGAAAAAGATTCAGGTTTGGAAGGAAAAATTTTGAGACCTTTATCAGGTGGTTTGCTTCCAGAAACAGATGCTGAAAAAGAAGGTTTGATCAAAAGAGAGAATCTTGGAATGATAAAAGGTAGAACTAGACGTGGTCAATTGGATATGGCCAAAAAATATGGAATAGAAAATCCTCCTAATGCGGGTGGAGGGTGTCTTTTAACTGATCCTGCATTTGGATTACGCGCAAAAGACTTGTTTGAACATACTGAGACTCCAACAATAAATGATATTGATTTGTTAAAAATTGGAAGGCATTTTAGATTAGATAACAAAACAAAATTAGTTGTTGGAAGAAACAAAGATGAAAATGAAATGATAAAATCTATTGCTTTATCCGGAGATGTTTTGTTAGAAGCACGAGACTATATGGGTCCTGTTTCTATTTTGAGAGGTGAAAATGCTGACAAACATTTTGAATTTGCAGCCAGTGTCACGCTAAGATACTCAGATGCTCCAAAAGAAAAAGAAAGTACCGTTTTAACAAACAGAGAAAAAGAATGTGTTGTTGTACCTGCAAACGAAGAATCTTACCTTAAATTTAGGATTTAGGCGTGAAATTATAGTAAAATTGGTTGATGTTAAAGAAGAGTTTTTGAAGGAGTAGATCTCTTTTTTAGCTAAGATGCAAAAACAGGAAAATCCCACTTATTTGAAAGCAATAACAATTCGCGATGCAAGTGATGTACACTCAATCAAGGAAGATATCAAAAAGGGAATGATTCTGATTTTGCGGGTTACTCCATTAGCTCAAAAAGATGTAGAACAATTACGTAAAGTTGTTGAGGATTTGTATGCTATTGCAAAAACTGCAGGGGCAGATATTGCTAGGTTAGGTGAAGAAAGAATTATTGTTGCCCCTTCCAGTATTAAGATCTGGAAACCAGAGTACGATCTAAAATAATTTTATAGCTTCTTGGATTTGTGGATAATGGGATGGAATTCTATACATTCTTCTAATATTCATTGCAAGATTTTCAGATTTTTTTCTCTCTCCATGGTTAACCAAAACTCTTCGTAGTTTTGGTCTTAATCTTTGAACAAAGGACATTAATTGATTATAGTCACTATGACCGCTAAATCCATCTAATTTTTCAACTCCACAATTAATGTTTACAACTTCGACTTTGCCTTCCTTTCCTAGCATTGAAACCTGTTTTGATCCATCTAAAACTCGTCTTCCTAAAGTTCCATTTACTTGATAAGAAACAAACAAAACTTTGCTCTTTTTGTCTGGAGCAATATTTTTGAAATATTCCAAAACCGGCCCTCCTTCAAGCATTCCAGATGTTGCTAAGATAATACAAGGAGAGTCTTCTCTTAATGGTTCCTCTCTGTCATCGGCGTGCTCGATATTTGTAAAGTATTCAGAATCAAATGGATTATCATCTGTTTCCAAGATTTTTTGTTTTAATTCCCTTGCTAGGTATTCTGGATATGACTCATGGATCGCTGAAGCTTCCGATATCATACCTTCTGTAAATACCGGTGCTTCAACCATTTCCCCAGATTTCATATAATGATCAATTACCATCATGATTTCTTGAGCACGTCCCACAGCAGGAATTGGAATTAGAACTTTGCCACCATCGGCAAGGGTGTTATTTACGGCATTGATGAAAGACGATTCGACTTCTTGCCTACTGGGTTGAATGTCTTCTTTAAGACCATAAGTGCTTTCAATAAGTAAGGTTTCAACCCTTGGAAAATTCCAACTGGCAGCTTCAAACAAAATACTTTTCCCGAATTTCAAATCTCCTGAATAAACAAAATTATGATCTCCATTTCCGATATGAAAATGACAAAGAGCAGAGCCAAGAATGTGTCCAGCATTGGCAAGAACAAGTTTAATGTCAGGAGAGATGTCAGTTACTGTGCCATAAGGAAGAGTAATTGTCTGTTTCATTATTTGTTTAACATCTCGTTCAGAATAAATTGGAGTTCTCCCCTGTGCTGCTGCTACTTTAATTGCATCAAGTTGTATTAGGTTCATCATTGGCAGTGTTGGTTCTGTACAATAAATTGGTCCTTTGTAGCCATATTTACAAAGAGCAGGTAAAAATCCAGTGTGATCTAGATGGGCATGTCCAATTACAATTGCATCAAGGTCATCAAGTGTAAGGTTTAGTGAATCCAATCTTGGATAGGCATCCATGGGAGATCTGGCTCCAGGGTTTACACCACAATCAATCAAAATTTTACTTTCTGGAGTGGATAATAGCATAGAAGATCTACCAACTTGACCAAACCCACCAAGTGTGAAAAGAGAAACCTCGGATCTTTGAGCTAACCTGGGTCGGAATATTTCATCACCAATCTCCCGCAGTTGTTTGCTCCTATCTGCTGATGATTGCTTGAGGGTTGACTTTATTGTCTGAATTGTTCTTGATGGAATTGTGGTTGCTTTCCTAACCCGTATTTTCCATCCAGTTTTTTCAGTTACTTCAGCATGGTTGAACTCTTTTGCGTTTCTTTGCAATAGCCATGGTCGTTTAGCCTCAATAGAAACTTCGCCAGTTGCAGTATCAAATATGGTTGCTTGAAGATTGGCTTCTTCAGGAACGCATTCTGCAATAATTTTTCTAGCTTCATCTTCAGGTTTTCTTATTGATTCATCAGTCCTGATAACTATTCTTTTTTTGATTATGTTTACCAGATTCGATATTGTATTGTTATTTTCTAATAGATACCGTGGTGAGTTTGTGTAAAGCGCAATTCTAGGTCCTTCATATTCAATTTTGGTTAAACTTGCTTCTTTTGGTATACTTTGCAGTATAGTTGCCATAATACTTTGGCTATCTGATGATTCTTTTTCTTGAAATTTCCTTTGCATTAAATCACTAAAGTATAATTTGTAAAGTTAATTTGCTAAATTTCTAAAGTTCAATTATTGCTTTCTTTTGTTCATCTGATAAAAGACGAAATCCATCCTTATCAACAATAGCAACGTTAATCCCATCACCAGTTCCAATATTTCGTACAATTGCTGCCTTTACTGCACGTAAAGCTATTTTCTTGGCTTCTTCAACTGTGAGATCATCACGGTATTCTTCTTCAAGTAATCCGTATGCAACTGGCGAACCGCTTCCAGTTGTAACATAAGTTTTCTCTTCTACCGATCCAAACATATCTACATTGAACAAAGCAGGACCTTTTGCATCATAACCCCCAATCAAAATATCTGCGATAAATGGATAACCACGGTTTTGATGGAATATCAAAGAACATAATCTTGCTAGAGAATGAATTGAAATGGGACCATGTTTATCAACTCTATGAAGATTAGAATGATAACGTAAGATATCCACAATATTTTGGGCATCTGCCACACCTCCTGCAAGTGTTAATCCTGCATGCTCATCAATTTTTTGGATTTTCATGGTATTGTTATTTGCAATAAAGTATCCAGCGCTGGCTCGCATATCTGCGCACAAAACTATACCATCTTTAGCTTTGATCCCTACTGTGGTTGTTCCGTGTAGAATTTTTTCTTCAACATTATTAGACAAAAGATCACCTTTAGAGATATTGTAAGTGGCATTCACCCTTTTAAATAACTTTTTGATCTCTTGAAATGATAAATAGTGACAAAAATGGAAAAACGCATGCAATCTCATACTATGGAACTACCTAGATTGATTGTCGTAGGGGAGAAAAATATCAACGAATTTGGAGAATTCCTAGTTACACTGAATAAACCAAAAAAAGTTTCGTTAATTTCTGGAAAAAATGTTAAAAAAATTTTAAAACAAAAAATAGAACGTTCCTTAAAATCAAAAAAAATTAATTTTGTATGGCACACTACAAAGGACAATAAGATAAGATCCCTCAAACAAATTCAAAAAGAAGTGAAAGAAGATCATAGTAATCTAGTTGCAGGTATTGGAGGTGGTCGGTCAGTTGATACGGCTAAAATGGTTTCATTTAACCTCGATGTACCATTTGTAAGTGTTCCAACTGCGGCCTCTCATGATGGTATGGCAAGTCCGTTTGTTTCTGTAAAGACCGACAAGCCGCATTCTATCGTAGCTAGTGCTCCACTTGGTGTTTTTGTTGATATAGATGTGATAAGAAAAGCACCATCAAAGCTCCTTGCAAGTGGTTGTGGGGATTTAATTGCAAATATTATTGCCGTCAAAGATTGGCAACTTGGTCATAAAAAAACTGGTGAATATTACGGTATGTATTCAGCAGATTTAGCATTAATGAGTGCTAAAATCGTGATGGAAAATTCATCAAAATATGCTAAAAAAGGATTAGATGCAAGAGTCATTGTTGAAGCATTAATCAGTGCGGGTGTAGCATCATGTATAGCAGGAAGCAGTAGACCTTGTTCTGGTGCTGAGCATTTGTTTTCACATGCGTTAGATAAAATAGCTCCTGAGAAAGGACTTCATGGGGAAAAGTGTGGGATTGGAGCAATTATGATGGCAAAGTTACAAGGTCAGGATTGGAAAAAAATTATTAAAACATTAAAAGATGTTGGTGCTCCAACGACTGCAAAACAGATTGGTGTAACTAAAGATCAAGTGATAGATGCTTTAGTTATTGCTCAAGACCTTAGACCGGAAAGATATACAATTTTAAAAGAAATAGAAATGACTGAGCAGAAAGCTTTGAATTTAGCAAAAAGTACTGGAATAATTTAATTTAAGCTGCTTTTGGTTCTGGAGCTTTTTCTTCCGGAGTTTTTGATTCTTTCTTTTCTGTTGATTCATGTTTCTTAGTTTGTTTTTGTTTATTTTGATGGGTTTCAATAAAGTTGATCTTTTCTAGTGTAGGGACAAATTTGAAAATATCAATTTGAATAAAATGTTTCATTATTTGAAGCCCATCTGCTCTAAAAATTTCTTCAGGAATGGTAATATCTGCTTCTTTTTCTTTTATTGTGAATTTAATTTTAGAATCTTCTACTGGAAGTCGATTTTTTAGAATTCCGTCAACCTTATCTTGTTCAGATTCAAGCGATTTTATTACAGTAACATCATAAAGAATGGTTTTTCCTGCGTATTTGTGGTTATAATCAATTTGGACTCTTCCTGAACCAATGAACCTTATAGTGCCACGTTTGTTATCAATTTCGATTGTGTCACCTACGGAAATTTTTTCAGCATCTTCACCAAGTTTTCTAAGTGGAATCATTCTGACTTTGGTTGAATCGCGTTCTCCGAACCCTTTGTCCGGTGTGACTTCTACAGTTAGTTTCTCGCCGACTGAAGTTTTTGTTAGTGCTTCATCAAGTCCCTTTAGAACAGGATAAGATACTTCACCTACTGAGACTAACTTTGGCGAATATTTTACTCCAGTTTCATGGATAGAATGTTTTTTTGCTTCTTCTTCGATGGTAGTATCAAATACTTCATTACTGTCTTTAACTTTAGCGACATAATCAATTAGGATCAAAGAACCTTTGTTGAAAGTCAATGTGATCGCTCTCGAATTTCCTAATATTAAGTTAACATGGATTAGAGAGCTTTTAGTTTTTCTTCTGCTGTGTTAAGTCCTGCTTGAGCATCAGTCTCATATCCCATCATTGCAAGAGTTGATGAAATAGCAGAAATGGTTCTCATTACATGGTATTGACTAACTTCTCCCATGCAACCAACTCTGAATACTTTACCTTTAAGATTTCCAAATCCTCCGGCAACTAATACTTTGAACTTTTTTGCCAAAGTATCTCTAAAGGTTTTGTCTTGTAATCCTTCAAGATAGTTTAGAGCAACAATTGAGATTGAACGATCCTCCTCTTTTGCAAATGGTGTAAGACCAATGGCACTCAAACCAGAATAAAGAGCATCTGAACATACTTTGTGACGTTTGAAAACTGCCTCTAATCCTTCTTCAAGTAATATTGCCAAGGCTTCTCTATAAGCATAAAGAAGAGGCAATGCAGGTGTAAAAGGAGTATGTTTTGATTCTTCATAATATTTGAAGTATCTGGCTAAATTGAAGTACATTGTAGCTGGTGGGTTTTCAATCATGTACTTTTTGGCTCGAGAACTCACTGATATTGGTGAAATTCCCGGAGGCGCAGCTATTGCTTTTTGTGCTCCAGTCATACACACATCAATATTCCATTTGTCAACTGGTAAAGGAGCTCCTCCCAGTAAGGATACTGAATCTACTACAAAGTATGAATCATTACGGGATGTTAAATCAGAAACTTTGTCAAGATAATTTACCATAGTTCCGGTTGAGGTTTCGTTATGAACAACATAGAAGGCTTTGACATCTTTATTATTATCAAACGCTTCTTTTACTTGGTCAAAGGTAGCATTCTGTCCTGGTGGGGTTTCAAGTTTTATTACTTCAGCACCTTGGCCTGCAATTAATTGTGAAAGTCTGTTACTGAATTCTCCATTAACAGGAATTATCACCTTATCTCCTTTTTTCACAAGGTTGACTACTCCCGCTTCCACTGCCCCAGTTCCTGAGGCCGATAAAGCAACAATATCATTTTGTGTTTCAAAGACTTGTTGAGTTTTTTCAATTACGTCAGTGTAAAGTTCTACAAAATCATCGCTTCTATGATTGATAATTGGAGCTAGCATCGCCCTCATAACTCTATTAGGCACATTTGTTGGGCCTGGTAACATTGAAAGATATTCCAAATCTTATCTCCATTGAGACATCTTCTGGGGTGTATTTATAATTAGAGATTTTTTAGTCTCTCTTTTGCATTTATCTTATCCAATAATTTTTTAGTTCCTACTGGGACAAAATTTTCCCAGGGTTGATCGCTAATTATTTGATCTCGAATATTTGTACCAGATAATATGTCTCGTTTTGTAAAGGGAATAGAGGAAACTTTGGTTTTTCTTTTTTCATAAAGAAATTTAGTCATTTCATCATTGGTAAAAACAATATCAAATTTTGGAACTATGGTATCGATATGGGAAACCCATTTTTTGTGATCGTCAAAATCTGGAATAAAATAAATTTCAATTCGATTTTTTATTGATTCATCGATAGAAGAAAGAATCATATTTTTACGCTCTTCTGCAGAGAAGGGATTGTTATGCTGCGGAGGTTTGTTTGAACTTCCTAATCCTACCCATAATTTGTCTACTTTTGATAAAGCAAAACGTAAAGCTTCCAAGTGACCTAAATGAAAAGGTTGGAATCTTCCAATTAGTAAGCCATTCATAATTAAGGTAAGAAAATTTCTTTTAAAAACTATCATAAAGAGAACTTGTAGTTCAGATTTATGGAATTTTTGGAAATTGATGGAGGTTTTGGTGAAGGGGGAGGTCAAATTGTTAGAACAGCTGTTTCATTATCTGTCATAACAAATACACCAATCAAAATAGAAAACATTAGAAAAAATCGAACAGTTCCAGGACTATTACCACAACACCTTTCTGCTCTGAAAATTTTAAAAAAATTTTCTAAATCAGAAATCGAACCTTTGAAAATCAAATCTACCAATTTACAAATTTTACCAAAAGAAGTACATAGTTGTATTCTAAATGAAGATGTAGGTACTGCAGGAAGTATTTCTTTAATTGTTCAAGTCTTAGTTCCAATAGTTTCAATTTGTAAAAAAAAATTAAAGTTGATAATAAAGGGTGGAACAGATGTGCTTTGGAGTCCAACAATCGACTATACCCAAATTTTATTAAGAGAATTATATCGGAGAATGGGAATTAATTTCTCAATCAAAATAGTTCATAGGGGTTATTATCCTAAGGGAGGAGGAATAGTTGAGTTAGAAGTAGAACCTTCAAAGAGGATTATTCCTATTATTTTATCAAATCGTAAAACAAAGAATGTTAAATTATCTTGTTCCTATTCAAAATTGCCTTTTGATTTAATTAAAAATCAGATAGGAGATATTGAAAAAAAATTGATTAAAAATAATTTTGTAGTAGAGAAGGAAATCAGAGAAGAAAATACCCTCAACTCAGGGGCTACTCTTTTGATATCAAGTATAGATGATCATTCCATAATAGGATTGGATTCTTTATTTGATATCCACAAGAAAAAATTTGATTTAGATTTGGCCAAATTTATTAAGAATAACCTTAGTGTTGACGAAAATTTAGCTGATATGATCGTTCTACCAGCTTGTTTAGGTGAAGGTATTAGTATTTTTAAAGTTGATAAAATTTCAAATCATTTAGAGACTAACTTGTATGTTGCATCAAAATTTACCGGGTGTAAATATGGAATTGGAAAATTAAAAGAAGGATACGAGGTAAGAATTCAAGGAGGATCACACTCCAGCGTCAAGTAGTGCTGCCATTAGGAGAATTATTACAGAGAGTATTACTGTAATTTCTCCTAAAATTATGATTTTTTTTCTTAATTTTTGAATTTGTTGGATTGGCATTTGGTTAGACATTAATTTATCCTCAACATCTTTGCGGATAACTCTGACATGTATTGCATATGTAATTATTAATGCAATCACCAGAATTATCTTGATAGTAAGGAACGTTCCATAACTAGTAGCTAATAGTAAATCTGGTTTGCTCAAAAGCATATGAGAGTTATACAAACCCGTACCCATAAGAATAACAAGGGATGGTACTGCTATTTTGTTGAACCTTTTTCCAACTTTAATCATTATTTGAATTCTTTCTTCTACAGATGTTGAAATTGACTTTAGTATTGGAGAAAACACAATTCCAATAAAAAGAGATCCACCAACCCAAATAGCTGCAGCTACAAGATGAATCCAAGTTAGTATTGCTTGTTCAACGGCCACAAATTTTGATAAGTTAATTCAAATATTATGTATTTGGATCTTGACAACCTTTTTTAGTTGATAATGATGTGCAAACAATGGTTTGGCACTTCAAAGTAAAATGGTAGTTTACGCAGCAATTGCAGGGATGTTAGCTTTAATGGGATTTTTTGCATGGTATGCAAGTTTAGAAAATCCAGAGTTAGAAAAAGTCGAAGTTAATTTACTTGGAGTCGAAGTAGGAGAAATTAACAGAGTTGAAAATACCGTTAAGGTAAAAGTGAAATTCCTTGTTTCGAATCCTGGAGAAAAAACCTTTACAATTGCGCTGATAAATTATGATTTATTTGCAGATGGAGAATATTTGGCAACTGGGCAATATTCAACCGCAGATGTACCAATGCCAGGAAGACCTATCTTTGGTTCCGGTGTACAGATTCCAATAGAAAATACAATTCAATTAGAAAGAGCAGAAATTAGAAATGAACTGTTTCAAGCAGTTTTGGATGAGCAAATTACTAATTTCAAAGTAGAAGGAATGATAACAACTGAAAGTGCCTGGAGTATAGTTGAAAAAGAGTTTACTGCATCAACTTAAGAAAATGGGCCGAGTGAGATTCGAACTCACGATCACCGCCGTGTCGAGGCGGTATCCTAACCAGCTAGACTACCGGCCCATTGAAAAACAAGACTAGTTGCAGACATTATTAACGTTTAACAAATGAAAGGAAAAAGGCAAGTGGGATGACTGAAGATTTCACTGAGGAGGAAAAAAAGGGGCTTTACAAGGCAATTCATTCTAGAAGAGATGTTAGGTCACACTTTACACCCAAACCAATTGAGAGTGAGGTTTTGTCTCGAATTTTAAATGCAGCTCATCATGCTCCCTCCGTTGGTTTCTCACAACCATGGAATTTCATTTTGATAAAGGACAAGGAAACAAAGACAAAAATCAAAAAATCCTTTGAAGAAGAAAAGGAGAGATCTTCAAAACTAATAGAAGAGCCAAAAAAATCAAAATATCTATCATTCAAATTAGAAGGAATTTTAGAATCACCTGTTAACTTATGTGTAACATATGATCCTACAAAATTTGGTCCATTTGTAATTGGAAGATCAAGCATTCCTGAAGCTGGATTGTATAGTGTTTGTTGTGCTATTCAGAATCTTTGGTTATCGGCACGGACTGAAGGATTAGGTCTTGGTTGGGTAAGTATTCTTTCCAATGAAATTCTAAAAGAGGTATTAGAAATTCCAAATCATGTTGTTCCTGTTGCCTATTTGTGTTTAGGATATGTAGATGAATTTGCAACCAAACCCGATTTAGAGACTGCTGGTTGGTTACCAAGACTTGATCTAAAAGATGTAGTTTATTTTGAAAAATGGAATGATATTGATAATATATCTTGGAAAACAATTCAAAAAATTATCAAATCAAATCTTGATTACCCTTAAATAATTACAAGTATTTTTTTTGCTGGGCTTGTGGCGCAGAGTCAAAAACGACGCGAAACATGGATAGCGCGGTAGCCTCCTAAGTTACAGGTCGAGGGATCGAAGCCCTCCAAGCCCGCATAATTTTGAAAAATTTGGCGTTTAAATATAGAAATCAATTTTGAAAATTATGAAGGTTGTTGTTATTTCAGCAAGTCCTAGAAAACAATCCAATACCCAGGTGGCAATGAATTTTGTCTATAATTACGTGAAGACAAAAGATGTCGATGTAAGATTTGTTAACCTCTCAAAAGATCAAATTGAATGTTATAGAGGACCTGACGAAGAGTATAATGAAGTCACAAAGAATGCAACAAAAAACATCATGGAGGCTGATGTTTGGCTAATAGGCTCACCTATTTACAACTCATTCTTTAGTTCTGCGTTGAAAAATTTGTTCGAGTATGTAAATTACAAAAAAACAGAGGGAAAAGTGGCAGGAATGGCTATAATGGCAGCAGGCAATATTGGATTTATTGATGTGCAGACTCTGATAACCCAACTGCTTTCTTATTTTAGAGTGATTGCCAATCCAAAAGCGGTATTTCTTACAGTCGACTCTATTTCAGATAATTCAGTGTCAGATGATTCGGCAAAGAAGAGATTGGAAGAAATGGTGGATGGAACTTTGGAACTAGCTTTGAAATTACAAAATCAAAACTAGACTATGAGTAGATTGTTTGATCTAGTTTTTTGGGTATAGTTTTAGAGTAAAGGAATTACTTCGTTTTCAAATAAAATTAGAAGATTTTTTGTGAATATCATCAATTGAAAAGAATACCAGCAGTATCTAATAGGAGAAAAAATCTCATTACTTTATTACAATAGGATGTAAAGGTAAAATATTGATAGTATATACAAGAAGTATCCATGAGTGAATCAAAGGAAACAACAGAACAGTGTTCATGTAAATGTCATTATGGGGGTGCTGTTAGTTGTCCGGGGTGTAAAGGGAATCACGGAATGGTTTGTTGTCATTGCAACAATTAAGTTACTTTTTTGATTTTGAGGCTAACATCTTTAGATTGGCTAATTCCGTTTTTAATGATTCAATCTGAACAAGAGTTTGAAGATTAGAAATTTCTTGGTTTAATCTTTCAATCTCATCATCTTTGATCTTCACTGTTGCTTTAAGAGAATTCAATTCCTCAGATAGTTCAGTTTTTGCCTCAGTGATTTGACTTTGGCTTGCTTTCTTTCCTTCAGGTGTATAAAATGTAGTTACTTGTTTTGCCCTACTCAAGCTTTTTTTTTCATGAGTGGGTGGAGGATTGTTGTGGGCATAATCAGCACTTCTTTGAGATACCCAACAAATGCCTGTCAGGAACCAAGTTATTGGGACTGCCATGATAAAGATGAATTCTAAGAGGGGTGCAAAATCCATAAAGATTGGCCATAGTCCAGTTAGTACTGCGGCAAAAACTCCGGTAACTACCGTGGCCAAATGGTTGCCCAAATATCCCATTATTTACTCCAGAAAATCCATTGTTTATAACAGTAATGTTAGATATCACTAGTAGGTTTTAATTAAAAAGAAAAAGGAGCCAAGTTTATTGGTCTTCTTCGGGAGTAGTTTTAGGCATATCAGATTGTAAGATCTGAATTTTTTGTAATAATTCGTTTCGAAGATCTCTTGCCACTCTTCTAACGGTTGGTCTAGGAACTCCTAGCTCGTCTACTACTTTGGTATAGATGTCTTGTTTGTCGGTAACTCCCTTGTCTAGATAAGAATTAATTGCTTCTTTAATGATCGTGCTTTGATTTGTACGATTCAACGAATTTCAATTTTATTCGTTCTATATAACACTATAACTTAGAATTTTAAAATATTGTAATTTGAATATTAATTCAGAAAATTTAACTTTGAAAAATTTTTGGAAAAATTAGTTCTATCGACGAAATACGTAATTACATTTGAAAATTTTTCAATTTACAATAATCATAATTAATATTTTTCAAATATTCTGCCACAAAAGACTCTTATGGTAAGACGGTAAAAACTCCGTATTGAGTAATATTACAATTGAGACAAATCTTGGAAAAATTTCTTTTAAATTACTTCCTGAATTAGCTCCTGAGACCGTTAGAAATTTTGTGAAATTAGCAAAAGATGGATTTTATGATGGTACGCTTTTTCATAGAGTAATCCCTGGTTTTATGATTCAGGGAGGAGATCCAAACACAAAGACTGGTAATAAAGGAAGTTGGGGAATGGGAGGTCCAGGCTACACCATTAAGGCTGAATTTAATTCTAGATCTCATTTAAGAGGTATTGTTTCAATGGCTAGAGCTCAAGATCCAGACAGCGCAGGTTCACAGTTTTTTATTGTGACTACGGATTCAACATTTTTGGACAGACAGTACACCGTTTTTGGAGAAGTCATTGAAGGAATGGATGTTGCAGACAAAATTGTGAATTTACAAAGAGATGGTAATGATTGTCCTCTTGAAGAAGCTAAAATGCTTCATGTAACAGTGGAATAGATGAAAAATCAGATCATTATTTTTTCAATAATTTTTTCAATGTTAATTATTATTCCCACAGCTCACGGTCAAATAAAAACTGAAGATTCCTTGCAGAAATCAGTTCGTGTGGAAATTAATTCTTTAGGAGATGTGAAGGTAATCCATGAAATAAAAAAACAAAATGAACCTAAGCAATTGGATCTTTTAGATGGTACTATTACTAACCTAAGAGTAAATAATGAAGATGGGGATGAATTCTCCTTTGGGTTATTAAATGAAAATAGTATAATGATCCTACCATCTGATGAAAAATTAATTGTTACTTATGACCTGTCGGATGCATTAACTCTGATAGATAATTTTTGGACTTGGAATTTGCTTTATTTTCTTAGTACATCTATTATCTTTCCTGAAGAAGTTGATCTTGTTTTTGTAAATGATAAACCTGTTTTTCTTGGGGACAAACCAGGAATTATTTGCCATGGTTGCCAGATGAAATTAGAATATTCTTTGGACCAACCAAAATTAATTGAGAATGTTAAGAGTAAGAACAATGTTCATGTCATTGAGATTATTACTTGGGCAAAAGTAGACCAATTTAATTTTGATAAAGAAAACGGAATAACTTTTGGTTTAGAAGATAGTAATGACTTTGTAACTCTAATAGTCCCAAAAAATCTTTTAAAAGAACCTTTGGAGGTATCACTTAATGATGAAAAAATATTATTTCACAAATACATTGAAAATGATACTCACACTTGGATTAGTTTAAAACCCAAAAATCCAGGAGAAGTTTCTATTTCAGGAACAGTTGTTCCTGAATTTCCAGAAAACGATATGGGTTCAATTCCTGTTGAGTATCTTGCCGGAATAGGAATAGCAATTGGAATTGGAGCAGTAATTGCAATAATTTTCATAAAGAAAAAGAAATAAAATTATTCCCCACACGAACCACAGGAACAAAATCCATATTCATCAATTCTAATATTACATACAGGACATTTTTCACCATATTCTACCTCCCAAGGCTCTTTTCCAAATAGTTTAAAATGATCATCAATTTCTAAGGGGATTTCACGTTTTTTCTCCAACAATTTCTATACTTGAAACAACTATACATAGATTATTAGGATTAAATGATAATGAAAATAGAATGTGGTTGTCACTGCATAAAATGTGGAAATACTGATTTAGAATCAAATCAAGTTGGAATGGTTGAAGAGGATGGGTATTTCGACATGCATCATACTTGCAAAAGGTGTAATACACATTTTGATCATTTAGAAGGAGATATTTTTGATTCTTGCCAAAAATGTACCTACAATTCTAATTAGCAAAAATTGGTTCTACAACAAAGTAATGTGTTCGGTTTTCTGAAGAGTTTTTTGAAATTTCTCTGTTGGAGGCCATATTCACAAGAGTTTTTGAAACATCTAATGGGCTTGCAACCCAACCATATTCACGTAATTGTTGAACAGTCTCGGTTACTGTCCTTGGAACATTAAAGAAATCATTGGTTTCTAAAATTTTTAATTTATCTTTAATTTCAGAGGTGGAAATTGGTTTAGGTTCATTAAATTCAGGTTCAAATAATTCTACATCTTCTAGTGCATTCAAACTATCAAATTTTGATTCTTTTACGATCGAGTCACTTTCAGGTTTAGAGTAGACGGGTTTGGTTTGGTTTTCTTCCATTAATTTTGCAAGGTTTTCAATGACCTCTCCCAAGGTTTGATTATCTACGTAAAAATCCCTTGAATCTACCTCGATCTCATTTTCACCAAATTTTAGTTTGATTTTGGCCATCTGTTCCTTTATTATTGAATTTTAATTTATTCTGTTAGCTCTAATGAGCTTAAAGACTAGATCAAAATTTTTACACATGTTATTGGTAAATTTTCTCTTTTAGATTAAAAAAGAATTTTTTGAGTATTACGCATGCAAAATTCAAGGAAGATCATAATCATAATGTTTGTACTAGGCATGAGTATTTTTGGGTATTCTCAATATGCGGCTGCCTCCCAAATAGCCGTAGAAATTACAGAAAGCGATCTCATTGAAAAGACCGAATTAGGTTCTGCATATAATGTTAAATTAAAATTTGAAAATCCATCCATATTGTTGTTAACTGCTGGTGAAACAGATTTTTTTGTAATTGCGGATGATGAAACTATTGGAGAAGGAGAACTTGAACCCTTTACCTTACCTGTATTAGGAAATAAAGATGTAAAAGGTACATTTCACACCTCAAAAAATTTTGATTCCAAAGAAACTCCTACTGTGAAAATTAGTGGCGTTTCAAAATATGATTTTCTCTTAACAACTATTGATGTTCCATTTGTTTTTTATCCAACTGAAGAGCAAGCAAGAAAATTTATACATCAAGAATAGTTTGCAATAGAATGCTAACAGTTTTTGGATCTACAGCATTAGACACAATTAGAACTCCAAATAAAACCTTGAGAAATGTATTAGGAGGAGCAGCTACATTTGCAGCAATTTCTGCAAGTAATTTTGTCAAAACTGGTTTAATCGCAGTAGTTGGAAAAGACTTTCCAAAAGAGCACCAAAAAACTTTATCCTCTCGTTTGGATTTAACAGGTTTTACAGTAAAAGATGGTAAAACATTTCGATATGATGGAAGATTTGATAATACTCTAAGTTCTAGGGAAACTTTGAAGACTGAACTAAACGTTTTACAAAATTTTAAACCTATTGTCCCTGAAGAATACAAAAAATCGCAATTTGTTTATCTAGCCAATAATGATCCGGATCAAAATACTTCTCTTATTAAGGAATTTGATAAAGTAAAATTTTCCATGTGTGATACAATAGATTTTTGGATTTCTACAAAAAGAAATTCTGTGATTAAAATGATAAAGGCAGTAGATGCGGTTGTGATAAATGATGAAGAAGCCAAACTTCTAACAAAGGAATACAACTTGATAAAATGTGCGAAAAAAATCATGGAATGGGGAGCAAAATACGTAATTATCAAGAAAGGCGAGCATGGATCTTTGATGTTTTTTGATGATGTAATTTTTCCTTCGGCAGGATTCTCCTTGGAAGATGTAGTTGATCCCACTGGAGCGGGTGATTCGTTTGCAGGGGCAATGATTGGGTATTTGGCAAGCAAAAAATCTACTAGTCTTTCAGAAATAAAAAAAGCAGTAGTTTATGGGAATGTTTTGGGTTCTTTTGCTGTCGAAAAATATGGATTAGAAGGATTGTTGGGATTAAAGAAATCTGATATTAACAAACGGGTAAAATTATATGAAAAAATGATTCGTTTTTAAAAAAGATTTAAGTTAAATTATTTCAGCAAGTTTATTATTCAATGTCTCAAGAAACAACCGAAAAAATAGACGATAGGTTAGAAACAATTTTCAAGTTGCAAAAAGGGTTGGCAGAAATGATGAAGTTAGATAGATATCCTAAAGATACTGAAGGACGGGTTTCGTCATTATGTACGGCAATTATGCATGAAGCTGTGGAATTACAACGAACAACTAATTGGAAGTGGTGGAAAACTCCTACCACATTTAATGAAAGTGAAGCAAGAGAAGAATTAATTGATATTTGGCATTTTGTTGTTCAAGCATCACTTGAACTTAACTTAACACCAGATGATATTGTTGATGAATACAAAAGGAAAAATGAAATTAACCGTGAAAGACAACGAACTGGATATTAGATTAGTTTTTTAATTTTCTCAAAATTTGTTTCATTAATCATATTTATCAGGTTTACTTCTTTTCTAAAGTATTCAATTTGTGTTTTAGGAACGTTTAGAAAAGGATCTGGACTTGATGAATCGATTATCCTTCCATTTGTATCAACACCATTTTCGTATAATTTTATCAAAGAGTGTCCTGCTTTATGTCCCCAAACATCTTTACCACATACAATTAGGGTTTTGATCTTTTTATTTTGATTTAGGTATTGAAGAATAGCGTCAATTCCTTTATTTTCAGAAAGAAGTCTTCCTACCATTGAGACATTTTTTAATATTTCAGGATTCCTGAATTTTTTTAATAGGTCCATACTTGAAAGGGTACATATTGCAATGTGAGAATTAGAATTTCCCTTATAGGTTTCTTCAGGAATAGGAAGGACAACTTTGCAAATTTCTCCCAATAAATTTTCTAAACTATTCATCACCTTCACCTTTAGGCATGAATTTCAATAAATTTACTCCTTAACTAGGTTTTCAATTAATTAGATTTCCTATGAATTTTTATATTTAAAAAATGGGCAAACGCATAATGACTCAGCGGCATCTTCAAGAATCTGATAGGGCTTACAAAATTTTCTTGTATATTTTCTATGTTTGTGCTTTCATCATGGGAGCTTCTATGGTCTTTGGAGTATATGTAACAACGATTGAATGGATGGAAAATGGAACTTATGTTATGGGAGAAGCTATCCATAACACCGTAATTCCTTTTGAAAATTTTGCACGAGTTTCAACATGGATTTTCTTTTCTACAATTATTGGATGGTATTGTGTTTCAAGAATTGGTTGGAAAAAAACTGCTGGAAATAAAATTATTGGATGGAGAATGTCATTGTTACAATTAATGTTGTTAGGGTTTGCCATAATTACTTTGTATGAAGTATTATACAATTTTACAGTCCTAAATGCAATGATTACAGCAGGAGTAATAGATGGCCAGGTTCCTGACATCGATCGGCTTTCTGTAGCTTATCCAGATCCTGAGCGACCTTGGAATCTGGTGTTCGCTACGAAGGTTTTTTTGGCTTGTTTTATCATTAGCGCCCATGCATTTTATTTGAGCACAAGACCCAGAAAGAGTTTGGATACAGAAACCTAGTTTTAATAATTTTTCAAAAGGTTAAACTACTTTTGTGCTAAAATAGTTCAAGATGGGTCTTTTTGGATCTAGTAAAAATGAAACAAAATGTAAAAAGTGCGGAACTGTACTCCCTGACCTAGAAAAGCTCAAAAGACATCAAGAAAAAGCACACAACAAAAAGAAAGAAAAGTGTAGAGTTTGTGGCCAGGAATTTGATCTTACCGAAGAGTTAAGAAAACATAAGAAAAATTGTAAATGAATTCCAGTTTCTAGGGAAATTTCTAGATTTTCAATTAAGTTCAGAATCTTTATAGGGTTACTATTTTGAAGTTGTTTTGGTTTGGACATTAAAGAAAAAATTGAACTAGTAGAAAGATCTCCAACAGAAGAAGTTGTTACCCATGAAGAGCTAATCGAACTTTTCCAAACAAATTCATCTCCCAATCACTATATTGGTCTTGAAATTTCCGGATTTTTACATTTAGGGAGTTTAATCAGCACTGGTTTCAAAATTAATGATTTTATTAAAGCTGGTGTGGATTGTACAATTTTTCTTGCTGATTGGCACACAATGATTAATGATAAGCTAGGTGGAGATTGGGATACAATAACCAAAGTTTCAAAATATTATTCTGATGCTTTCAAACTTGTGTGTCCTCAGGCAAAAATTGTATTAGGATCCGATCTTTATGATTCCAGAAAAGAATACTGGAAAGAATTTATGAAATTTACAAAACATATGTCATTAAAGAGGACCATGAGAACTTTAACAATAATGGGAAGGTCTGAAGATGAATCAAAAATAGATTTGGCAAAACTACTATATCCTCCAATGCAAGCCGTTGATATTCATTCACTTGATTTAGATATTGTCCATGCGGGTATGGATCAAAGAAAAATACACATGCTAGTTAGAGAAATTTTTCCAAAAATGAATTGGAAAGTTCCAGTAGCTGTTCATCACAAACTATTACCAGGACTTTCAAAACCTGCTAAAACCGAAGACTCGCAGGTTCTTGGAAAAATGAGTAAATCTGATCCAAATTCTGGTATTTTTATTCATAATACTGATGATGAAATAAGAAATAAGATCAATAAAGCCTGGTGTGAGGAAGCAAATATTGAAAACAATCCTTTATTGGAAATATCAAAAAATGTGATTTTACATGAGTTTAAAGAGATTAAGGTAGAAAGGCCTGAGAAATTTGGTGGCAACGTCGATTATGTTGATTACAATTCTCTTGAATTAGATTTTGCTCAAAAGAAGCTTCACCCAACGGATCTAAAACAGACAGTTGGAAATTATTTAGTAAAAATAGTTTCTCCAATTCGTGACAACCTAAAACTGGATGATGAATTGTTTGGAGCTATAAAGAAAAGCTATTAGACTTTAAGTTTAGGATTGGTTTGTTCCTCTAGATTGTATTTGGATTTGTATCCCCTAGGATTAATCATAAGGTCTTGGTAATTATAAGTGGATGAGTTTCCTACAATTACTGTACTAATCATTCCTAGTTTATCAGAGTAATTTGGAAGCTCTTCCAAGTTTGTAATAACTATTGATTGGGAATTTCTAAATGCTCCTTTAATAATGGCAACAGGTGTAGAAGCTTTTCTATATTTTAGTAGAATTTTACGAGTATCTTGAAGTTGATGTATTCTCTTTTTACTTGCTGGATTGTAAATGACAATGACAAAATCTCCTTGAGCTGCTGCCTCTACTCTTTTTTGAATAATTTCCCAAGGAACTAACAAATCACTCATACTTACAACGGCAAAATCTGTCATTAGAGGTGAACCAATGATTGATGCACAAGAATTCAATGCAGAAACCCCTGGAACAATTTCTACTGGTAAATCATCTTTGGGATTCCAACCTGATTCTGCAAGAGTTTCATAAATCAAACCAGCCATTCCATAAATTCCAGGATCACCGCTTGAAACAAGAGAAACTATTTTTCCAGATTTGGCAAGGTCGATGCATTGGTGAGCGCGTTCAACTTCTTGGGTCATAGCATACCGATGAACTTCTTTTCCTTCTATAAGATCTGCTACCAAATTTACATAGGTTTCATATCCTACAATTGTATCGCTTTCATCTATTACTTGTTTAGCTCGGAAGGTCATATGATCATGATGGCCAGGTCCAACACCTACAATGTACAGCTTACCAGTCAATTTTACACTAAAACATTTTTCAAGTAATTTATCCCTTTAGAGATCCAAGTTTTATTGGAACGGATCTATGAAGGGGCAATTGACTATATGATCTTCATTTAAGGGACGGGCAATGCTTGCAATCAAAAGATCTTCTTCACTTGCAGAATCTATATCAAACCTAGTTTCCAAAAGTTTCGCATCTTTTGGATCATTCCATTCTACATTATAGATTCTCCACATTGGACTATAGTTTTCATCCCCAGGTGCAGCAGCCGCAATTCCCGGTTGATATCCCATTGGTCCTGAACCTTTAATGCCATTTTTAAACTGGAACAAGTCTACAGCGGCGGAATTTGCAATTAGTTCTGCAGAAGTAGGTGAAAAGATAACACCCATCAATTCTGCTGGACCACGAGGAGATGCATCTGTGACAATATAGTAGATAGTTTTGCCATCAGGACCCCATCCTCTATGGGCAATAAAGGTGACAGTCATCTCTTCTTCATTAATTTCTGTGATTTGTCCTCCAGTATATAGGGAATCAACGGAAATCTCTGAATTGCTCCGTACCGTCATTTGTCCACCTTCCCACTTTATTTGAGGAGCATTAATTACAATTTGAGATTCATTAAATTCAAGTCTACTTCCTTTATGAGCCTCTAGTATTTCCTCAGCTGACTCTAGTATTGATATTTTTTGTCCTTTTTTCCATGTAACTTCTACAACTTTACCCAATGCGCTATATTCTGATTCTTGATTAGGGGTATTGGAAAAGACTTCATCTTGGAAACCATAGATTCCATCACCGCTTACTCCATTGGTAAAAACAAAAATTTGTTGAGTTGCATTTTCTGGAGCATTGCTCAATGGAGGTGCTAATTCTACCTTCCAATTTTGTTTTTCAGTTATTTTTTCTGCTAATGCTTTGTCACTTGCGTCAGTAATTATATAATAAAGAGAAGTCGAATTGTAAATTCCTTTCTGCATTGGGATAACTGCGGGAACATTTGATTTCAATAGTGATAAGGTGGGTTCTTCTCTTTTGATTTCCAATTGTTGAAAGACTAGTTCTGTTGGTTGTCCTCTTATCCACCCATCAACACTGACTGTAGCAGTAAATTCCTTGGAATTTGGAGAATGAAGAGCCAAGGCAGCTCCAGTAAATTCAAAAGAGTTTGAATTTCCTGAATCAATTAGAGTAAGACCGTATATTTTATCTCCATCAATAGTCCATATTGGTTGTCCTTTGGAATCATTTACTGAAATTTCATGCAAAACTACAACTTGTACTTGTTCACTTGCTGTATATGTTAATGAACCATCGTAGATGGTTCCCTCGCTAGGTAGCAATATGATTGCTAGTTGGTGTCCTTCATGTCCTTGACCAGGATCTTGGGTAGACGTAATTGTTTGTGTAAAATGAATTTTTTTTCTAGAATTTGCATCAACAAATTGATCAGAAATTGAAGAGATAGAAAAAATTGCCCCAACTATAACTCCAATAATAATTACAAAAATAATCTTATTCAATGAGGTTCTCTGTTTTTGTTCCCTTAAATTATTTTAGTTGATTTGCGATAACTCAAATTCATCATGTAGGGCATTAACTGCAGCCTTTGTGTCAGAATTTTTTACGACAAAAGCTAGGTTAAGTTCGGATGAACCTTGAGTTATCATTGAAACGTTTACCTTGTTTTTTGCCATTGAACTAAAAACTTTGGATGCAACTCCAACTGTTCCTCTCATTCCTGAACCTATTAATGCAATTATTGCCATATTGGTAGTTACCTCGAGTTTTTTGATTATTTTTCCCAATAGTTCTAACTCCAAAGTGTTTACTGCTTTGTCAAGGTCTGTGTTTTTAACTACAATTGTTATGCTTGATTCAGAGGGGTTTTGAGAGATCATCATTACATTTATGCTTGCATCTGCCAAGGTTGCAAAAATTTTTGCTGCGGTTCCTGGTGTACCAATCATACTTCCTCCACGTATATCGATTAACCCATTTTGTGATACACTACTTACACACTTTACTGTATTTTTTGCTGAAGCTGATGGGGAGGAAGTGACTAATGTTCCTTCATTTTTAACATTAAATGAACTACGTATTCTCATTGGAGTTTTTTTGGACAACAGTGGTTCAAATGTTCTAGGATGAATTTGCTTTGCTCCAAACATTGCCATCTCAATTGCCTCAATGTATGAAACTTCAGGTAGAACTTTTGCATTTTTTACAATCTTTGGGTCT
Organism: Nitrosopumilaceae archaeon; assembly: GCA_033720715.1. Lineage (GTDB taxonomy): Archaea > Thermoproteota > Nitrososphaeria > Nitrososphaerales > Nitrosopumilaceae > Nitrosomaritimum. The sequence continues at coordinate 39,032 of JAWWBZ010000001.1, read as the reverse complement.
GCAGTCATCAGTCCATCAACATCACTCATTAGCCATATTTCGTCAGCTTTGATGCAAGATCCTATTATGGTAGCTGAATAATCCGAGCCTCCTCTGCCAAATGTTGTAATATGACCATGTTGGTCAGCTCCCACAAATCCACCAATTACAGGAATTATTTTTTTGCCTACTAGAGGATCCAGTGTTCTAGATACTCGGAGTCTTGTAGTATCCATTAACGGCTTTGAGCTACCAAAATTAGAGTCAGTTACAATTCCTACCTCCTTTCCGGTTAGAGCAAGAGATTTTTTTCCAATGTCATTAATAGCAGCCGAAATTATCTGAATGGAAAGACGTTCACCAAATGAAAAAAGATAATCCATGGATCTAGGAGTTACTTCCCCAAGTAGGACCATTCCATCAATTAATGCATTTAATTCATCAAAATATTCGTTAAATGTTTGTAAAAGTTTTTTTCTTATTTGAGATTTTTTTATGGTTTGTTTTGCAAGTTGTTGGTGTCTATTTGCAATATTTTTTGCTAATAATTCTGCTTTTTTCTTATTCTCCTTTTTAATCGATTGAGATATTTCGATTAGATCATCTGTAGTGTCACTTATTGCAGAACAAACTATTGCAAGTTGGTTTTGATTTGATAATGATTTAATGTGCTTTGCTACATTTTGAATATCCTTAGGAGTGGAGATGGAAGTCCCACCATACTTTAGTACAATTTTCAATTCAAAATACCTGAATTGTTTTATCTTTAAATGCTTTAACTTTCTACTCTTGGCGCCAGATAAAAGTGGATTCTTCCAATATTTGCAACTTTGAATTCTATTCTAAGAGGTTTAGCCGTTGAAAATTCACATGTTACGTTTCCTGCAGTTGAGCCTACAGCTTTGACTACAGGATTAAGATATTCGAGGCTATAAGTTCCTGTGCTGTCTTCCGTTGATGTAATCTCTGCAATTTCCTCAGATTCTTTTTCTAGGTCAATGACAACTTCTCCTGAATCTCCCTTTCCTGAAAAATCTGCGTTAGAATCAGATGTATGCATGGTAAGGTAATCTGAGACAACTTGGACATCCCCCAAAATTCTGTCAAACAAGGAGGAAGATAATGTAATTTTAGAATTATAAGGAATCTTTGGTAAAGGCGTATCAGTAGCAGAGCTTTCAATAAGTCGCATTTTGTATTTTTTATTTTTTCCAATAGTTACAAGGAGTAAATTTTGTTCTGATATGCTAATTTCAATACTATCTTTTTTTTCTGCTCTTTTGATTAGTTTAGAGAACTCATCAATTCTCACCCCAAATTTAATATCACTGTCACATTCGTATTTTTCAAAAGCTGAGTTTGGCCATGAAATATCGATTAAAGCAACATGAGATGGATCCATCCCTCTAAATGTGATCCCTTCTGAAGATGCAACAAAAGTTGCTTCTTCTACAAGTGTGGAAATAGCTGAAATAATTGCTTTAAGATCATCAGACCCACTAGTTTTTGCGCTAAAAGTCAAACTGATTTTCAGGTGCTATAAGTTCAAGTTAAACGTTATGCGTAATTACGCCAAGTGTTTTTACATTTTGTACATCTGTAAAATTGTGTTGTTGGTTCATCCGCACTTCTAGTTTGTAACATCCACCAAACAGCTTCGTTATTTCCACAGTTTTCACACTCAATTTCTATAGTTGGTAATGCTTCCTCTCCTTCATTTTCTGCAAAAACATTGAATGCTTCTGTTGATTCTTCTTGAACAGTTTTTTTTGGTTGAGAAGATGCTCCACCTTCTACATAACCACATTTAGAACATTTGAAGTCAGACCCGTCTTTTTTTAATTTGACCTCACATTTGGGGCAAAATTTCATTTAATTTCCCTTTAATGTTGAATTGAATAATTTTTTAAGTTCTTCAGCAGTTTTTTCTGCAGTTTGAGTTGCGTTTTTAATTTCTTGAAGTGGTTTTCCATTTGAATTTACTCTCATCCAGCATTCATTAGTAAGTGGGTGTTTTACAATAACGCCTGCAAAGTCAATTTTTGAATTCTTTAAAAGTTCATGTTGGATAATATACAATATTCCTATATCGGTATCCTTAATGGAAATATTGAGTTCTTTTGGTTCTGAACTTACTACTTGCGCATGCATGTATTCGGAAAAAGCACTTATTGTGGATATAAATCCTTATGATTGATAGAGATGGGAAATAGTAGAATATCAGAGATTTTACTGGTTAATGGTAAAGATCAATATTCTTCTGGAGATATTATTGAGATTCAGGTCCAATTTTCAATTGAGGGAGATATCAGGGATTCATTCACCGAGGAAAAATGGACAGATGCCTACAACAAGAACGATGTATCTTTTAAGCTAAAATATGGAATTAAACTTCTCTCAGGTGGTTTTAGAAAAAAAGAGTTAGGTAAAACAATAGACACCTACAGAAAAGCATCCATTTTTTGGACAAGAAATCCAAAATTAGTTAATCCAATGAAAGACAGGAGAATTTGGGTTCAAGTGGCAAAAAATTTTGAGCCATTTATTCGCTTATCAGAAGAAGAAGTGAGACAAGAATTATTTGATTTCAATGAAAAATTCTTAATTAAAGCCTCAGATTTGGGGCCTGGGAAACATAAGATAGGAGCAGAGGTTTTTGCCTCTTGGCAAAAACATGAGTACATAGACTCGGATAGTATAAAGAATACTTCAAAAGAAATTGAGATTACTATAAATTAAAAAATTTTAGTTGTTATCTTTCTTCCGTCCACCGAAGAATCCACCTTTTCTCTCAAGATCTTCTACATATTCATCCATTTCAAGTTTAAATTCTTCTTCATCTGCGTACGCCCGTTCTGCATGTTCACTTATGTCTAGTCCAGCATCCTCCACTTCTGGCGACACTCGAACCCCTACAAGGAAGTTAATGACTTTCATAATTATGAAGGTTCCACCAAATCCTAAGGCACCTGCAACTCCTACGCCAATCGCTTGAATTCCCAATTGATCTGGATTTCCAAATAGTAAACCGTTTGGACCTGCAGGATTAATTGCAGTACTTGCAAATATACCAATTGCAAGCGAACCTATAATACCGGCAGTTCCGTGGACAGAACTTACGTCTAATGCGTCGTCTATCTTTAGTTTTTCTTTGAAAATTACCAATGTAGAGTATGAAGCAATACCAATAGCTATGCCAATTACAAATGAATGTTCAACACTTACAAATCCTGATGCTGGAGTAATTCCTGCTAACCCTGCAATTGCCCCGTTGACAGCAGCAACGACTGAAGGTTTACCAGATCTCATCCATGATAATCCTACCCAGATTAATGCAGAAACAGATGACGCCATATGAGTTACAATTACGGTATTTCCAGCTAATGAACCTGATGCAAGAGCACTTCCTGCATTAAATCCGAACCATCCTAACCAAAGTAAAGATGAACCTACTACAGCAAGAGGAATACTATGTGGAATTTCAATTGCTGGACCAAAGAATCTTCTTCGCCCTAATACTATGGCAGCAGCAAGTGCTCCCATACCTACACTTGTGTGTATTACGATTCCTCCTGCAAAATCCACAACTCCTAATTCTGCTAACCAGCCTCCTCCCCAGACCCAATGTACTAGTGGATAGTAGATCAGGATCGACCATGTTGCAATAAATATAATAAATGAGCTAAATTTCATACGTTCTGCAATAGTTCCCGTCAAAAGAAGTGGAGTAATTGCTGCGAACATCAATTGGAATTTCACAAATAATACACCTGGAATAGTAGGTGCATAGTCTAGCGCTTCATCCCAAGGGACTCCCTTTAGGAACACCCAATCCAGGTTTCCCATCAAACCACCTGTCTCATCTGGACCAAATGCGAGGCTAAATCCAAAAACAAACCACATTACAGAAAGTAAGGCTAAACCAAAGAAAATTTGCATAAATACAGATACGGCATTTTTCTTTCTTAGTAGCCCTGATTCAAAAAGTCCCAAAGCAGGTATCATTAACAATACTAAACTTCCTGCTACGAGCATCCACGCTGTATCACCTGTATCTATTGGCAACGCTATTGTGAAAATTTTGAAACTAAATAATAATAACGAAATTTGATAACTATTTGATTATCACTTGATAATCAAAATCTGAAACTATTATTTGTGAAAAACCTCTCCGATCCATTAAATGATTAAGATCCAAGCATTTCTCGGAAATAATGACGTAATGAACATTAGCGAGGCTTTAAAGGAACTTGAGATTGGAGGGTTGACTGTAAGTAAAGTCAGAGGACGTGGGAAAAGACCTCCTCCTGAAATCCATGCTTCTAAAGGAAGTGCAATATTTCAGCCTCAGTTTAGCCAAAAGTATGTCATTGAATTAGTAATTCCAGAAAGTAAAGAAGAACAAGTGATAAACATCATTAAAGACAAAGGAAGCGTTGGAAAAATCTTTGTATCACCAATTTTAAGAGCAGTAGATATTGCTTCAGGTGACGAAGGAGAAAGTACTATCTAAAACTCTCTAAAATTATTTCCATATACAACTGTTGGATGTTTTAGCTGTTTTTCAAAAGATGGTAGGTATCCCATGATACAGTGATTAACAAAATCACTAAATGATTTAATCCTATGATCAGATACTAAAGTGTCATAATTTTCTTCATAGACTGTTTGTAGTCGAAGGAGGGTATATTTTTGAAGTGGTACCAATCGACTTCGTTTAATTTTGGGTTTTGGTGGAAATTTGGGTTCATCTAATTCTAAGTCTTGAGTACTTTCCAGAGTATTAATTTCCAAGACTTCATCCATTTCAGAGACAAAAATTTTTCCGACCTTACTTGAGGTAAAACCAGATTTCTTTGAAATTAATTCAATTACTTTCCTTGCATCTTTTTCAGCGACAACTAACTCGATCTTCGATAAAGGAATGGTCTTTACACCTATGGTTCCCCCAACTTTAGAACTGTTTTGTTTATCAAAAATTTTACTATCCTCAAGATTTCGCTTATCAATAATTGTATAACCTAATTCATTTAGCTTGTCCGCAATTTCTGTATAGCTAGATCTTTTAATAATCGCCTCTATTTTCTTCATATAAAAAATCAAAAATATGGTTATTTATTATACTATCTAATTTCCCGGAAAAAAATTATGAGAATTACCTATGATTTTATGAAAAACCTCAAAAATTAGGACCAAGAAATTTTAGTGATTACTTTTTTTTGAATTTTTTCTTTTCTTTTCTAGGATCTTTTTGAACAGTTCTTCTTTCTTTTCTGATTGTCATTACACCCTTTAAGATGAGGGGCAAAGCTGCAGCGAATAAAACAATAACAAATTCAGGTGGAATATCAGAAGTTGCTTGTTCTGGGGTTAATTCAGATTCACCTGAGGTTACAATAGCATTAAAAATTATTGTTGGAATAAACCATACACATAGTCCTAAAATTAACCAGTACAATCCTTTCATTAATTTTCCAGTTTAGTACTGCTTTATAATTTTAGAATAAGAAATAGAAGAATAATCAATTTTTTGTTTCAGGTTTTTGTTTTCTCTGAAAATACATTCTGATTTGGAAGGTTACCAGACCAAAACCTGGTATTAAGACAATGAAATATAGTGCTTTAAGCCATCCATCAAGAACATCTATTTTCAAAACTAAATTTGTACTGAGATAAACTAGGACCATTGTGAATACAAATGTCCAAACTAAAGACAATTTTTTTGAACCTTTCTATTCTTCTGGAATTATTTGTTTAACTTTAGAAATAATTTCCATGTAGTTTGCTCCTGGTTCAGAACTTATCAAAAGAAGATTTTTGTCTGGAAGTAATATACTAATCAAAGTAACTTTATCAAATTCCGAAATGTTCGTTTTTTCGTTTCCAATTCTATGAGATAGGTTTTGAATACTTGTCCATCTTTGAAAAGTGTAATGAACTGACATTTTCACTTCATCGGGTTTAAGTAATTTTTCTGAATCCTCTCTATTTTTTTCAACCGCTAAATCTCCTCTTGAATTTAAGATTCCGCTGAACCTGACTTGCGGTAGTAGTTCTATTACTTTTTCACATAATTGTTGATGATCCATTTCTGATAGCACTCCAAAAATATCCCTATTATTTGTATAATTTTTTGTTCTAGGTTTGTGTTTAAATAATCAATAAATTTGATTTTTATTTTAAAAAATGATTTTTGATACTTAAATTTCTGGGTAATTAGGGATATAAGGAACTTTTTTCATGTTTTCACATGGCAAAATATGATGGATTATTAGGTCAGCCCGTACTTGAGGTAGAAGAACCCGATAAAGAAGGAGGAATTACATTTATCTTCAAAGACAATAGATTTCTTTTCATAAAGGCTGTAGATGGTAAAATTGAGACAGTATCTATTCCGGAGTAGATAGAAAAATGGAAAAATTCGAGCAAATCAAGATGTTAGAACTAGTTAAAGTAGAGGATCCTGATACAGATGGTGGACTAACTTTAATTTTTCAAGAAGATAAAAAACTCCAAATTAAGGTAGTAGATGGTAAACTAGTTTCAGAATTTATTTAATTTTGTACATGTTTTTGATAATATGAAATTGCCAGTTCTTGAACTTCTGATTGGATAGAACCAGGTCTTTCTTTTCTTATTTTTTCAATTGCATCTTTTGCAGAATATTCTTGATACTTTACAAGATAACATGCTAGAATTGTTCCCGCTCTTCCCATTCCAGCAGCACAGTGTACCATTACTGCTTGATTTTTGTTAATATTTTGATGGATAAAATCAACCGCAAGATCAATTTTTTCGATTTCAGGAGCAGTAAGATCCGGAGTTGGCACATGCAAGTATCCAATTTCTCTTGTCCATTCTTCAGGAAGCGAGTTCTCCGTCATTGTTACGATTGATTTTACACCTTGTTTTAGAATCCAGTCTAACTCATCAAAAGAAGTAGGCATTCCAGAACCGGCTAGTTTTTCATCAATTAACCAAGAGAAATTAGTAGGTTTTTTAGTAATTTTCCCGTGAACTTTTCTCCATAAATTTCCTGGTTTGCTCATGCCTTGTCATTAACAATTCTATATTTTTAGCATTGCGAAAAATACACTGAGCTTATATCTGAAAAATTATAGTATAAAGTAAATGGGAAAGGAAGCAGTTCTTTATGAGAAATTAGCTGATAACAAAGTTAGGTGTACAGCATGTGCGCGATATTGTGAGATGAAAGAAGGTCAGATTGGTCTTTGTGGGATCAGGGGCAACGAGAATGGAAAATTAAACTTGTTTGTGTATGGTAAAGTGATCGCAGGTCATGTAGATCCTATTGAGAAAAAACCTGTAACTCATTTTCATCCAGGCTCAAAGGTGTATTCTATTGCCACAACGGGTTGCAATTGGCTTTGCAAATATTGTCAAAATTACGATATTAGTCAAAGAAGGAAGATTGAGGGAGTTGATATGACTCCAGGGCAAGTGGTTCAAACTGCTCTAGATAACGGGGCGGATGGAATTGCGTATACTTACAACGAACCATCTATTTTCATCGAGTTTGCAAGAGATTGTGGCGTACTAGCTCATAAAAAAAATCTTTACAACGTTTTTGTATCAAATGGATATGATACTCCTGAATCTGTAAAAATGATGGGTGAATTTTTGGATTCTATTACTGTGGATTTTAAGGGAAATGCTGAACCTGATTTTACTCGAAAATACATTGGAGTTCCTGACCCCCAACCAGTTTTTGATTCTCTTTTAGAAATTCGAGACAAAACCAAAATCCATGTTGAAATTACTGATTTGGTAGTTCCGCAAGTAGGAGATAGTTTAGAGTATGCAGAGAAATTGTGTAAATTTGTTTACAATGAATTTGGCCCAGAGATGCCAATTCATTTTCTAAGATTCCATCCAGACTATAAAATGATGGAGTTTGATTCTACCCCTGTAGAGACTTTAGAAAAACATCACATGGTAGCTAAGAAAGTTGGATTAAAGTATGCATATATTGGAAATGTTCCAGGACATCCTTTAGAGCATACCTATTGTTCTGAATGTAATAAAATTGTAGTAAAACGATTTAGTTTTGATATACAAGAATGGAATCTTGATGAAAAAAATCAATGTAAGTATTGTGGAAATCAAATACCAATTGTGGGAACGTTATCAAAAAACTATAAACAAAATAGATTTCATTTTGTTCAATAAATGGCGATTGCTCTAACTGGAGAGCCAGTTGCACCTTCTAGTTTGAGTGGTAAAAAAATATACTCAAATTCCAATTGTGAGATTTTTTCTAAATTTGAAAGATTTTCAACTATTAAAATGTCATTTTTTGCTAAAATTTTATGTACAGGGAATGATGTTTCTGTGCCTAAATCGATGCTTGGAGAATCTATTCCAACCAAGTTAATTTTTTTTGAGGCAAGATAGATTGCTGCAGAAGAGGATAACCCAGGATTATTTGTAAAGTAAAAATTTTTTTTAAGATTTTTTTGCCAGTCGGTGAAAAAAACAACCGACGAATATTTTGAAATAATACCAAATTTTTTTTCAAAATTGAGTATATCATTTTTGGTGATTGCTTGATTCTTTCCTTTTCTGATTTTAATTAATAATGTCGTACCCATAAACCGATTCAATGGTATTTGATGAATTTTTTTTCCTTTTGGTGTGAAATGATATGGAGCATCAAGATGAGTACCGGTATGAGAACTAAAAAAAAGTAATTCTAGATTGTATAGATCGTCCTTGATTGTAGACCACAAAAGAAATTGTGGTTTGGGTGATCCAGGAAATGTTGGAATTTTCGGAGAAATGCTTAGTGTGAGATCTAATTTTTTCACATTCGATAATCTGTAAAGTAGTTAATCAGTCTTTGATTGTTATGAAAGGTTAAATACTGTTTATGAAAATCTGCAACATGCCTACTGCATATGTTTTGTTGAATTCGGATTTAGGTTCAGATTCCTCAATAATTAGTGAAGTAAAACAAATTCTTCAAGAAGAAGATGTAGATTATGAAGTGCAAGGTGTTTATGGTGTTTATGATATTGTTTTAAAATTATCATCTGATAATGCTGACAAATTAAGAGCAATTATTACCAATAGAATTAGAAAAATAAGCAAAGTTCAATCCACCCTTACAATGATGGTTATTGAAGAACAAGAAAATCTATAGTTTCTTTATTTCCTCAACTACTTGAATTATCTGGGATTCTGTATTGAATAAATGAGGAGATGCCCTGACTATTTTTTTATCATAAATTTCACGAACAGCCAGGATTATGTTCCTCTTTTCCAATTTTTTAACTATAAAATCTGGTTCTAATCCATCCACCGTAAAGGAAACAATGCTTGTCCTTTTTTCTGGTTGGTCTGGTCCATAAAGATTGATTTTATTAATTTTTGATAATTCTTCTCTAAGAATGGTTGATAATTTTCTATTTTTTTCTTGAATGTTGTCAAATCCAAAATTGTAAAGATAATTTGCAGATGACTCTAAACCAACAATTCCAACATAATTTCTAAATCCTGTTTGGAATTTTTCTGGTATTTCTTTAAAGGCCAATCTAGAATTTTCGTATAACATTGCAGATTCACCACCGATTGAAATGGGTTCTAGTAATTCACTCGATTTTCTATCGCAATAAAATAAACCCGTCCCCATCGGACCACAAAGCCATTTTGATCCATTAAAAGACATAAAATTACATTTTATTTTTTTTACATTGACATTTGTAATACATCCAACTGTTTGTGCACTATCTATGAAAAAGGAAGCCTTGTTGTCTAAAATTTTTCCAATTTCTTCAACTGGTAAAATAGAGCCAGTGTTATACAATGCCTGACTTAGTGCTACAAGTTTTGTTTGGTTATCAATTAATCCCCTAAGGTCTTCAAAATTAAAAAAACCATTTTCATCAATTTCTAGATTTCTTATTTCTGTTTTATTTTTTAGGTAAAGCCAAGGAAAGAAGTTTGCATGATGCTCGTGAGACATTCCCCTAATTACAATATTAGAATTTGAAGGGAATTTCAGACCGTTTGCAACAAAATTAATTCCGTCAGTTGTACTTTGAGTAAGAATAATTTCATCAGGTTGACAATTTACAATTTTAGAAATTATTTTTCTGACATTCCTGAATTTTTCAGTAATAAAGGATTGAGATTGGGTGGAATCGGGTCCCATTTCGTTATAAGATGTTAAGAACTCATTCATGGCCTCAATACTTTGTTTAGGCATTACTGAGACAGATGCATTGTTCAGATAGATTTTGTTAGTAGCAAAATCGTTAGAGATGTCTTTCGAAACTAAATTCATTATTATATCTGGTTTCTGCTAAATTATTGTTGGATAAAAATCCTCACCAAATTTTAGATAATGATTTTAAAAAAATAAGTGTTGAATTCTCTAAGAAAAATCCAAGTTTTATTTTGTGTAAAAAAACATTTTTGAAGTCTGAGTTTTTGAATAGATTAATTGAAGTTGTTGATTTGCCTGTAATTTTTTTTGACATCGATATGTTGTATTCTGGATATATAAAATCTGGGTTAATTAAGAAAAATAACAAAGTTACAATTATTCGTGGAGGTAAAAAAGATTTTAATCAAAATCTGGAAAAAATCATAAAACGAATTTCCCAAACACAGGTTTTGGTTATTATTGATACCTTAAATGGAGTCTATAATTTATTTGATGATTTAGAGTCAGCTCGAAACGTAAATGCTGCGATAATGTTACTGTCTTCTATTTCCAGACAAACCAAATCTATGATAATCGTAAGTGGGATAGTTGCTAAGAATGAGGATGGTGACATAGTTTTATCTCCCAGTGGGAGACATCTTATTAGATCTAAAACAACAGGGACGTTTTTTGTTAGTATTTTGGATTCACAGATAATTCTGAAATCCCTTGACGATTCCGTCACCGATCAATTTTTTGCAATAGAGAAATGAGGAAAACGATCAAATTTTCAAACGGCGTTATAAAATTTCAAACGGTGTTATAACAATCAAATTTTCGGTAAATTATATAAAGATCAAAAGCCGAAAAAATTTTGTAATGCCAGTAGGAATTATTCCCGACATCAGTGAACAAATGTGTATCGGATGCGCACTATGTGTAGAAATCTGTACGACTCTTGGCCCAGATGTCCTTAGAGTAAAACCAGTAGAAGGCTGGAAGAGAGGTAAAGCATTTGTCTTTTACCCAGAAAGATGTATTTCTGATGGCGCATGCATTGGTGTATGCCCAACAAAAGCAATCTTTTGGATGAGACCAATGGACTTTACTGTTGGACAACCAGTTCCACTCCACAAAGATTCAGTCTTCGTAAAAGGTTGGACCGAACTAGTAGACTAGTCGAATTCAATCAATTTTAATTTATTTTTATTTTCTTAAAATTAAACAGCACTATATTTTCCAGCTGAGGTTTTTGGGGACCGTTTAAGCCAGATAATTATTCCAATAAACATTGCTGCAGGAACTAAAATTATTGCCATTGCCATTTCATAATAAAATTCCAATCTTTGTGCAGGTTTAATGTGGTAAACTTCATGTGAAGTTTTTTCTGGATTATCATAAACTACTCCAGTAAAATCAACAGATCGTTGTCTTTGGTTTTCAATAGATCCTCCTACTGTAACACTTTCTTCTGCCAAAAGAGAAGCAGTTTGAATTCCTTGAATTCTAATTATTATAGAACCTGATTCGTCAAATACAAAATTCCTGTAATCTCCACCAATTTGGTTTAAACCTTCATCCCGGAAAATCTCTTTCCCATTTTGAAAAATTATAAAATCATATTGCATTCTGGCTAAATTTGAATTTGTTTCAGGGTCGTAGAATTGGTAGACAAATTGAATTTTCTCGTGTGTTTTGATAATTGGAGGATCCCAAGTAAGATTTACCTCTATTCTTTGGTCTGGTGTATATTGTAAAAGAGGAAATTCAATTTTTTGACCTGTTGCATCATGGGGATAATCTGGAATTTCTTTTTCAACAATAACAACTCCTTCCATCCAGGGATGAATTGTGCAAAAATATGAAAAGGTACCAGCATTCTCAAATTTGTAGGACCATGATTCACCAGGCATGAATCTTCCACTGTCAAAGTACCCATTTGGTGTTCCAAAATTATCACTCATCCACCCAAATCTTCCTGACCCATCCCCAGAGGTTACTGTATGACCTTCTCTGTCATCATTATACCAAATAATTGAATCAGCCACAGATATTGAAATTACTGGAGGATTATACCAGACTTCTGCTGGAGTATTTAGTTCAGGATTGAAAGCACCATAAGGAATATCGACAATATATTCATCAGCATTGCTTGTGCAAACTAAACTTGTAAGACAGATTACAAAAATTACAGGGAAAAGATTCATTTCATAATGATTTTCCTTCTTGAACTCATATAAGATTTGGTTGATTACTCTTTTTGAGATTCACATTTGAGAATAAAATTAAAGGTATTTTTAAATGGAAACTTTAATGAAAAAATTCATGAAAAAAATTGAAGCAGTGGTCCAAAGTGAAGTCTCCAGAAAAGTTGTAAAAGCAGTAAGAGATACAGGGGTAGGAGGAGTTACCTTGATAGAGTCTTTAGGCCAAGGAGCTGGATATAGACCAGAAATAGCTGGAAAACAAATCGAATTTAATTCTACTGACATAATTATTACTATAGTAAAAGATTCACAAGTAAATTCTGTAATTTCAGCAATAATGAATTCAGCTCACACAGGTAATAAAGGGGATGGAAAGATTTTTGTCACAAATGTAGAAGAATCGTATGATATCTCTACAAAAGATAAATCAGTTGATACGATTTGATTTAAGATTATTTTTTTATTTTTGGATCCCTGCCGGCTTTCTGGATACAACATATCCAACATAACCATGTTCTGGAGAAACAATTTCACTTTCTATTCTCTTATAGACATAACCATCCAGATGTTTGGCATTTTCATAAAATTCTTCTCCTATAATCAACCCATTTGCTGGGGCAGATCTATTGATTTTGGCACATCTATTAACGGTTGCTCCAAAAATATCGTTAACTGATGAGGTAGAGGTTCTAGCAATCCTTACAATTCCAAAAGTAGCACTAGTTCTATAATCAAAAGACGGAAGGTTGTGTTTGTGTAATTGGTCTAGGATATTTTTGCGTGTTTCGCCTAAAGTTAAACAACAATTAAGACATTTTTTTATGGTAAGATCTTTTTCAGAGTGTAATACTGGAAAATAGAATAGCAAAGCATCTCCAATATTTTTTACAACAATTCCGCCAAAGTTCCTTACTGTTAATGCTATTGAATTCAAAAAAATTCTATAAAACTCACTTGTTTGCTCATCAGTTAATTTAGAGGTTATTTTTGTAGAATTCATTATATCGACCATACAAACACAATATTTTTCACTATAATCTGAGAATTGTAAAAGAATATCTTCTTGTTGTTTGATTACATCCTCTTTTTCTTTAATTTCGATGAGAGATTCCTGAAGTTTTTGTGCCATAGAATCAAAAGCATGGGAAAGTTCACCTATCTCATCGGAGGTATTGATCTTGGTCCTTACTTCGAAATTTCCTTCAGCTATGGTATTTGCTGCATTTTTTAATTTAATTAATGGCTTAGATAATGTCCTTGAGATGATAAAGGCAATTATTGCCATACCAGTTGTGATAAGAATTCCAGTTTCAAAAATTCTTTCTTGAAGAGTTACAATAGGTTGAATTGTTTCTTCTTCGTCAATTTCTGCAAGTAAAACAAAGCCTAAATCATTTGCACAGTAAGTTGACCCATAAATTGGGATACCTCGATAGTCCAGATATAGACCCTCATAGTTTACTCCTTCATCAAAGCATTTTTGAACACCTATTGTGTTTACTTTTTGTGTAAATATTGTATTTTCAATGAATCGTGATTCTGATAACATCAAAAAGTCCTTGTTTACAATATAGATTTCTCCTGAATCACCTAGACCACTTCTATTTAACAAAATATTATCAAGAGCTGCAGTACGCATTCGAGAAATAATAACTCCAATTGGTTCATCTCCAATTTTACTATCCTCAGAATAAATTGGGGAAACTACAATCATTTTTTTGCTGTTTTGAAATGGTTCAAAATCTACAAATGAGGATTTTAATCCTTTCTGGAACAGAGGATCATTAAAGTAATTTTCTTTTTCAGTTCTCCCAAGGGAAAAATAAACATCTCCATTTTTCCCTAAAATTTTTACATCTTCAAAGCCTATGGAAAATCCAATTAAAGTTTGAAAAGCTTGAATTTGGGTTAGAAAATCTCTTCTCTTACTTTCTATTGATTCTTTGATCTGATTTTCTGGAGTTGCATTAAGTTCTTTAACAAGAATTCGAATCATAGGATCCGTTGTAATTATTTCATTCTGTTCAATACGAGTATCAAGAAGAAGTCTAACAGTCTCTCCACGTATACTGGATTCTCCAAATAGTTGTTCACCAGTCCTTTCTTTAAGAATTTGCTCAGCATAGTTAAAACTCAAAAATGCTGTAATTGATAAGGCAATAATCGATACAAGCATCACTAAAAGAATTAATTTTTTATTTAAAGCAAAAGATATTGCCAATTCAATTCTTTTTACTTATCCTTTGAATATCAAGTCTTTGATTATTATCAGGACGATAATTTGTGATAAAATCTAATACAAATTGGGATAAGATTTCAAGTTTTACTTCTTGAACCCAAATTTCCACCTAGATTTGGTTGGTTTTTTGTCAAGGTTTTCCAACATTTTGTATGTGATCGTGAATCCTTTTCCAACCATTGTATCATCTTTAGCATATTTGGATTTATCAGGAACAAATTCATCTGCTAAATCTTTGATTTTTTTGGTTTTGATATCAAACAAACGAATTTGTTTTCCATTTTCTAATTTAATTTTTGCATCGTTACTAATTCCTTGAACCGAAAAGGTTTCAAAAAATCTTAAAATTCCATCTTTTTTCAAATTTATTTCAACGTCATAAGTTACCTTACTTCCATAAAGTAAGATTTCTCTTCCACTAATTTTGACATCATCTTCAAGGTTAAGTGCAATTATTGAGTCAGCATCAAGGGAAACTGTATTCACAACATTTTCCACAATTATTTTTCCACGAGGAGCTAAAATTTGCGTTCGGTGTTCCTGTGTAACATATACCCCAACCTTTCCTGATGCATCTTGTACTTTGTATTTTCTCCCAAAAACGTTTCCAATTACTGCATTTCCATTTTCTACAACTAATTTTGCACCATTTTCAATTTTGTATTTATTTTCAATTGGATCAACAAATTTGAAATCTCCATTTGAAACACGGATATTCGTCTGGTATTCCTTTGTCCATGATGGACTTGTAATATTCCCTTGCATGATTATTGGACCATCATATTCCAGTTCTCCAGCCATAAAATTTCCCTTTATGGACAATGCACCATTTGCTTTTCTTTCTAATTCTATTTCACCCAAAGTTTTTGAACCAAATAATCTGGTTGCAGTTGAATTAGTTCGATTCAAAGCAGCTGCCCATTCTTGAGCTAATTTCATTTCTTTAGAGAGTTCTTTTCCTAAAATTTGGTTTTTTCTTCTAATATCTTCTTCAGAATCTCCTGTATATACTCGTGATTTTCTTAATCGTTCAGTATCAGTATCTGGATATTTTTTTCCGATTTTTAGGTCTTCATATGCCTGTTTTATTTTTATGAATTGTTCATTATCCCCTCCTTTATCTGAATGGAATTGTAAAGCTAATCTTCTAAATCCATCACGAATTTCAGTTTCAGACGAGCCTTCAGAAACTCCTAAAATATCATAATTACTTTCTACCATACTCACCACAGATTTTTTGAATTAATTCAATTCTTTTCCAACTTAATCCTTTACTGAATATGAAGAATTCATTATTAAAAAATAATTGCCAGTTAGTTAAAAAAAATTGGAAGATACTAGAAAAATGGTGGGTTAGCCCACAAGTTTTTACTTTACCACTAAAACAGGGATTTTTGTTTTGTGCATTACATAATTAGAGGTACTACCAAAATGAATTGCTTCTTGGGCTGCTCCCATTCCTCTTGCTCCGATAACGATCATGTCATATTTTCCTTTTTCAGCAAATTTGACAATCTCTTTTCCTGTGTGACCGCCCCCAGTTTTATACTTGAAAGTTGCACCTGCTTGCTGAGCTCGTTTCATTGCTGGGCCTATGGCTTTAACAGCTTTTTGTTGGGCCTCTTCCTTCATTTTTTGAGTATATTTTATTCCTGCAAGAATTGGCAAATGGAATACGTAAAATCCTGTTATTTCGGCTCCACTTTCTTTTGCAATTTCGATTGCTCTGTCTAATCCTCTTGTGGCATTCTTAGATCCATCTATTGGAACAAGGATTTTTTTGAATTTTGCCATAATTGACTTGATAGTTATTCAAATATATAAGAAGACTATGATTTTCAGTTTTGGAATTTTATCGTTCAAAATTTTTGAATAACAATCATTACTGAAAATTAAGTTGATCTTTTTATAGAGATTAAAAATTCGTTTATTGTTGTCGATTAAAATTAGTAACAAACCTATAACCATTTTAAAAAATTCAAGTTTATCTGATGTAATAAGAAAATTATTAGAATCAAAACTTAGTAGGTTGATAGTTGTAGAAAATGGAAATCCAGTTGGAATAATTACTGAAAAAGATATTGGATTGTTTCTATTTTCTGAGACCTCAAAACAGGGATTAGATGATATTTCTTTAGATAAAATTATGAAACCAATTTTGTATGTGGGTGAGGAAATAAATCCAAAAGAATCTGCCAAATTAATGATTGAGAGGGGAGTCAGCTCACTTACTCTAGGTTCAGTTGAAGATATTCGAGGGATATTTACCAAAACAGACCTTGTGAAATATTTCCTTGAAAATCCATCTGATAAAAAAGTAGTTGACTATATGACACACGACTATATTTTCACCCATTCTGCAGCGCCTTTATTCAAGGTTGTAAAGAAAATGCTTGAAAACAAAGTCTCCAGAATTATTGTAAAAAATCAAAATGAAGAAGCTGTAGGAGTTATTTCGTTTAGGGACCTTTTTAGAATTTCATTAGAATTAGGTAGTGAGGAGGGTGATTCTGGATTTACAATTTCAGACCAAATTAGGAAAGGTTTTCTATCTGAAGAGGGATTTGGAGACATTTCTCTAGCAAGAGAGGTAATGAGTAAGGGAATAATTTCCATAAAATTTAATGAAAAATTAACAAATGCCTGTAAACTAATTCTTGATAATAATGTTAGCGGTCTAGTGGTGCTTGATGGAAATGGCGATATTGCAGGAATCATAAGTAAAACTGACATAGTTAGGGCTTTGATTAATTGAAAATTTTTTAATAAATTAAAAAATGAAAATTGATGATTAAATGTAATGAAATGGCACTTTGATGATTTTATTTACGGTTCAATAGATGGTGCAGTTACAACTTTTGCAATAGTTGCTGGAGTTGTTGGTGCTTCTCTATCACCAGGAATAATTTTGATTCTCGGATTTGCCAATTTATTTGCAGATGGATTCTCAATGGCAGCTGCAAATTATCAAGCATCCAAAGCAAAAAATGAGTACATTGAAATGAAAAGAAAACAAGAAGAATGGGAAATAGATAATCTAGAAGAACAAGAAAAAGAGGAAATTCGTGACATTTACACAAAGAAAGGATTCAAGGATGAATTATTGGAGGAGATTGTACGGATAATAACATCTAGAAGAAAAGTTTGGGTAGATACTATGATGAAAGAAGAATTAGGATTAATTGAAGATGAAAAGAGACCTTTGGATAGTTCATTTAGTACCTTTGTAGGATTTAATGTAATTGGAATAATCCCTTTAATTCCATTTATGATTTTTATTGCCTTGGGAATAGATCCAAATTCAGAGGCTTTTTTCTATTCAACTATTTTTGTTATATCTGCATTTTTTATTGTAGGTATTATCAAAGGAAAAATTGTTAGAAAAAATAAACTTAGATCAGGATTTTATACAATATTAATTGGTGGTGGAGCTGCACTGGTAGCCTATTTTGTTGGTAATGCACTAAGTTTGGTACTATAATCTAGATAGTTTTGATATTTTCTCTAATAGTTTTAGCTGATAATTTGAGTAACTCTTGTTCTAATTGATTCAAATTAATTTCTTGAATTTTAGAAATACCATTTGCATTGATGGTAACAGGAACTCCCATACTAACTTCTTTTTCACCATATTCACCATCCAGTACAACTGAGGCTGGAATAGAAATTTCTTGATTTTTCACTATTGTCTCAATAACGTCAAAAGTATTTTTTGCAATCCCAAATTGTGATCTACTTTTGTAGTTTCTTAAGGAAATCCAATAATCACGAATTTTCTTTGAAATTTCCGCTTTTATCTTTGAGTCTATCTCTGAGAGGTTCTTCCCATCAATTTTTACTCTAGAGAAGATAGGAACCATCGAATCTCCATGTTCTCCTAGAACAATTGCATCAGATATCTGGGAATTTTTGATATTTAATTTTTGAGAAAGTTTTAATCTAAATCTGCTAGAATCCAAACTGGATGCAATCCCAATTACCTTAGTTCGTGGAATTTTGGTTTCTTTTTGAAAATAAAATGTCAAAACATCCACAGGATTTGATACAATCAAAGTTAGTGGAGATGAACAATTCTCTTTGATTTCCTTTCCAATTTTTTTTATCATTTCAACTTGTGAATCAATTATTTCATTACGATTTTTCGAATAAACTCCGGTACTAGCAGCAATAATAATTAATTTTGAATCTGTTATTTCTGAATAATCATCTGTTCCTTTAATTATAATATCAGAATTTTTTGGGATTGCATTGGAAATATCTAAAGACTCTCCCAATGCTTTGCTTTTTGTACGATTTAGTAAAACTATATCATCTAAAGAATTTACTGCACAAAGAAAAGCTATCGAAGAGCCAACTAAACCGCTTCCAATAATTGAGATCAGTTAAATCTCATCTCATTTAATTAAAAGGACCGGAACGCTTGTTCTTTGAATTACACCGTTTGCTACGCTTCCTAGAACTAGTTTATCAAAACCAGTTCTTCCATGGGAGCTAATAACTATAATATCCATTTTGCGTGACTTTGCAAATGTTGCAATATCTTTTGCAACTGAAGTAGATTTAATAATTTGTAATTTAATTTTAACACCTACTTTGTTTGCTGTTTCTTCTAGTTTTTCCATGTATTTTTTTGCCACCTTAGTTTGTGCTTTTAATAATTGATTATCTGCTCTTGCATCATAGAATTTATGATGCCAGGCATCCCCTTCAACACAAGTAATCAGAGTGATTTTGGAGTCATATTTTTGGGCCAAATCAAGTGCTACTTTGAATGCCTCGTTAGAAGGATTCGATAGATCAAATGGAACTAAGATATTTTGGAATGACATTAATAGATTTTGTAATTATGTTCAATTTAAAGCTCAAACCAGATTTTCTACCCGTAAATTAGATTTGTAATGCACTGCATGGCGTTGTGTACTGACCTATTAAATCCAAAGTTTACCATATTTAGCCATGCAAACATTAGTTGCTGGAAGAAAAATTGAAGATGACTCAAGAAAGGACGCTATACTAGAGGTAATGTCAGACAAGTATTGTAGAGCAATTTTAGAAATTACTATGGAAAAACCAAAATCTGCAATGGAGATAAGTGCTGAGACCAAAATTCCAATTAGTACTGTCTATAGAAGACTACAAACTCTCCACGATAATAAACTACTGGGAATCTCTGGTTCCATAAGTGATGATGGGAAGAAATACTTTCTCTATAAGAGTAAAGTTAGAGCAATTGCAACCTCTTTTCAAGGAGGGGTTGTGCAGATAGAAGTTGAACCCAACCTCTCCTAATCATTTCTTTTACTTTTATTGAAGATCATTTTTGATAATTGCAGATCAATTTTTTATCCAAAAATTATTTGGGAATCTATGGAAAATCAATTTTTTAAATCTGTAATTATAACAGAACTTTCTATGTAAGTTGAATATTAGTCACTAAATTTGAAATATGTTAATTTTTTCCATTGTTAGTTGAAATATTACCAGAATTAAATCACAAATGATATTTTAGATGAATCTTAAATTCTAAGAGATATATCTGTTAAGCGATGACTGTGATTTCTAAATTCATCCAAATTCGTTCAAAAGGTGAAAATGACATGATTGATTTGACAGAGAAAATTTCTGAATTAATTGGAGAATCAGAAGTTTCAAATGGGATTGTTACAATTTTTGTATCTGGCTCAACAGGTTCGGTAACAACAATAGAGTTTGAGCCTGGCCTAATCAAGGATTTTCCAGAAATGTTAAGCAGAATTGCACCAAATGACCTCGATTATCGTCATGAAAAAATGTGGCATGATGGAAATGGTCATTCCCATGTAAAAGCCTCTTTAGTGGGACCATCTTTGACTATTCCGTTTAGTAACGGTGAGATGCTCTTGGGAACTTGGCAACAAATTGTGTTTTTAGAATTAGATGTAAAAAGCAGAACAAGAAATTTAGTTTTACAGATTATTGGGGAATAAAGAATGTCCCTTAGTCGACATATTGGATTATTTCATCTAACCATGTATGGGGTAGGATTAATCCTAGGAGCTGGAATTTACGTTCTGATTGGGGAAGCTGCAGGTTTTGCAGGCAATGCTCTTTGGATTTCATTTATTCTTGGAGCTATCGTAGCAGCATTTGCTG
Source organism: Nitrosopumilaceae archaeon (assembly GCA_033720715.1). Taxonomy (GTDB): domain Archaea; phylum Thermoproteota; class Nitrososphaeria; order Nitrososphaerales; family Nitrosopumilaceae; genus Nitrosomaritimum. The sequence goes on along the minus strand of JAWWBZ010000001.1, from coordinate 18,307 downwards.
GGTTGAGCTATTCAGAATTATCTGCATTATTTCCAAGAGCAGCTGCTGAATATGTTTTTGTAAAAGAAGGTTTTCGCAGTGATTTTATTGGTTTCCTTGTTGGCTGGTTAACAATTTTGACATCAATTATTGTAGCTGCCACCGTTGCTTTGGGTTTTGGTGGGTATATGGAAGAATTAACAAAGGTTCCAATTTTAATTTCCGCTTTGGCAATCCTTGGAATTTTATCCTTTGTGAATTTTATTGGAATAAAAGAATCAGCATGGGCAAATACAATTTTTGCTATTATAACAATTAGTGGTTTGGGAATCATTATTTTTGTTGGATTTTCGTTTCCTATGGAAGAAGAACTAGATTACTTTGAAAATCCAATGGGGGTTAATGGAATAGTTCTGGCTTTTATTTTGGTATTTTTTGCATTTATTGGATTTGAAGATATAGCAAATGTTGCTGAAGAGGTAAAGCGACCTCAAAGAACCTTGCCAAGAGGGATAATGTTATCAGTGTTAATTTCCACAATAATTTACATTCTAGTTTCTTTTGCCTCAATTAGAATAGTTGGATGGGAACAGCTTGCAGAGTCTTCTGCCCCACTTGCCTTTGTAGCTCAGCAACGTCTTGGAGAACAAGGTCATTTAATTTTGTCAGTAATTGCGCTTTTTGCTACGGCAAGTACAATATTGATTACATTGGTAGCAGGAGCAAGAATTTTTTATGGAATGGCAAGAGATGGGTCGTTACCATCCAAGTTAGGATTAATTCACCATAAAACAAAAACCCCCTGGATTTCGGTAATTCTGATCCTTGTCACAGCAATTGGGTTTTCCTTCATTGGAGATATAGTGATTGTAGCACACATTGTAGTTTTTGCAGTTGTTGTAACTTTTTCAATGATCAACTTGGCTGTAATTCTTTTAAGATATGTTAAACCCGATGTTGCAAGACCCTATAGGGTCCCTATCAATATAGGCAAATTTCCAATCCTACCATTGTTTGGTTTAGGTGCCACAATATACATGGCAATTCAGTTTGAATTAGAAATTATTCTTGTAGGTCTTGGAATTATTGCTTCGGGCGTAGTTTTCTATTTTGTTTATAATAAAAGAAAATAACTATCGTTTTGATTTTGCAATGGATATACCTGCAATGGCAATTGCCATAATTCCTAGACCAATACCAACATAACCAAGATTATTTTGTGGGTTCGTTTTTTCTAGCTTGGATACTTTATCATTCAAATCATTTACATCTTCAAGCAATGCTGTATGCCCATCGATTAGTTGGTTTAATGTAAGGTCTGAGGACTCGGGAAATTCAATGTATCCTCTTTCATCTACCTTGGGTGGATGCATAGAAAGACTAACTTTGGTTTCTCCAATATTTCCTAAAATATTTGCTTGGTAGAAACCTGCCACAGTTGGATTTACAAACGCATAATATTTTCCAGGAACGTTATGATCTTCTTTTAGTGGAAGAGTAATTTTTTGATCTTTTAGAACTAGTTGCATCTTTAAAGTTTCATCTAAATTTGATACTCCATTATGAAATGATTGGGACTCTGCACATTTTGTTAATTCTGGGATTTCTGGGCAAGGGAGAAGAGGACTAACATAAAGCTCAATACCATTGGTTTCCCCTGATACAACTGGTTCATTCATCCAGCCAATTTCCAACCTATAATCGCCTACGGAATCAATTGTATGTCCATGGGCAATTCCAGTATACCCAGAAATGACTATTAAAACTAAAAGAAAAATTATTAGATTCAATGATCAAACAAGCGAACTTCATTTTAAAAATGTTTTAGCAATTTATTAAATTTAAAATTGAATTTTTCCTGTGGTCAATTTTTTATCTAAGCATCTGCATACATTGAGACTTCCCAGGCAGTTGGAGTTTGGGCAAATGCAGTGTATTCTTTGTATTTTAATTCTGTATATTTATCAAGAAAATCTTTTGTAAAAACTTCCTCTAAGAATTTCTGATCACTTTTTAGAGAATCAAGAGCTCCTTTCAAAGAAACTGGAAGAGTTCCGATATTGTATTCACGTTTTTTTGCTGGAGTTAATTTGTATACATTTTCTTCTACAGGATCTCCAGGATCAATTTTATTTTTAATTCCGTCTAGACCTGCTAATAACAATGCTGCTTCTAGTAAGTAAATGTTCGCCGTGGGATCTGGTACACGATATTCGATTCTCTTACTCTTCTCTTGATTTCTGTAATACATTGGGACTCTTATTGCAGCTGAACGATTTCCCATCCCCCAACACACATTTACTGGTGCTTCAAAACCTGGAACCAGTCTCTTATAGGAATTTGTGGTTGGGTTAGTTATTGCACATAATGCCGATGCATGTTCTAAAATTCCTCCAATGTAATATCTTCCCTTTTGACTCATTTGTGCAACTGGATCTCCAGGATCAAACATTACATTGACAGAATCATTCCATAAACTTTGGTGGGTATGCATGGCGGATGCATTATCACCGAAAATCGGTTTGGGCATAAAGGTGGCAACTTTATTTTTACGCTTTGCTTTCACTTTTACGATGTTTTTGACTGCCACCACATTGTCAGCCATGGCAATCATTTCATCATAAACCAGATTAATCTCACATTGGCCTGATGTGGCTACTTCATGGTGTTCTGCCTCAATTTTTATCCCAAAATGTTTGTAGAGATCATCACAGATGTCTTTTCTAAAAGTTTCTAGAGTATCTTTAGGTTGGGATGGATAGTACCCTTCTTTGATATCAATAGCTGTACTTACATTTCCTTTTGCCCAAGGAGATTCTTTTGATTCAATCGAATACCCAGAACCCCCATATGAATGGGTAGCAGCGTAAGGAGATGGATAAACATTGATTGTATCAAAAACAAAAAATTCTATTTCAGGTCCCCAATTAGTGTGTGTTAATCCAAAGCTTTTCAATTGTTCAGAGGCTTTGTAAGCAATACCTCTTGAATCTCTATTATAGCGCGTTTCATCAACTGTGTTTCCTTCATAAAGATCACAAAATAATATTGCATTTTTCCTATTTCCTTGGTCATAATCTGCAGGTAAAATTCTAAATGATTTAGGATCAGGTTTTAAAATCATATCAGAATTATTTACGGATTTGAATCCAACAATCGAACTTGCATCTAGCTTTTCTAACCCATTTTTGAAACTATCTTTATCGACTGCATAACTAGGCATTCCAAGTCTATGCAATTCTCCAAAAATATCTACAAACCAGAAATTAAGAAAGGTGATATTTTCATTTTTAATTGTTTGAAGTACTTGATCAGCGTTCAACTAATTATATTCAGATATTGTTTTACTAATGTGGATTAGTAAGTTAGATTTGTCAATATTGTCAGGTAAAATTTTAAGATTCTGGATAATCATCATTTGGATGGATTTTCTTGAAATTTTTCATTTCATCTTCAAAGAAAAATTTGTCAGAAAAGGCTGGTTTAAGATCATCTAGCCATATAGCGTTTTCATCATATTTTGCAAAAAATGGTACTTGAACCCAATCGGGATTTCTTCCTTGTAAAAATCTTAGGACTATTACTTTTTGGTTGGACATATCAGCTACTCCAAGTACATGTACTTTTCCTGGAGTTGCAGACATGCTAGGCCCCCTTACCGTTCGAGCTAACCCACTTACTGAAGCATATGCTTTTCTAAAAATTTTCTGTGCTTTAACAAGAGGTATTCCAAAGTAATGTTGGGCGCCAGTATCGCGAACAACAAACATGTAATATGGGATACAGCCTAACTGAACTTGCTTAGTCCACATTTTAGCCCACATTTCAGCATCATCATTGATATGTGCCAATATTGGTGATTGGGTTCGGATTTGGGCACCAGTTTTTCTAACTGCATCTATTGCCGATTTTACAGCTTTGGTAGATAATTCTTGTAAATGGTTAAAGTGGCCCATAAAAGCAAGATGCAAATTATTATCAGTTACTTTTCTAAAAGTTTCCAACATTTCTTGGGAATCTGAGTCAGTGAGGAATTTGTATGGCCAATAAGATAATGCTTTTGATCCAATTCTTATTGTTTTAAGATTTGGTAATTTAGCTTCAATTAGAATATCAACGTATTTTTCGAAAATTTTTGCTTTCATTATCATTGGATCACCACCAGTAAATAATACGTCAGAAATTTCAGGATGTTCAGTAAGATATTGAACTAGTTGCTCACCTTCCTTCATAGCGAATTTCATTTCATCCATTCCAACAAATTGAGGCCACCTAAAACAAAAACTACAATATGCGTGACATGTCTGACTTTGACTTGGGAAAAACAAACATGTCTCGTTGTATTTGTGTTGCATTCCATAAAGTTTTGTCCCATCTTTAAGAGTGGGGACATTAAGCTCCATTTGTCCCGCAGGGTGTGGGTTTAGTTGTAAACGAATTTCATTAGCTGTTTGTGCGATTTCTTTTTTGTCAGAATTGTTTTTCAAAACAGCTTCCATTTTTTCATAGTGTTCCGGTTTCAACATTTCCCTTTGTGGGAAAGTAAGAACATACATTGGATCATTTGGAATATTATTCCAATCAATTAACTGTTCAACAACATAATTATTGGTTTTAAATGGCAAAACATTTCCTACAACTTCCATTTCAAATTTAGTCTGTTCGGGGAGTTTCTGTATTTGTGGAAGCTCACGAAAATTTGCTAATGTATAAGATTTTAGCGATGGTGATTCATCCCAAACAGTTTCTTGATAGGTCATTTAGTACGATGCTTTGTTACTATTGTTAAAGGTTACACCTTCCAAGCCCAATTAAAATCACGGTTTTGACCAATGATTATCCGATATATTTAAGCTAAAGTTTGTATTCAAGACATTTCAACGATAAAAGGAAGGGTTATGGCTGAGGAGGACGTTTCACAGATTTCTGTAGGGCAATTTGAGACCGTGTCCCAGCTTCTAGCATCCTCTGAATCTCTTCAGATAGCCTTTGTTATTATGGTATTAGGTATTGTAGGAATTTCTCTTGCATATAGTAAATTTTCTGGGTGGGTAACATCCCAAAAAATATACTATTCTAGACCCCACCTATCCAGGTTTATCCGTAAAGCAGTCCTCCCTTTTTTTGCAATCGCCTTAATCTCCTCTACTAATGCCTATATCCAGACTTCAGGGATTTTTGTACAAGATGGGACAACAGATGGAGTTCTTTCTGCAGAGGCGACCTTTGCTAAAATTCTAAATACATTCAACATTTTGGTTATTGGTTATACTGTTTCTCAATTAATTCCAATTGTTTTAATCAAACGAGAAAAATCTATTCTAGAAAAAGAGGACTTTGAGGCTTGGATTGATAGACGTGGGTTTTCCGATGATAAGGGAGACCTGTTCCATAAATTATTCAAATGGGTTCCTCCAAATGTTCCCCCAGATGATTTTGATGAGGAAGAATTTCAAAAACTTCTAAAAACAAAGGAAGGGCTTCGACATTTAGAAGAATATAGAACTTCAAAAGGGAACCCTATAGGTAGTTACGAGAAATTAATTGAAAACCCATTTGAAGAATGGAAAAAATCCGAGAGAGAGAAATATGAAAAATATTACAAAAATTGCGTTACTGGTAATAATCAATCTGGGAGAAAATTAAAACCTGGTGCGAAGCCAGAGGAGATTTTTCCAATAGATATTTGGAGGGAAGAAAAACGGATCCATGATTTTGAACCAATTATTCCTAGTAACAGACCTCCAGGATATGCAAGAAAACAAAGAGAAGGTATGCCAAAGTCAGTTAAACAGATTTTACCACTTGGGATTTTTGTGGCCACTATTCTTGGAGTGGTTGCATGGTGGGGAGTTGACCTTTTTGTATTAGCAACTGCAACAGGAGGATTTTCAATTGGTTTAGGATTAGCTATGCAAGAAACAATGCAAAATTATTTTGCATATTTGATTATTAGAAAAGATAAGATTTTCCAAGAGGGAGATAGAATTCTATTAGATACTGGTTATAATGGATATGTACACAAAATTACTCCAAGAGTAACCTATGTTCGAGATGCCTTACATGAATCGATTGCGGTAATTCCAACAAGACAATTGGTATCCTCACAAATTATCAATTACACTAAAGAAAACAAACTTGTTCCAGCCACAGTAAAAGTTGGCGTTTCATACTTGAATAATCCTCAACAAGTAGCATCAATTTTGGTTAAAGTTGGAAAACGCGGAATGAAGGAAATTGTTGATTCAAAAGGTAGACACCTTGTGAGACAAAATCGATGTCCATACCTTGATAGGAACAGGAAAAGTTGTGGTTGTGACAAAGATTTGCATGTAGATATTACTCAACCAGTGGTTAGATTTACTGATTTTAATGATTCTTCATTGGATTTTTCAATGTGGGTTTATGTTAAAGATTACGGTGCCCAATTCAAAACTATGACAGACCTAAGAATGATAATGTATGAAGAGTTCAAGAGATATGATATTAGAATTCCATGGCCTATTAGAACAATCTATCAAGGAGATGAAAAGAGAGAAAATGAGGAAATTAGCCAAAGAGATGCAGACAGAAATAAAGTGATTGATGATTACGGGCTTGGAGATATTGGTCGTGGAGAAGGAGACGACTAGTATCAATTTCTCAAAACTTAAGAATCCCATCACTACACGGTCTTTTATTGACAAGTCTGATTGCAGGAGCATCCTCTGAGGATTTAGCGAAAAAAATTTCAAAAAAAATTAAAGCTAATCTGGTAAAATCTGAAGTAAAGATATTTCCAGATGGAGAAAGTAAAATTACATTAAAGGGGAAAATTTCCAAAAACAAATCTATTGTAGTACAGTCCATCTATCCACCCGTGGATACCAACCTTATCCAAATTCTGTCATTGATTGCAAAGGTAAAAGAGCAGTCTAGACAGGTTGAAGTGGTTATTCCTTACATGGGATATGCTCGACAGGATAGAGAATTTCTTCCTGGTGAAATTGTTACAATGAAGGTTATTGGAAAATTATTCAAGCAAATTGGAGCCTCAAGAGTGGTTGTGATGGACATCCACAGCCTAATTGGGTTAAAACACTTTAAAATCAAGGCTCAAAATTTGACAGCAATACCTGATTTGGTAAATTTTTTCAAAAAAATTAAACTGAAAAATCCTCTTGTAATTTCTCCTGATCAAGGAGGTAAAGAAAGGGCCAAGAAATTTGCAAAATTGTTCAATTCTGATTTTATTGCTTTGCATAAAAAAAGAGATAGGAAAACCGGTAAAGTACAGATTGAAACAAAAGGTCTTGATGAAGTAAAAGGAAGAGATTTGATAATAGTTGATGATATGATTAGCACGGGAGGGAGTATAATAAAATCTACAGAGTTTTTGAAAAAACAAAAATGCAAAAGGATTTTTGTTGCATGCACTCATGCTTTATTAATTAATGGGGCGGAAGGAAAAATACGAAAAGCAGGTGTTTCAAAAATAATTAGTGCAAATACAATACCTGGTAAAACTTCTGTAGTAGATGTATCAAGCACAATTGCAAAGGCACTAAAATAATGCCAGAAAGTTTTTTTGTGTTATCTAAAGACCATTTAGAACTTGCAAAAGATGAAATTAATGCCATAGCTAAAACATATGATAGGTTTGCAAAATCAAAATCAATTTCAAATTTAGTAATTATTCAATCAAAAATAAATTGGGAGAAAATTACAAGGCGAGCTACTTTTGTGAAGATTTCAGGACAAATCTTACGTAAAATGTCAGGGTTGTTTTTAGGTGAAGAGAATTTTGAAATTTTGAAAAATGCAAAAACTTTTGCTTGTAGAATAGTCAATTTATCATCAAAACAATTTGATATTCCAGAATTAGAAAGCTCAATGGGTGATATGATATCAAAACTAGCTCCAGTTGAAGTGAATTTAGAAAATCCAGATATTGTCATTTACTTAATTTTTACCAATCAAGAGAATTTTTTTGGATTTTCAAGACCGGATGGACCAAATCCAAGACCAAAAAAGGCAAGAACTCATCCTCACGAATTGGATTGGAAATTAGCAAGAGCAATGATTAATTTGATTGGTTTAAAGGAGGGAGAAACAGTATGTGATCCTTTCTGTGGTACAGGAACAATTCTCTTGGAGGCTGAATCCATGGGAATTAAAGCAATAGGAGTTGATTTTGATGAAAAAATGTATCACATCTCTCAGGAAAATTTACTCCTTAATGGGTATAAATCAAAACTAATCAAGGGAGATTTTAGTAAATTTACTTCAATTAGTGATAAATTTGATGGAATCGTTACCGATCTTCCTTATGGGACGGCCTCAAAATCGTCAGAAAATCCTCAAGAATTAATAAAAAAATTTGTAGTCATGCTTCCAAGACGAAAAAAAATTGCAATAATGTGCAAGAAGGGATATGAAAAGAAATTGAATATGAATCCTTCAAAAACATATGATATCTATAGGCATAAAAGCTTGACAAGGACAATTCTGATAAAATGAAACTAGTATTTCTTGGAACCTCAGCTGCACAACCTACCGAAAATAGAAGTCTTTCATGCATTTGTCTTGAAAGAGAAGGCGAGGTTTTGATGTTTGATGCTGGAGAAGCAGCACAAATTGCTTATCTCAAATCAGGTTTAGGATGGAATAAAAAAATGAAAATTTTTGTGACTCATCTGCATGGAGATCATTGTATTGGAATTTTAGGACTTTTACAAACAATGACAATGCAAAAAAGAAAAGAACCTTTAGAAATTTATGGTCCTAAAGGAATTGATGATTTTATTTCATCAAATATTCGAGTATTGAATTTTGGATTATCGTTTCCAATAATGATTTCAATAATTAAGGAAGGTCAAGTTTTTGATTCTAAATTTTATTCCATTTATTGTTGTAAAGCAAGTCATTCGATACCAGCTTTTGCATATAGATTTGATGAAAAAGACAAACCTGGAAGATTTAATTTAGAAAAAGCTAAAGAGTTGGAAATACCTGAAGGTCCTCTTTGGAATAAATTGCAAAATGGAGAACAAATTACAATTAATGGGAAGAATATTGGACCTAATCAAGTGTTAGGAGAAAAACGTCCCGGTAAAAAAATTGGAATTTCTGGAGATACCAAACCAACAGCAGAATTGCAAAAATTCTTTGAAAATTGTGATTTTCTTGTTTTTGATTCTACATTTTTAGATGAAATTAAAGAAAAAGCAAAAGAAACTCATCATTCAACTGCCAAAGAAGCCTCTATCTTAGCAAAAAATGCAAATGTAAAGAATTTGATCCTCACCCATTTTTCAGCCAGGTATAAGGACGAAAAACAACATCTTGAAGAGGCAAAAAAATTTCATGACTCGGTTATTGCGGCCAAAGACCTTCTTGAAATTGAGATAAAGTGATTAAAGAAATTTCTGAAAAACTACTTTCCGCAAAAAAAGTTGTCTTTGTAACAGGTGCTGGAATATCTCAAGAAAGTGGTATACCTACCTTTCGAGGTGAAGATGGACTATGGAAAAATTACGATGCTATGAAATTAGCAACAATTGATGCATTCTACGATAATCCTGAATTGGTTTGGGAGTGGTATAATGAAAGGAGAAAAAATATTTTTGCTGCAATTCCTAATGATGGACATAAAGCAATAGCCGAACTAGAAAATTTTGTTGATGTCATTGTTTTAACTCAAAATATTGACGGGTTACATCAAAAAGCTGGAAGTTCAAAGGTTTTCGAATTGCATGGAAGTATTGTGAAAATAAAATGTACTGAATGTAATTTTAACGAAGAAATTTTTACAGAGTTTACTAAATTTCCTCCTTTATGTAAATGTGGAGGTATTTTAAGACCAGATGTGGTGTGGTTTGGAGAAGCGTTACCACAAGATGTTTGGCAACAAGCTATTATTCATGCAAACAGTTGTGATGTTATGGTGATTGCAGGAACGTCTCTTGTTGTATCACCAGCAAATACTCTTCCAATTTATGCTAAACAAAACAATGCAACATTAATTGAAATAAATCCTGATCAGACCATAATGACATCAGATATGGATTTTTCAATAAGATCTAGTTCGACAATTTCCTTACCAGAATTAGTTTCGATTTTCAAATAGTCAAATTTCTATTATTGTGGATTTTCTTTAATGAAGGGAATATTACTTACAATTTTTTCTTCTACAAAATCAGTAGAATTTTGTTTTATCTCTGTTAATTTGGTTTCAGCAGTTTCCACTGATGATTCAATGGTTTTTTCTGCGGTTTGTATAGTATGCGTAGCAAGTGTCTTTACATCAGATTTTAAAGAATCCACGCCTGTTGAGGTTGATTGTGGAAAAAATTCCTTTATTTCTGAACCAAAAAGTATTCCTCCCGCAATAACTAGTGCCCCAATGATTGTAATCTTAATTATCACAATTACTTTCTTTAATTATATTTTTTAGAACCAGTATTAAAAAAATGTAAAAATTTGATTGAATTTATCTAACTAATTTCATCATCAAAAATTAACCATTCTATAATTTGTTCAATACTATCAGAGCTCAGAACTATTTTTAGTGGTCCAAGTGGAGATTCATCAGCTTCTTCACAAATTGCAATTTTGTCTGCAAATGCTGCTTGTTTGTTTAGATAAAACCAAGAAGAGTTTTTCGATAAATTTTTTTCAAGATTTTTTCGATAAATCCTTTCATGTTTTAGAGCATGAATCGATTCACGAATTTTTACTAATGAACTCAAATTTTTAGAGATTCCCTTTACAGAAAACTTTTCTTGTTTTATTTCACAATTTGGAAGAACATTCAAAATTGATGTTTCAACTTTTTTAGGATCTTCCGATGGGTTTACTGAACAAAAAATTTCAATCCGACAAGAAAGAGAAGGAATTTTCATTCTATCCACTGGTGGATCTTTCTAAATGCTTCGTCTATTAGTTCCTCTTTTGTCAAATTATTATTTGAAATCGCATCATCAGAAAGCGCAATAGGGTTGCTTATACCCACACCAAGTTCTCTATCATCTCTTTTTTCAAAGTTTTCTTTTGTTTTTGGGTCATCTGATCTTCCTCTTTTTTGTAAGAAATCATATCTAGTATTCGTTGATGCATGGATTGCAAGTAGTTTTACTTTACCAAATTTTCGAAGTACTTCGATTTCAGGATATGATCTTATTCCATCAATGATTATTACTTTGGATTTCGAATTCTCAATTTGAGGTTTTACCAATTCCGCTACTGCTCCTTGACCATTTTTTTCTCTTAATTCAAGCATTAGTTTTCCAAGATTTTCTCCTGTGGGCTCAAGATTCCTATTTTTTGCCTCGCTTCTAACTGCATTTCCCATGTTGATAATTTCAAATCCTTTTGACTTTAATCCCTCAGCTATAGTAGATTTTCCCGCTCCTGGCATTCCAGTTAGACAAACAATTAGTTTGGTCAACTATTAGAGAACAAAATGGCTAGTCTATGAAGCTACCGGAAATTATTATAAGAATACTTCAAAGGAAATTGTGATGCGAGCTTTTGTGGCTGTTGAAGTTAATGATGAAAAAGTAATTGAGTCTATTACAAAAATTCAGTCAAAAATTAAGATTAAAGCAAAATCTGTAGAACCTAATAACTTACATTTTACAATTCAATTTTTAGGTGAGATTTCAGAAGACATGGTCGAAAAAATTAAACTTGCTTTAAAAACAATAGATTTTTCAGAATTTAAAATAAAATTTCAAGGTTTAGGAGCATTTCCAAAAATGAAAATTCCAAGGGTTATCTGGATTGGAACCGATGAGAAAGGTGGAAGTGACTTGACAGATTTGTCCAAAAAGGTACGAAATGCCCTGGAACCCTTGGGATTTTTTCCTGATAAACCATTCAAATCTCACATTACGATATTTAGAATTAAAAACAAGTTAGGAGATGTTAGTAAAGACTTGGGAAAATTTTCTACATATGAGTTTGGCTCTCAAAAAATTTCTAGTGTAAAATTAAAACAAAGTGTACTTACCCCTCAAGGTCCAATCTACTCTGATTTATTGGAGGTAAAAGCAAAGTAATGAAAAAAATAATTGACAAAGCTAAAAAATTTGCTATTCCAACAAAATCACTGGAAAAATCAAAAAAACAAATTGCAAATTTAGCATATGGGTTAGTGGAGAATCAAATTAAGGAATATGAACTAATTGTTGGTTTAGAATTTGGCGGATCCTTCGCAAAGGGAACTTGGTTACCAGGAAGTGCAGATATAGATATTTTCATTAAATTCAAAAAAAATGTGCCAAGTGAGAAATTTGAAGAAATTTCTAAAAAGATTGGTTTTGATGCAATGGGAAAATATCATCCCTACGTTAGATATTCAGAACATCCCTACGTAGAGGCTAAAATAAAGAATACCAAAATTAATGTTGTTCCTTGTTACGACGTAAAGCTGGGAACCTGGAAAAGCTCAGCAGACAGATCACCGTTTCATACTAGACATATGAAAAAAATGCTTACCTCTAAAATGCAGAATGAAGTAAGGATACTCAAAATATTTCTCCAATCAATTGGGATTTATGGAGCAGAAGTTGCAAAACAAGGATTTAGTGGATACGTCTCAGAAGTTTTGATTATTAATTTTGGAAGTTTTGAAAATGTAATAAAATCAATATCCAAAATTAAAGAAAATCAGGTAATAGGAAAGACCACAAGGAAATTTGATACACCAGTAGTAATTATTGATCCCATTGATTCTAACAGAAATTTAGCTGCAGCTATTTCTGAAGAAAATATTGGCAAATTTATAATGGCCTGTAGGATGTTCCAAGAAAATCCATCATTAAAATTCTTCAAAAAAATAAAATCAAAGGTTTCAAATTCCAATCACGAAAATATTCTTGTTGTAAAATTTGATTTTAAAATGCGAAGCCCTGATATTATTTGGGGTCAAACCAAAAGGGCTGCCAATTCCCTTACAACCCAATTGAATGTAGCAGGATTCAATGTTTTGAGAAATGCTGGATTTACAGATGAAAAAAAAGAGAGTTATCTATTGTTTTTGTTAGAATCTCCAATAATTCCAAAAAAATATACCAAAATAGGTCCAGATTTTTTTAGGGAGAAAGATTGTAGAAGTTTTATTTCAAAAAACCAATCAACAACTGAATTAATGTGGATCAATGAAAACAAACGAATTGTCTCATTAGAAAAAAGGAAAAACTCTGATGTGGTTAAATTTATTTCAAATTTTTTAAAAAATAACTTGGAAACTGGTATTCCAAAAGGCCTTCAAGATGATTTTAAACGAGGATATAAGGTGTTTTTAGGCACAAAAAATCTATCCAAATCCATTAAAGAGGTAGCAAACCAGCTTATCTCAACGGATGAAAGATTCTTTTATTTCAATTAATAAATTTTCAGAACACCCCTATTCTTTAATTTTAGGATACCCTAAAGCTACATCTCGTCAGCTGAATTCAAGAATATCCGAGCTTGAAAAATTGAAAATAAGTTCTATAGCTTTGAAGGGCCCCACTACTATTGGTAAATTAGAAATTTTAGGTAAAGGATATGTTGGGATTGTTGTTCTAGGTAAGAAAAGAAGTAAGACAGTTGCAATAAAAATACGAAGATTAGATTCGCAAAGAAAAGATATGAGAAATGAGGCAAGGCTCCTTCAGGTTGTAAATTCTGTCAACGTGGGTCCAAAGATGATTGGTTTTAGCAAAAATTTTGTAATTATGGAATATCTTGAAGGTGAAAAAATTGGAAAATGGATTGAAACATTACATGGTAAAGGAAGTGCTAAAAAATTAAAATCAGTAATTAAAATTATCCTTGAGGATTGTTATAGATTAGATCAGATAGGATTCGACCATGGAGAATTAAGTAGTATTACCAAACATGTGATTATTGGAAAATCAAAATCAACTTTGATTGATTTTGAAAGTTCAAGTATTAACAGAAGACCTTCAAATGTAACTTCAATTACTCAAGCAATTTTCATAGGATCAGGTATTGGTAAAAAAATTAAAAAGATTTACAAAATTCCCACAAAAGAAAAAATTATTGATGTGTTACGGATTTACAAAAAAGAACAAACTCGAGAGAGTTTTGAAAATCTTTTAAAAATATTGAGGGTTTGATACATTTACAAGAAAAGGTGAAAATTTCCGTTAATTTAGGCACAAATTGTATGTTTTTATTTCCAAATTATTAATCCAACTAGATTTTTCCTTTTGATAGATTTTTAAAAAACAATATTGTAAAATTTGTTTTTAACAGTTATTACAAAACCTACATTATTACAATAAAAATTAAAGTGGTAATGTAGTATGATGATATGAAATATTCTAAACAGACAAGAAACTAAATAATTAGAATTTAAAATATGTTTGTGGGAGGGTATATTTGTCCTAGATGTAAGACAAAAACTCATTATTCCTTAGAACCATATGGGAATGAAAGAGTTTGTGTAAAATGTGTTTTAGTTTTTAAAGTTCAGAATAATCCATTTCGTTTTTCAGATGTTATGGTTGAATAAAAATTACAGTAATAATTATTTGGAATTTTTAAAACTTGAAACTTAGAAATCCAAAAAAGAAAATTAATCCTCCTCTTCAGGCACTCTCTCATCGGCTATTTTGCAAGGACCACATCGCTCTTTTTCCCAAGATTCAAGGGGGCTCCCACAAGAAATACAATTTTCAGTTGGATGTTCAATTTTCTCAAGTTCTTCCCTGACTGTAGCTAACAAATTTTGGTAAACTTTGATAGATTGAGAGGGTTCCAATTGATTTACAGAATTTATCAGATCTTCAAGATTTTTCTTCATAGTTTCTTTTTTAACGATTAAATCTTCTGACATAAAATTTCACACCAACAAGGTTAGAGTTTTGATATGTTATTAATTTTCAAACTTCTTTTTTATTCTAAAAAAAACGAATGCAGGCAAACCTAGATACATTCCAACATTTAATAGAATCAAGCTAACTCCATATCCAATTACGTCATATTCAGAATCAAGATTTACATAATTCAGTAATGATAGACTCACAAGCATTGGGGTTAGGGTAATTTTTATGGCTTGTTTGAAAACGAGATTTTCACGCTCAAAATCAGCTATAATAGGACTAAATGAATAGTAGATTTTGTTAAATTCTTGAATAAATGTGGAGCCTGAATCGGTTTGCTGTAATTTTTTATCTCTAATTTCTCGGAGCTGTTGAACTTGAGGGGCTAATTCAGAACCAAATGTTGCAGTGGCAATTAAACAACCCCCTCCTTCACTATTCGAACCATCTTCGTCAGATAATTCTTGAACAATTACAATTCCCTCCATCCAAGGATGGAGTGTGCAAAAATATTCAAAATTTCCTGAATCTTTGAAGGTGTGCGAGAATTGTTCATCAATTTTAAACATTCCAGAATCAAAAAATCCATCGGTTCCCTCCAAGCTATTTCCACTAGTTACAGTATGAAAGGCAAGATCATCATTTGTCCACGTCACTTCATCTCCAACATCTATAGTGATTTGATATGGAAGGTAACATTCATTGTTGGTTTCACATCCTCGTAAAGAGGTTCCTTCAGGAATTGATACATTAGTTGTCTCTGCAAAGGATGATGGGATCAAAAAAACCAATAAAGAAAGAAAAATAGAAAAAATTATCGAAAAGATTTTCATAGTTTTTGGTGTTGGTAGAAATTATAAAATCTTTGCAAGATTAAGATGTCAATTAAAATAGTTGAGGATTTTTTGTATAGTAATGGATTTTCTTAAAAAATTTAAAAAGAAAATTGAGATTAAAGAATCTAAAGTTGATCCTAAAACAATTCAACTTGCAAAAGAAAAAATTCCAATATTAGAAAAAAAAATAAAACAAGAGCCCGATAATTTTAATTTACTATATCAGTTGTATTGTTGTTATGTAGATTTGTCAAATTCTGAGAAAAAAATTGAATGTCTAGAGAAAATGAATGAGATTAACCCCAAAGATTCCTTTACTCTTAGTCAATTGGCCCAGATTTATTTTTCAGAGTTAGAAAATCCTGAAAAAGGAAAATTCTATCTAGATAAATCCAACAAGCTTAATTCTAACAAATTTTTGTAACTTGATTCTAAGAATGAAAAAATTTAGGTATATTTTTCATCATCAAAGTACTCGTCAAGTTTCTTATCTACTTGTTCTTGTCTTTCTTTGAATTTTTGATATTTTTTATCCCATTTTGATATCGATAGCCATTGTTTTATTCCAACACCTAACCAAACCAATGAGATTGCAAAAATAACTAATTGCCCAGGTTGAAGTAGAATTTGCCCTCTATGTTGGTCTATGAACTGGTTTTTGATTCTATTTGCATCTTCTAGAGTTATTTGACCCCTCCGCAAAGCCTCATTGAGACGGTCCTCAAGCCTTTTTTCAAATCTATCATTAAAGGGAGAATCAAATGTGCTCGTCATTACCAACAACGCAATTGGCGGAATGATTAGGGTTGTTAGTATCATAATCATAAACATCTTTTTGGTTTTGCTAAGCTGGAACATAATTCCGTCTAAAATTTCAAAAATGCTATCATGATCCTTGTTGGATCTACTCATAATGAAAAACCTCCAATTTTATCTTAAAACCTTTAGATAACATTGTTACTCATCGCCCTCCCTTGGAAACATCTCCTCATAAGGCTCTAAGATTAATTTACAAAATTCATGTCCCTTTGGACTTGCTTTGTATTTGATTATTGTTTTTTTACCCCAAGGCTCTTCTTTTCTTTGAATTAGTCCCTTTTGTTCCATATCTTCAAGAATCTCTTTATGTTTTACAATGTTGAGCCCGCAGTAGCTTAAAAGCTTGGTTTGATTTAGCTCTCCGTACTCGGACAACATCAAAATAATGTCTTTTCTAATGTATGTACGATCTCTGTATCCTTGTGCCAGTTTGAATCATTCCTTGAAACTATTTCACAGTTTTTTTGATAATTTTTAACAATTCCCAATAAAGCTCAAGTAACTTTGTTAGCTAACAATGCTTAACAATCCCTTTTATTCAAAATTGTTTTTCCTGCTTAATGACAAAATCAAACAAAACTATCTTTGCTGGACTTGGATTGATGGCTGTCCTAATTTCAACTTCGGTTGTATACGAGACAGCGTTTGCCCAAGAATTTGACAGAGAAAGGCAGTTATCAGAAAGACCCCTCCATATGGGAACATTTCTTGTAGGAAGTGGAGCTGCAGTTTCTGAAGAAAACCAACCATGGCGGTCTCATTTCAAAATGGGATTAGTAGAAGTTGAGACAGAGGATAACGGACATGCCCAATATGACGTAAAACGTGGTGTTTTTGCTGTTGGGAAGCATGACCAAAGACAAATTTTCTCTGTAATTTCTGATACATGGCAAGTGTCTGTGAGCCCAAATGAAAAATCATTTGATGCATCTGGCGAGGTAGAAAATCAAGATGGTCTAGTCTATGAGATAGAGATTTCCGGAGATGAAATTTCAGACCTTGAAAATGGAAGCTTGTACTTTGTTTCAGGAACAGCTACTGGAAATGGGGAAGTGTATGAGCTATTTTACATCTCTGGATTAATAGACAGGACCACGGTTCAAGCCACTTCTAGTGGAATCTAGTGAGTCATTCTCACCTTTTTTTATTTTAAAAAATGGGACCGGCAGGATTTGAACCTGCGACCACTTGCCCCCCAGACAAGTATCATACCAAGCTAGACGACGATCCCTCATCGGTTAGGCATAAAATGAAATTATTAAATCGTCGGATTTGTAAAAATAATTGATGAAGATTTGTACTATTTGTCATAAGATTTCAGGCTCTGGTCAGGACCATCTTGATTGTGTTCAAAAAAGACGAGTAGAACTTGAAGATGAAGACTTTAAGGGGAAGATTGCTGAAAATTTACAACTATCCAAAAACACTCAAGATTTGGATGTTGAAGTAAAAGCTATTTTGGAACACTTGTCTAGAGAAAAAGAGAAAAACGAATGATCATAGCCATTTAGAAAGTCTATCTTTTTCAAATTGTAATTTCTCTTCAAGGTGCTCAGAGGTGGACTTTGTTAATTTTACGGAAGGTTCTGGTCCTGAAAACATGTCAACCTCAATTAGTGATGCAGTGTCTCTTCCTGATTCAATAAAACATCCTCCTTTTCCATCAAACAAGGCATTGTCTTCTTTTGATTGAATCTTAGAAATAATATTTTGAGCTACAGTTAATCCTTCTCCTTCGGCAAAAACTCCAGCCTTTGGAACTACAGATTTTTCGTTTGCCTTGAGAGTAGTGACATCTCCAATTGCATAGACGTTTTCAAAATTGGTTTTACAATCTCGATTTATTGGGATGAAATT